>JAFPTK010000036.1 GCA_017400305.1 Lachnospiraceae bacterium | reverse complement strand
GATCTGCGCACCCCATCTCGGAATGGATGCCGCGTGGGAAGCGGCGGAGACGGCAGGGATCGCCGACGATATCCGCGAGATGCCCATGGGGATGCACACGGTCATCGGGGAAGGAGCCGGCGGGATCTCCGGCGGACAGAAGCAGCGTCTCATGATCGCCCGTGCCATCGCCCCCAAGCCCAAGATTCTGATGTTCGATGAGGCGACGAGTGCCCTTGACAACAAGACACAGAAACAGGTCGCGGAGGCTCTCGATGGTCTGAAATGCACGCGCATCGTCATCGCACACCGTCTGTCCACGATCCGGAACTGTGACCGCATCCTGGTGCTGGATGAGGGGCGCATCGCGGAAGAGGGCAACTATGAGGAACTGATCGCCAGGAACGGTCTTTTCGCCAATCTGGTGAAGAGACAGCGCCTGGATATTGAAGAGGCGGGATAAAGGAACTGCCGCATCCGCCATTATCCACGACAACCCATCTGACAGCAGCGGAAGGAGGAACTTATGGTCACAAGTGATTTTGGTATCGTCGGCCTCAAACACAGCGTCATGGAGGAAATCTGCCGTCTGGCCTGGAATGATCAGCTGGACGCGGAGCATAAGGAAAAGGTCGTCTACGAGATCATTCCGGGACCGAAACCGGAATATCGCTGCTGCGTCTATAAGGAGCGTGAGATCGTGCGCCAGCGGATCCGTCTGGCCTGCGGCGAGAATCCTTCCTACAACCCGGATTCCAGTAACGTGGTGCAGGTCATCGACCCCGCCTGCGACGACTGTCCGATCTCAGCGTACTCCGTCACCGACAGCTGCCGGTTCTGCCTTGGCAAGGCCTGTCTCAATACCTGCAAATTCGGCGCCATCACCCCGGGGGAGACCCGGATGCACATCGATCCCGCCAAGTGCAAGGAGTGCGGCATGTGCGCCAAGGTATGCCCCTATCATGCGATCATCCATCAGGAGCGCCCCTGTAAGAAGTGCTGCCCCGTGGATGCCATCTCCTACGACGAATACGGCTACTGCAAGATCGATGAGGAAAAATGCATCCAGTGCGGGCGCTGCATCCATCATTGTCCCTTCGGCGCCATCGGCTCCAAGACCTATCTCGTACACATCATCCATGAGCTCAAGGCCGGTAAGGAGGTCATCGCCATGTGTGCCCCCGCCACCGAGGGGCAGTTCGGCGAGCAGATCACCATGGCCTCCATCCGGGAAGCCCTTAAGAAGCTCGGCTTCGCAGACATGGTGGAGGTCGGTCTCGGCGGCGATATGACCGCGGCTTATGAGGCCGAGGAGTGGAGCGAGGCGAAGAAGGAGGGCCGCAAGATGACCACCTCCTGTTGCCCTGCCTTCATCAATATGCAGCGCATCCATTTCCCGGAGATCTATCAGAACAATATGTCCTCCACGGTATCGCCGATGTGCGCGGTCTCCCGTTACCTCAAGGCGACCCATCCGGGCTGTGTCACGGTCTTTATCGGACCCTGCATCGCCAAGAAATCCGAGACGTTGGACACCTCCGTACCGGGGAATGCGGACTATGCGGTGACCTACGGGGAGATCCGCGCTCTGATGCGCTCCAAAAATGTCACAATGGAACCGGTGGAGACCGGATATCAGGAGGCATCCGCCTGGGGCAAGAAATTCGCCTCCAGCGGCGGTGTGGCAGCTGCCGTCCTCGAATGTATGAAGGAGCGCGGAGAGGATGTCTCGGATGTGACGTATCTGCAGTGTGCCGGCGGCAAGGACTGCCGCAAGAATCTGATGCTCTTACAGAATAACAGGATCGCGGAGGATTTCATCGAGGGAATGGTCTGTCACGGCGGCTGTGTCGGCGGCCCCTCCCGGCATAAGACGGAGATCGAGACCATGAAGGCCCGGAACACGCTGCTTGCGCAGGCGGATGGGCGGAAGATCCTCGAGAATATTAAGAATTATCCCATGGACAAGTTTTCGATGAAACGGGACGGGACGTGATTATGTATACGAAGAAACGACTCAGCCAATATCCCTATTTTGAGGAGGTCCTTGCGGAACGGGAGATGAGCGATATCCTTGATTCGCTCACCGGACTGATCGCGCGGCCATATATCATCGGCTTTGTGAAGCATCTCATCGCGACGAAGACGCCGTTTACCTTTGGGATCATTGACCTGGACAATTTCAAGTTCATCAATGACACCTACGGGCACAAGGTCGGCGACGGTGTCCTGATCGGCGTCTCCCACGGTCTGATCGACTACATCGCGGGTGTCGGCGTGGCGGGACGCTTCGGGGGAGATGAGATCCTCTTTGTCAATCTGCAGGACTTAAGCTATGACGAAAAGAAGCACTTCATGGAGGGGATGTATTTCAACTACAAGGTGCTGCGCAAGAATATCAAGCTGGATGGCTGTGAGCCCTTTATCACCGGGACGATCGGCTGTGCGACCTATCCGGATGATGCCAAAACCTACGACGGACTCTTTGCCCTGATCGACAAGACCCTCTACCGCGGGAAATCCAAGGGGAGAAACTGCTATATCATCTATGTCGAGGAGAAGCACAAGGACATCGAGATCTCCAAGCTGGCCAAGTCCGGGATCTACTCGACCTTCCACCGGCTGGCGCTGCAGTTTGATCTCCTGCCGAATATCAGATCCCGTCTGCAGGCGGCCTTCGAGACTCTGGTGGACGAGCTCAGGATCACCGATCTGTACTACATCGGACAGGATAATATTCTGCGCAGCATGAAGGATCCGAATCTTGCCCTGGATGTATCGGAGGAGATCGAGGAACTGATGCTGGACGATATGTACGGCTGCAGCACCCTTGCGGAGGTTGCGGAGTACTGCCCGAACTTAAACCGGGAGATGGAGTCCCGGGGGATCGTGGCGATCCTGATCATGCGTGTGGCCGTGGATATGAAGGGATTCGGCTATCTCATGATCGGGGAGCCCAATGTGGAGCGGATCTGGCAGGAGGATGAAAAGGCGATCCTCTTCTTTACCGCCAGAATGCTGGCCGGCAGCCTGGAGCGCAACCATCAGACGCTGTAGATAACGGCTTTCGGATCCGACGGCCCCGGCACGGGGATTGACCGCACTGCATCCGGATCGTGCAGGAATACAGGGGGAGATCATGGCAGACCGTCTCAGAAAGGCGATCAACGAATACTTTGTCGGGAAACAGGAGGTGGTGGAGAACCTCCTGATCTGTCTGTTGGCCGGAGGGCATGTCCTGCTGGAGGATGTGCCGGGAGTCGGTAAGACGACACTGGCCAGGACATTAGCCCGTGCGGTCTCCCTGAGCTTCGGAAGGATCCAGTTCACGCCGGATACCCTGCCGTCGGATGTGACCGGTGTGTCGGTCCTGAACATGAAGACGGGGGAATTTGAGTACCGCGAGGGTGCGATCATGCGCCAGCTGATCCTCGCCGATGAGATCAACCGGACCTCTCCGAAGACACAGGCAAGTCTCTTAGAAGCCATGGCGGAAGGGAGAGTCACGGTGGACGATCGGGTGATCCTGCTGCCGGAGCCCTTCATGGTCATCGCGACCCAGAATCCGGTGGAGTTCGTGGGCACCTATGCCCTGCCGGAGGCACAGCTGGATCGTTTCATGATGAAGATCTCCATCGGTTATCCGGATGCGGAAAGCGAAGTGCTGATGACCCGCCGGTTTCTGGAGGGCAGGACAGGCGATACGGTGGAGAGCGTCATGGATGCCGCGGAGCTCCTGAAGAGGAAGGAGGAGGTCCGGCAGGTGAAGGTGGCGGACAGTATCCTCACTTACGCGGATGAGATCGTGCGGCTGACCAGGCAGGAATCCCGGCTCGTTCTCGGTGCCAGTCCCCGGGCGCTCATCCAGATGGTGCAGGCATCGCAGGCCAGAGCCTATCTGGACGGGCGTGATCATGTGATACCGGATGACATTAAGGCCGTCGCGGTCAATACGCTCCATCACCGGCTGGCGCTCACCTATGAAGCCAGGGTGGCCAGGGAGGACATCGACGCCGTGATCTACGCGGACGTCCTCAAGGCTAAGATCCCCATGGTGTGAGATGGCACGGAACAGGCTGATCGCGCTGGGGCTTTTTGCGGCAGCCCTCGCAGGGATCTCCCTGGTGGGCGGTCCCGTGAGTTACGGCTTCTTCTTTTTCACCTTGACCGTCCCGGTCATTTCTCTGATCTACACGCTGATCCTTCTTTTTCGGTTCAAGATCTATCAGGAACTCGAGACCCGGTCCGTCGTTGCCGAGAGTCCGGTGCAGTTCTATTTCACGCTTCAGAATGAGGATCTGTTCGCCCATGCCGGGATCCGGACGGGGTTTTTTACGGATTATTCCACCATCACCGGCCTGGACAGCAGCACGGTGTATGAGCTCCTGCCCCATACCGGCGTCAGCAACCGGACGACCCTTGTCTGCCGTTACCGCGGCGAATATGAGATCGGCGTCCGGACCGTGACGGTCATGGATTATCTGAGACTCTTTTCCATCACCTTTCGCAATCCCGAGACCCTTCGTGTGACGGTGATGCCGCGGTGGGAGGTCCTGAGGGGCGTCGCCTGTCTGGAGGAGCTTGCCGCATCCGCCCGGGATTCCCTGATCACGCCGAATGACCCCGATGTGCTGGTGCGGGAATACGTCCCCGGGGATGACATCAGGACCATCCACTGGAAGGCGACGGCCAGGACAGGGCAGCCGATGGTCCGCACCCGCATCGGGGAGGAGTCGCCCGGGATCAGTATCCTCATGGATTCCTGCCGGTATGACGAGGCGCCGGATCGCTATCTGCCGCCGGAGAACAAGCTCCTTGAGACCACGCTTTCCCTTGCTTATTATTATCCCGCCCGGGGGATCCGCACAGCGGTCTATGCCTTTGATCAGGGGGTCTGCCGGTATACCCTCGAGAATACCGGCTCCTATGAGCGGTTCTATGCAGAGCTGGCACGCTTTCGCTTTCGCCCGGACAGCACCCAGGAGAAGCTTTTTGCGGCAGCCGACACAGAGCCCGCGATCTATCGCGGCAATGCCGTGATCCTGGTGCTCTCTGCCTGGAGCGATGCCGCAGGCGCCATGGTGAGTCAGCTGGGAAAAAGTGCCATTCCCGTCCTCGTCTGTCTGGTGACGGATGAGGCATGCGGGATCCCGGAGACGGAGGAGGGCGCCCGGGTGCACTTCCTTACGATCGGCACGGATGAGAGCCTGACGGAGGTGTTCGCATGAAGATCTTTTTCTACGAACTCCTGTATGTATCCGCGGTCTCTCTGGGAGCTGCGACACTCCTGTTCCCGCTCCTCGGCGCGGGGGAGCTTTTCTGGCTCGTGGTGACGGTGATCGTCCTTCTTTCCGGGATCCTTACGGGGTTTAAAAACGCCGGCTGGACGGTGCGGATGCTCCTTACGGCCGGTGCGGTCACGGTGGTGTCGGCGATCCTCCTCTTAAACCGGAATGAGGCGATCCACGAGGTCTTTGTCGGGCACGCGGCCCTTCTGTGGCTCCCGGTGATCGCGGTCTTCACCTTTCTGGCGGGGGAGGGGGTCGCAAGGATCCGTCTGTTTCGCATCCTTGTCGCGGCGGGATCGGGGCTGTCCCTGATCCCCTGCGCCGCGCTCTCCATCAGGGTGGAGAAGCTCTTTGTGGTCGCTGTCCTTTCCCTGCTCCTGCTCACGGCGGCGGAGGAGATCCAGCGGACGTGGAAGAAGAGCGGATCCACCGACGGCGTGGCGCATCTGGTCACGCTGGCGCCGTTCCTGCTCGTGACGATGCTCCTGGTGGCGATCGCACCGGTGTCGGAGAAGCCCTATGACTGGGCGTTTGTGAAAAAGATCGCCGCACAGGCCGAGAAGGGCATGCGGGAGCTCCACATCCGTCTGTCCATCGGAAATGACAGAGATCCGTCGGAATCCATGATGGGCTTTTCCGGCCGGGGGCAGATCTTCGGGAGGCTTCACGACAGCGAGGAGGAGATCATGGTGCTCTCCGGGCTCACGCCGGGGATCCGTTACGAGAAGCTCACGGGGAAGACCTTTGACACCTTTGACGGGCAGGAGTGGACGGATACCGATTCCTCCGGGCTCCGGGATGTCACGCTGGATACGATCTCGCTTTTAGCCTCGGCGGAGGAGTTCACGGATCATCGGGAGGATCTGATCCACAGGGCTACCATGCAGATCCGCTATCGGAAGATCAATACCGCTTATGTCTTTCATCCCCTCAAGACCATCGCGGCCGGGAGCTGGGCTGCGGCTGCCCGCCTGCAGGAGGGAGGAGGAGATCTGCTCTGGCCGGGGGTGAAGAGCTTCCGGACGGAGTATACGGTCCCCTATTTCCGGATCAACCGGGATCATGATCTGTTCCTGGAATATCTGCGCGGATCGAAGCTGCCCTCCTACAGCAGCTTCGCCCCCAATGCGATGATGGTCGCCGGGCAGGACGCGGCGGATTATTCTTATGAAGATCTGCTGCGGCACCGGGAGCATGTGTATGAGGTGTATGCGCGACCGGTGGAGCTCTCCGGGGAGCTTCGTGCCGATCTGGATGCGCTCTGCGCGGGGGTATCCGCACCCTGCGACCGGATGGTGCTTTTAGAGGGGATGCTGCGGGGCTTAAGCTACACGGATCAGCCGGGGAAGCTTCCGGAACGGGTGAAGGGAGAAACGGAATTCCTGGACTATTTCCTGAAGGAGAGCAGGGAGGGCTACTGCAGCCATTTCGCCACGGCCCTGGTGCTGCTTGCGAGAGCGGAGGGACTGCCGGCGAGGTATGTGCAGGGATATCTGGTCCCCGTGGGGGGAGAGACCGAGGTCGTCGTCCGGGCAGCCATGGCGCACGCCTGGGCGGAGGTGTATTAC
Source organism: Lachnospiraceae bacterium (assembly GCA_017400305.1). Classification (GTDB taxonomy): domain Bacteria; phylum Bacillota; class Clostridia; order Lachnospirales; family Lachnospiraceae; genus Butyrivibrio. The sequence goes on along the minus strand of JAFPTK010000036.1, from coordinate 7,018 downwards.
GACGGAGCCGGCTGGATCCCCTACGAGCCGACGCCGATCTATGAGGTGATGAGCCGCTGGGAGACGGTGGAAGAGCGCGAGAAGCTCACGGAGGCGGCGGTGGTTTCTCCCGTCGGGCCGCCGGAGCATGAGACAGTGGAAGCCCCTGATCCGGAGCCCGAGGAGGAGGAAACGCACCATATCCGGATCCCCTGGTATGCCGTGGCGATCCCGGTTGCGGCAGGGCTTCTCTTTGCGGTATTCCTCTTGACGATCCTTAAGCTGATCCGGCGGATCCGGTTCGGGAGGCTGACGGAGCGGGAGCGGTTTGCCGCCCTCTGCCGCAGGAATCTGATGCTGTTGCGGCTCTTAAATCTGGGGATCGGCGAGACGGAGACTCTCAGGGAATACGGATCGCGGATCGCGGCGGCAGCAGGCGCGGAGAATGTGGCGTTCCTGCGCTTTCTGGAGGATCACCTCTACGATGGCAGTTATGATCCCCGGGAGGGTGAGTCGGTGGCGACGGAGACGGGACAGCGTCTCGCGGAGCGTCTGCAGAAGGAGCACCCGCTCCGCAGTCTCCGCGCCCGGATGCAGACGGGAATGTGAGGAGCGGGGCTGCCTGTCTGAAAAAGCGTCGGAAACCGATGTTTTTGAGAATTTCGATGTCATAAGACAAAAAAAGGACTGCTGCAGGAGATACAGCAGTCCTTTTCTGTTTGGCTGTCGTCCGGATCAGCAGTCTACGCCGCCGTCCACACGGATGAGCTGGCCGGTGATGAAGGAAGACTCGGCTGTCGAAAGGAAGAGGCAGGTCGAAGCGATCTCGCTGCCTTCTCCGCAGCGATGCAGCGGAGACATCTCGATCATACCGGTCATCGCGGCCTCACCGCCCGCGGAATCGAGCATGGCGGTCTTGATGGCGCCGGGGCAGATCCCGTTGACATGGATCTCCGGTCCGAGCTCTCTCGCCATGGCCTTGGTCAGCCCCATCATGGCATGCTTGGAGGTGCAGTATGCGGTCGGGCCCCACCTTGCGCTGGTTCCGGCCACGGAGGAGATATTGACGATATGGCCTGCACCCTTCTTCTTCATCTCCCTGGCGCAGAGCTGCCCGAGCAGGATCGCCATGGTGACGTTGACATTTAAGACATTCATCCACTCTTCCATGGTGAGGTCCAGGAAAGGAGTAAGACTGAGCATTCCTGCGTTGTTGATCAGGATATCGACCGTGCCGTAAGCATTCATGCACGCGTCGAAGATCTTCTGTGCACTCGACAGATCCGTGGTATCGGCGATGACATAAATCGCTTCTCCACCGGCTGCCTTGATTTTGTCCACGGCCGCTTTGGCGCGTTCCTCATTGCGCCCCGTGACGACGACCTTGGCTCCTTCTGCCGCAAAGCGGTAGGCGGTGTCACGCCCCATACCGGATGTCGATCCCGTGATGATGGCTACCTTTCCGTCCAATTGACCCATAAGCAAATACTCCTTTCGTAACTGCTATGATCTCCGGGAACGCACGGATCGCGCCGCACACTCCCGACTGCAACTCCTATATTATAGATGAAAAACGGAAATGAGTCAAAGGGGACGGTTCTTTTTGACTCATTTTTGGGAAGGTCGGTGAGCCGGAGGGGACGGTCCGTTTAAGGCTTATTTTTGGTGAGATCAACGGGCCTGGCACCGATAAAATCCCCGTAAATAAAGGGCTTTGCATCGAAAAGATACCCTGAGACGGTGAAAATCAACATGATTTGACAGAAAACCCTTGCCAAATATGGATTACGTGATAAAATATCATTCGTAACGCGCAAATGACGCGCAAATATCCAAATTCAGAGGAGGAAAATCAACATGAACAAGACAGAGTTAGTTGCTGCGATGGCGAAGGAAGCCGGCCTGACCAAGGTTGACGCTGAGAAGGCTCTCAAGGCTTTCACGGACACGGTTTCCAAGGAACTCAAGAAGAAGGGTAAGGTTCAGCTTGTTGGCTTCGGTACCTTCGAGACCAGAAAGCGCGCAGCTCGCACCGGCCGCAACCCTCAGACCGGCAAGGAGATCAAGATCGCAGCGGCTGTTGTTCCGGCATTCAAGGCTGGCAAGGCTCTCAAGGACCTTGTAAACAAGAAGTAATTTCCGCGAATCAATAAGCCATATAAAAACAGGACCGGTGATGCTTGCATCAGACCGGTCCTGTTTTTATCTCAAACGAGCCTACTTTGCCGCCCGGTAGATCCTTTCGACATCGGAAGCCGCAAGCGGCCGGATCCGCGACAGCTTCATCGTATCATTCATCGTCGCATCCAGTGCAAGAGCCCGGATCGCATCGTCATCCGGCTCGATCCCCAGTTCCTTAAGGCTCACCGGCATTCCGATGGATTTAAAGAACGCCTCTGTCGCATCGATTCCCTTTTGCGCGGCCTTTTCCCCGTCTTTCTCGATGATCCCCCACACCTTTTCCGCAAAGCGCGCGAAACGGGGGAGTGCTCCCTGATACAGATCCCTTGCCCAGGAAGCCCAGACTGCTGACAGGGAAGCGCCGTGTGTCACATCATATCTGGCAGAAAGGGCATGTCCCAGCTTGTGTACCGAGAAATCCTTGCCCCTTCCGCATTCCGTCAGATTGTTATGAGAAAGGCTCGATGCCCAGAATACCTCGCACATGGCATCGTAGTCCGCGGGATCCTTTACGGCTGCGGCACCGCTTCTGACCATTGTCCTGAGAAGCCCCTCCGCGATCTCATCCGTCAGGCTGCTCTTCGCGTCCGGGATGAAGTAGCGCTCCATGGTGTGCATCATGATATCGGTGACGCCCGCGGCGATCTGCTCCACAGGAAGCGTCGCACCGAGAGACGGATTGACGATGGCAAAGCGGCACCGATTGTGATCCGTGTTGATTCCGGCTTTTTTTCCGATGGCCTCGTTGGTGAGCACGGCGGAATCGCTCATTTCACTGCCTGCCGCCGGGATCGTGAGCACCGCGCCCACCGGGAGGGAACGGGTGAGCGGCACCTTTCGGGTCCAGATGGCCCAGAGATCTTCCTCCGGATTGGCTGCCCCGTGTGCGATCGCCTTGGCGGTGTCGATCGCGCTGCCGCCTCCCACGCCGATGATCAGATCGGCATCGAAGGAAAGTGCCGTCCGGACGCCTTCCTCCGCATGGGTCAGTGTGGGATTGGGCTTGGCTCCGCCGAAATCCAGGCAGGCGATGCCTGCCTCTTCAAGAGAGCTGCGTACCCGCGCCAGCAGGCCGCTCTTTATCACGCTTCCTTTTCCATAGACCAGCAGTGCTCTGGTGCCGTAACGCTTCGCTGTCTCGCCGGTCTGCGCCTCGGCGTCCCTGCCGAAAATGACTTCTGTCGGTGTGTAATATCGGAAATTGTCCATGGGAACCCCCTTACTCGCGCCCGGGTACGTAACGGGCAGACATGTTGGTATGTCCATCCGGCGGCGCCCGCGGGGCGCAAAACGTCTGTTGGTCGGAATTGCTCTCATGATACTCGAAAACCAGGCGCACCACAAGGACAATATCATATGGCCCCGTTTTTTTCTTCCTTTCGATCGAATTATTATGTAGAAAGTCACTTACCATCGGGCAACCGCCCGATCCTGCAGAGGTGATCAGGATGGAAGATAAGGAAAGCAGAGCAGAGCTGCGTCTGACAGCAGTGGAATTCATTATCGTCGTGCTGCTTGGCAGTGCGATGGGGATCATTTACGGGGTGATCATCATCCCATTCTTCCTGGTGGTAGGGAGCGTCATTTTTGCCGCGCTGGTCTCTGAACTGCACGAGGTTTACGGGAGCAAGGTCTGGCTGCCCACCATCCTGGTGTACGGCAGCGCCATGTTCAGCCTGGTTTCCTTTGTGATGCGGGCATAACGGAGGGGACGGTTTTTCGCTTTCCATCACGTCAGAACAGAACTTGTCATGTCATGTGAGGGGTACTTTTCGCTATAATTCCGGATCGCTGATCGGCTGAGGGGATTCTTTTCGGTGGTGTTGGTGCGGGAATCGGAATAGCAGCGATGCAGATTTTCGTGTATGATGATAAAAGATCCGATGTGGGTTTTGAAAAGGAGGGTTCTCATGGAATTTCAGGAAGTTGTCAAGAATCGGTATTCCTGCAAGAAATATGACGGAAGACAGGTCGACCAGTCCAAGCTGGATGCGATCCTGGAGGCCGGCCGCCTGGCGCCTACCGCCAAGAACACGCAGGAACAGCGGGTTTATGTGATCCGGTCCGAAGAGGCACTTGCCAAGGTAGATCGCGCGACCCCCTGTCGCTATGGTGCATCGACTGTTCTGGCGGTTGCTTATGACAGCAAGGAAGTGTTTACCTATCCCGGAGGAAGATATGATTCCGGCGCGGAGGATGCAACGATCGTAGCCACCCATCTGATGCTGGCTGCGGCCGATGCGGGGGTAGACAGCTGCTGGGTGAATTTCTTTGATCCGGATGTGCTGGCCCGGGATCTCGGTCTGCCGGATCATGAGCGGATCGTGATGCTGCTGGATCTGGGGTATGCGGCGGAGGGGACCGGTCCGCTTCCGAATCACGGCAGCAGAAAGCCGATCGCAGATACGGTCACTTATATATGAAGTTTATCCCAGCGCGACGTCCAGTGCCATCATCAGGCTGAAGCCGACGGCGAAGAACAGGACGCCGATGTTGGAATGCTCACCGGCCGACATTTCGGGGATGAGTTCCTCCACCACCACGTAGAGCATGGCTCCGGCAGCAAATGACAGGAAATACGGCATCGCAGGGACGACCAGGCTCGCGACCAGTACTGTCAATCCGCCGAAGACGGGTTCCACGGCACCGGACAGAAGTCCCAGCCAGAAAGACTTCGGCTTGCTTTTTCCCTCTGCGAAGAGCGGCATGGAGATGATCGCGCCCTCGGGGAAGTTCTGGATCGCGATACCGAGGGCCAGAGCGAGTGCCCCGCCGGTCGTGATATTCGCCGAGCCGGATACCAGCCCGGCGTAGACGACGCCGACGGCCATACCTTCCGGGATATTGTGAAGCGTCACGGCCAGGACCATCATGGCGATCCGGTCCAGCTTGCTTTTCGGGCCTTCTGTCTGATCTGCCTGATCGATGCTTCGGTGAAGATGCGGGATGATGTGATCCAGCAGGAGCAGAAACAGGATCCCCAGCCAGAAACCGACAAAAGCCGGAAGAAAAGCCCATTGTGCCAACGCGGCGGATTGTTCGATCGCCGGGACGATCAGGCTCCAGATCGAAGCCGCCACCATCACCCCGGCGGCAAAACCGGTCAGGGCGCGCTGGACGCCCGCTTTGAGATCCTTCTTGAGGAAAAATACGCAGGCGGCTCCGGCGGATGTCCCGAGAAAGGGGATAAGGAGTCCATAGGCCACGGTTCTGATTTCCATCTTGCATGTACCTCCTTGAAAGGGATGATTAAATGTTAGCAAAGGCTAACAATAAAATCATTATAATAATATTACCGGAAATGTGCAAGTCATAACAGAGCCGTTCCGGAACAGGGACGGAGCATGGCTTATCCGTACTTCGCGCATATATTATTGTGATACACAAAAAACGTGATTATACAATGAGACAGGGATAGATAATGATAAGGTTCTGCTGAACACCGACGCAGGTGCAGCCGAAATGGAACGTCTCAACTGGCATAAAACCAGTAATCCCGGGGGCCGGGAGAACTTTGTCGTGGTGACCTATCGGAAAGTGGACGAACCCGACAAAACCTACGAGGTGCGTTACAACTACATTGTAAAAGATGGAAGCAGGGAAGGGGAAAGAGATATCGATAACGGGATCTTCTATCTTGCGGAGATCGTAAAAGACGAGAATGGCAAGGACACCTACCGACGTGTCACAGATAATGAGGATAATCTTGACAGTTATTCCAAATTGAAGGAAGCAGTCCAAAAGGCATTCTGGGCATCCGAGAAGATCGAGGCATATGAAGAGGCTAAGAACGCAGTTGATAAGGCGCGTCAGGATGTAACAGCCCTGAAGAACGAGATCGACAGACTTCAGAACATCGCGGATCCGGAAATCGTGGCTGACCTGAAAGAATCCCTGGAGGCGGCCAGGACGAGACTCGAGGGAGCGGAGAAAGACGCAGCGGAACTCAAAGACAGGGTAGAGGAGGCTAAAAAGGCAGTGGAAGAGATCGATTTTTCCCGGTTCGGTTTCTTCAATGGCACAGACAGTGATACGGTGAGTGATCCCGACACGACGAATCCTGCCGGAGAGCATAGCACGACGTCTCATGTAGTGAAGGATATTATACCTGCGATTCCGTCCACTCTCGTTACTGCGAAGAGCACTACGATGGAAGCCGAAGGAGACAATGCTTCCGTTGGTGGAGAAGCAGCTGACGATTCCGCAACAGAGACTATCTATGATACCAATGATAGCAACTACGCAAATAACTACGATATGACCGGTGATGAATATGAGGCAGTTTCAGAAGGAGAGGCGCAGATTTCGGGACAGGTCCTGGGTGCCGTCAGAGAAGGGAACCTCCCTTCCGATAAGAGAGGGAGAGAGGGCAAGGTCCTCGGGGCCAACAGAGAGCGCTTGATCGAGACGCAGAAAGCGGAAGAGATCGCAGATGCCGGCGAGTCTGAGATTATCAAGGATGAGATTGATGAGACTCAAAAGATCGTCAGAATCGCGGACGAAGAGGTCGCGCTCGCCAAGGCTCCCGGTCGGACCGGATTCCGGTTCGGCTGGTGGTGGCTCCTCCTGCTCCTCCTGATCCTGGTGATCATCAAGGTCATCTACGACAAGTACAGGGAGAGGAACGAAGCCATCGCGAACGCCAACATTGCCAGGATTGAGGAAACGCATCGGGATCGTTAAACCGGAACGCAGGAGATTTGGCCCGGATGCCGTGTGCATCCGGGCTATTTGCTCTCATACGAAGAGTGACGCTACCGAGAGGAGGCACAGCGCAAACCGGGACACAGTCCGGACACAAGGATAGGGTTTCTTTTATCCCATAAACGAAATTTTATTAGATTTTTTTCCTCTTTTC
>JAFPTK010000004.1 GCA_017400305.1 Lachnospiraceae bacterium | reverse complement strand
GGGCACAGTTCGGCCGGTTCTTCCATGATCTGTACGGACCCCAAGGGCGAACTTTTCCAGATGCACTCCAAGCTTCTGGCGGATCACGGCTACAAGTGCATGGTCCTGGATCTCCGCGACCCGTACAGTTCCTTCCGTTGGAACCCGCTGGGGAGCATCTACGACAACTACCAGCACTATGTCACCATGGGAGATGATATCTACGAACGAACGGATGATATCGCCGAGGTCGTTGCCTCCGGGGAATTAAAGCTCATGCATAAGCAGGAGGAGTTCGGAGACACCTGGTACGAATGGGACGGCTGTGCCTGGGCGGTGCGGGTCGACCTCATCAACAAGATTCGCGTGGAGCGGCAGAAGGTTTATGACGAATGTTATGAGGATCTGAACGATCTGATCTCCGTCATCTGCCCCATCGAAAATGAAAAGGATCCCGTCTGGGAGAAGGGCGCCCGCTCCATCATCATGGCAGTCTGCCTGGGAATGCTCGAGGATTCCGAGAACGAGGCCCTGGAGATGACCAAGGACAAGTTCTGCTTCTATAATATCAATAAGGCCATCGGAAATTCCGAGGATGAGTACGCGGCGCTCAAGGATTACTTTGAGGGTCGCGACAAACTGTCCAAGGCGGCCGGCCTGTCCCGTCAGGTGCTTTCCGCAGCGGATCAGACCCTGGCCTCCTACATGAGTATCGCACTCGACAAGCTTGCGATGTTCAACGACGAAGGTCTCTGCGCTCTGACCTCTGCCACGGATATCCAGCCCGAGCAGTTCGGCTTTGAGCCCACGGCGCTGTTCCTCAAGATCCCGGATGAAAAGGATACGAGACACGGTCTGGCGGCAGTGTTCATCCTGTGTATCTACAAGGCCCTCATCAAGGTGGCCAGTACCAGAGAGGATCTGTCGCTCCCGCGCAACGTCTTCTTCCTCCTGGACGAATTCGGTAACATGCCCAAGATCGACAAGTTCGACAAGATGATCACCGTCGGCCGTTCCCGTAAGATCTGGTTCGAGATGATCGTTCAGTCCTTCGAGCAGCTTAAGAACGTCTACGGCGAGACCATCGCCAACATCGTCAAGGGTAACTGCGGTATCAAGCTCTTCATCGGTTCCAACGATATCCCGACCTGCGAGGAATTCTCCAAGATGTGCGGTAACATGACCGTGCGGACATCCAGTGTCTCCACCGGATTAAAGGACAAGACCGGCAATATCAACATCTCTACGCAGATGCAGACAAGACCGCTCATCTATCCTTCCGAGCTGACGCGCTTAAATAACGCGAAATCCACGGGTAACTCCATCGTCGTCACGTTCAATAACTTCCCGTTGATGACGAAATTTACGCCGAGCTACAAATGCCCGCTTTATGAGTTCGGGCAGATGGACTTAACCGAGGTGCGATCCAATGTCTTCTTCGGAGATGAGGTCTACTACGATCTTGACGAGCGCAATTATCTGATCCTTGACGAGAACGCGCAGAAGGAAGGCGAAGAGGAAGAGGAGGAAGGGTACGACGAGGCGGAGGAGAGCGCCGGGGAGTACGAGGAAGAGGAAGAAGCCGTGGAAGCGGAGGAATCCGAAGACACCGAAGACCATAGAGAAGCCGAGGAGGTAGGAGAGATGGCTGAGAGAGAAGAAGTGAGAGAGATCCATCCGACCGGGACCGCTGCCGATGACTTGGCGGAATTCGAGCAGCCGCTCCCGAGCTTTGACGAGATCCTGGCAGGGACCGGGGAGCCGGCGATAGTCGGGGAAAACGAGAATGACGGGCAGGCTGAAACGGAGGAGGTACTCCCGGATGACGAAGATGATATCTGGGGTGATCCCTGGGCTGTGAATACGGCAAGTGTCGCAGAACCGCTGCCGGTCGATACTCCTGCGCTGGAAGAAGATGATATCGATATTTTAATGGGGAAGTATATGCTGGAGGACGAATTAATGCTACAGGAGATGACCGCTATCGTCGCTCCGGCGGTCGAACCGGAGGAGCAGGAAGCAGCGGAAGATGAATTGAGTCAGATGATCGAAGAAATGATCTATCAGGAGGATCTGGAGGAGGCGAAACCGGCGGAAATCTTGCCTTTTGGTGATGACATGTTTGATCTCGAGGATGATGAGACCGAAGAACTTGAAGAAGTTGGCTGACAGATCGTGGGATATCTCGTTTTCAGACGTGTATATGGATAGAATGCTGTTTGAAACAAATACGGAAGAGAGGAGACAGATCCATGGCACTAAGTGTACAGGCATACGAACAGGAAATGCTCAGGCAATATGATGCTCCTGGGAAAACGGTTCGGGATAAGGCACAATATCTGACGGAGCTAATGTCTTTGCGGTTGGCTGAACGGATGGATGAGAATCAGCAGAAGGCTTTGGATCATCTGATCGTTCACGCGATCACTCCCAGAAAGGAAGATGGGGCTCCGGACTTTCAATCTGCGGAAGCTTTGTTCCAAAACCTTGTGGATATTCAAACAGAGATGAACGTCGCATCGGGCGAGGCATGGGAACGGTATAAAATCTCAAAGGACCCCGCAGACCGCGCCCGTGCACAGGATTGCGGCTGCTACGCGCATGCGATGCATGGGCTCACGCAGAGCCTGAGCAACGCATACCTTATGATGGACGGGGATTATCAGAAGCAGCTTTCTGCATACGAGAGGGAATACAGAGAATACTCGGATAAACAGCTTGCGGAGCATCCGGGCCAGAAATGGCGTGAGGCTTTTCAAAAGGGATACGGATACACCGAAGTGATGCCGATGTTTATGGGCGCCTATTCACAGGCACTGGTTACATCCATGGAGGCGGGAAAGCAAGCTGCATATAAAAGTGCCGACGAAGTGGAAATGGATGAAGGGATGAATCCGACCAGTTACGCCTCGCGGGCGATCGCTCAGAACGGTTCGGCCTTGACCAGGGAATACATGGTCGCAACAGCTCAGACCCAGATGATGGAAGACTTCGAGCAGATCTATGATCTGGAGACCATGCGGACTTATATGGAGACACTGGCTGAGATGCCGATAGTAAAAGATAACCCGCTGTACAGCAGCCAGATGACGCAGCTCTTGGGTGAATTCGACAAGGTAGACAGGGAAAAGGAGCAGCTGCATTATTATTCGACGCGTGATGGATATCAGGATGGCAACACCTTTGTTCCGGTCCCGGAAAAGATAAGGGATGAATTCCGCAAGTTTTCGCAGGACATTTCATCGGATATCGCCGGCAAGACACAGACGCGGCAACAGATGCTGGATGATTATGCACGTATCAGTACAGCGAAAGGATTGAAGGGTCAGATCGCGGGGCAGAAAGGTGGGGATCTCACGAAGGAACTGACCGGCTATGACAACGTAAGGAAATTCTCTGAACTCTACTATCGGATGCAGTCAGCCGATAAGTCGGGGGTGTTTCACAAAGATTCCAAAGAATTCAAAGCCATGTTTGCCGCAGTGGCAAGTATTCACAAAATGTCAGAGCAGGGCTACGATTCGCGTGACCCGATCGCCCGCGCCAAGATGGCCGATCTAATGAGCAAGGCGCACCAGGCGGCAGATGCTTATGCGGAGAAGGAAGTTTACCAAAAGAAGAAAGGCACCTCTCTTGGGGTAAGCCGGAAAAATACGGCACTGGCAATTTTGGATCTGACCACCGCCGGCAGATCACCGCAATGGGATCGCGTGGTGGACAGAAGACTTGCTTTGGGGCAGAAGAATATTGATGATCCGCAGATCATGATGACGAAACTGCGCGGAGAAAACAGATCCCGTTATGGGAACGCTGCGGAACAGTTTTTTGCTGCCGCACAAAAGAAATTCATGGAAGCACAGCAGGTCCGATTAGACGATCTCGGTAGAGACAGGGAGGCGCATAGGTTAGACGGACAACTCAGAGAAAAGCATCCCTTGTCTAATGGCGCTCAGATGGCGCAGATGCTTGATTCGCTGACACTGAACGTGGATCGGGAATCACGACGTACCTGTTTTGGGATCGACCCAAAGTATCTCGGTATTGATGGGCTGGCCTCATTGACGCCGGAGCAGTTCAAAGATATGCCTGCGGATCAGCAGGCGATCTATACGAGGCTGCAAGCCGCAATAACCGGCAGAGGATCGTCCATGGAGATCGCAAGAGGCGGTATGGGCGGCCTCACGATGCTTGCCACTTTGAAGTTCATGCAGGATAACCCGGATGCGACTTTTGCGCAGGCGATGGATCCGAATGCTTTTAAGGAACAAAAGGCGAAGGCCGGTAAGGATCTGTTGGATGCCTTGGACCTCGCAAATCAGGACGAACCCAACATGGAACCGATCGCAAAGATCATTGCGGGAGGTATGAAAACGGTCGGGGATTTTGATATGAAAAACGAAGCGCTCGCCTATCTCGGATATGATCCGAAAAAGCTGTCCGATGAACAGGCGAGAGCCATAATTACCGATCCGGCAAATCGGGAAAAAATGATTGCGTTCTCGACGGCCACGTTGAACTTCGTACAGCAGGCATATCAGACGATCAATAAGCCCGGGATCCGGGGAATCAATGATCAATCCTTATACAGTAAGATCGACTATTCCAAGACCGGACCGGAATCGGTCGCTGACGTCGTGAAGGACTGTAGACCGCAAGCGGACGAGAAACATGCAGGACTGTTTTTTGAAGCGATGAGGAAGGAACTTCCGCCTGAAGTAAGGGATGCATATATCGGCATTAATCAGGGCAATCGAATGCTGCAGGGGGGGAAGAATCTTGGCAAATACTTAAGCGGCACGGCCAGCCCGTATGCGGATCCGCAAAAAACGGTCAACGCGATGCTTTTATTCCAATCCATGCTGGAAATCGTCGCTGATGGTAGAAAACTGACAGATCCCGCGATGCGTTCAACTGCGGGGAAGATAACCTCTATGGATCCGTCCGAGATCGGGATCGACTGTAAGAATCCGGCTTCCGTGGAGACGGCGTTGTATGGTTCGTTTCCGAAAGAGACGATAGCCGCATTGAGGGCGAAGGTTGATCCGCCAAAGCCCAAGCTGGATCTTCCGGTGGATGAACAGGTGATAGCGCCGAGTGAACCCCAGACCCGGCCGAGGAGCAAAAGCGTTCAAGGCGCGTTAGATGCGGCCGAACAGGGGAAATACCGCCCCGCACCCAAACCGCCGAAAACGGACGAACCGCAGGCAAGTGAACAGAAGACCCGGCCGAGAAGCAGGAGCGTTCATAGTGCAACAGATGCGGCCAGACAGGGGAAATATCGTCCCGCTCCTAAACCGCCGACGATGTGACCATACCCGGCTTTTGAAGAAGAAGTAAAAAATCCGTGGGGTAACGGAAGGCTATATCGTGTATCAGTATAGAAGACCATTTCAGGCGCAGGCGGATGACGCTCTGCGCCTAACGGAGGAATCAGGCGGATGACTTATGTGTCACTGAGCTTCATATCGTGGCTGCAGGATACGCTCAATGCGATCATCAGCAGCGTGCTGGTGCCGATATTGAAGACGTACCTGTATATCAGCGCGCAGTGGATGTTCGGAATATGGTCCGCATTTGTCTATCGGCTGCTCATGCGCTGCATGATCATTCTGCTGAAGATCGTATATATTGTGGAGCAGATCTTTGACATCTTCGCCTGTACGCGAGGAGTATTTATCAAACAGGGAAATACCTATGTTGCCACTTCCAAGGAGAATGCGCTGAGCGTCATGGAGCAGAATTCTCTGCTGGATGTTCTCTTCACGCAGGATGTCATCACGGCCGTGATGCTGCGTATTACGCTGGCGGCCTTTGCACTCTGCTTCCTGTTTACGATCTTTGCTGTGATCCGCTCCATGGGAGATTCGCTCGGTGAGAATAAGAAACCGGTCTCCCATGTGCTCAAACAGACGGTCCGGGCATGCCTTTATTTCGTGCTGACGCCGGTTCTGGTGATGTTTTGTATCAAGGTGGTGGGGGCCTGCACCTCGTCAATCGTCACGACGATCCCGGCGAATATGGCGGAAGACACCCGGGCGAATGCCGACACCAGGATCTGTGATGTCATCTTTTATATCAGTGTCGGACCGGCGTTTAGGCACAACAAGGAGAGATACGTCTCCGGTCAGAATTTTCAGGATTTTAACCAGGTTATCCAGGACGTTGATATCACCATTGTCAACTATCCGTTGGCACTCATCTTTATCGTTCTGATGCTTCTTGTTCTTCTGGTGCTGATCCTGCAGTGCATCATACGGATCTTTGCGTTGCTGGTCCTGTTTATCGTCGCGCCGTATTTCGTGGCGATGATTCCGCTGGATGACGGGCAGAAATTCAAGCGATGGCGGGAGATGTTCGTCGCCTTTGCCGTTTCCTCCTTCGGTCCCATTATCTCCATGCGGTTCTATCTGTCGATCGTTCCGTTCGTGGCGATCAGGGATACGGTGAAGGGGGTCAAGACCGGGATCGACTTCGGGACCGGGAATGATATTTCCGAACTCCTCTGTGTGGTTATTTTTATCGTAGGCGGCGCTTACGCGGTCTGGAAGAGCCAGGATCTGATCGTTTCGGCGGTGGATCCGGAAGCGGCATCGACACTGCAGAAATCCATGATGCTTATGACCTTTGCCATGAGCAAGATCACCGGAGGTATCTCCGATACGGTGTCGGGTGCGCTGAATAAGGCCGGCGGCAGCGGCGGCGGTGGGGGCGGCAGCAGCGGCGGCGGAGGAGGCAAGTAATGGTTGGTGTACAGCTCGGCTGGTTGGCGGATGCCCTGAACTGGCTGTTTAATAAGGTTTTGAAACCGGTCTTTGACTGGCTGTCCAATCTGTTAAGCACCGTTTTTTCCTGGGTGTTTAACACGATCCTGCGGCCGGTACTGGAATTCGTGTTCGAGACTTTCCTGGCGGATATCCTGCATGAGATCCTGCGGTTGATCTGTCTGAAGCTGTTGGGGATCATGGAACTGCTCCTCATGGTCGTGGATGCGATCACGTATCTCTTCCGGGTTTTTGCAGGCCTGGAAAATGTGACGATGAATTACGTGAATAAGAACGGGCAGGTGGTGCCGGTCACGGGTTCTCTGCTTTACTGCATCTATCAGACACCGTTTGTAAGGAGAGCTATCATTGCGCTGATCGGGGTCGGTTTTGGACTGTGCTTCCTCTTTGCGCTGTTCGCCGTCGTCCGTTCCATCCTTGACTTTGACGGCAAGGAGGGACACCCGGTCTCTCATGTGCTCCGTATGACGGCGCAGGCGTTCCTGAAGCTGATCCTTGTGCCGCTCTTTGGGATGTTCATGATCGTGCTCTCCGGAACGATCTTAAAGAGCATTGATCTGGCGTTCTCCGGGAACGGGGAATCCTTTTCCATTTCCCGGACGATCTTTGTCATCACGACCTTTGACGCGGTTGATGTGAAGAAGCATAAAAAGAACACCCAATACCCCCCGGAGGATTATAATACATCGACAGGAAGCATGGCGGCCTTTGACGACTACTATCGGAAGCGGTTTTATGATCCCGTCGAAGATGAGACCGGGAAGAGAGCGCTGAACAGTTACATGTATTATCCGTTCGAGGTCGAGAAAACCTTCGATGTGGTGAAGATCAACTATCTGCAGGGATATCTGCTTTGTCTGGCTTTTATCATTTTGCTGATAGCATCGATCCTCATCTTTATCTGCCGGATCTTTGATGTGATCCTGCTGCTCATCACGAGTCCGCTCTTTGTGGCACCCATGCCGTTTGATGACGGCGAGCATTACGAGAAATGGCAGGAACTCTTCATCGGTAAGCTCTTCGGGGGCTATGGCATGATCGTTGCGATGAACACCTATCTGATCGTTGCGGCCACGCTGTTCTCCAATCAGATCCGGCTGGTGCCCGATGGGCAGTTCGCCGTGGTGGAGGATGCGCTGATCAAACTGGTTTTCATGATCGGCGGTGTCTTCGCGGTCTTGAATATCGGTCCGCTTGTCACCTCGATCCTGTCTCAGACAGCGGCCAATGATGAGATGACACAGGGGGCCGTGATGTCCGGTGCCATGTGGGATGCGGTTGTTAATCCCGGTAAGATTCAGTCGACAGTGAGAGGGCTTGCTAAGAGCAAGATCAAGGGAGCACTCTCCGGATTGGGTTCGAGCGGGAAGGTCATGAGCGGAGGCGGCGGAGGACAGGCATTCTCACCCTCCAGAGCACCGAAGCAGGGACGGGGTTCCGCTCCCGGATTGGGTGGCGCAGGCAGAGCCTATGCCATGAGTACGATGATGTCGACACCGCAGAGGACGATGAAGAAGAAGGCGGAGAGATTCTCAGACGGAACACTGGTGGATGATATCCTGAACGAGCCGTCGACTGCGAAATCATCCACGCAGGCGTTTGCGGGAGAAAAACCGGCGGAGAAGCCGGCAGGAAAACCGGCTGCCGCAAAACCCGGAACAGATACGGCCAGCGTGGGTGGACCGGAGAGTACTCTGTCCGGCAAGAAGGAGAGTACTTTGCCCGGCGGAACGGAGAGTACCATGCTTGGCGGAACGGAGAGTACCGTGCTTGGCGGAACGTCTGCCGACACCGGAAAGCCCGGCACCTTCACGGGTCAGAGCACTTCGCAGGCATCGCGCGGATCGGATCTGGGGGTTTCTCCGGCTCCCGCTGCAACCTCGAGCAGTGCGGCTAAGACGCCGACTCCGCAGCCCACATCGCAGCCCGCATCGCAGCCGACGCTGGAGCAGGATCTGGGAATTGGAACGCCATCTGCGGGAGGAATCCTGGATGACGTAGATTCTGCTGCACCTTTGCCGTCAGCGAGTGGATTGTTCGATTCCACGATAACGACGGAGGGTCAGGACGACAAGACCGACGGAGGGAAGTTCTGATGGTGATCGTCCAGATGGGATTTCTGTCTGACGCACTGGAATGGATCTACAACAAGATCCTCAATCCGGCGTTTGAACTGATCAATAAGCTTATGAATACGATCCTGGGATATCTGTTCCAGTATGTGTTGAGTCCCATCCTCGACAGTGTGTTGAAGATCGTTCTGGACTTCGTCAAGGATCTGATCTGGGAATTTGTATCGATGCTGCTCTATCGGCTGGAGGTTGGCATACTGATCATCCTGGACTGCATGCAGAAGGTGTTCAATATCTATATCGGACTCTCGCCGGTCACATATACGAAACCTAACGGAGAGGAGATCGAGGGATCTCTGTTGCTCATCCTTCTGCAGCATCCGCGGATCATTCAGATCCTGCTGCTTATTTTGATGGCCGGTTTTGTGTTCTGCTTCCTCTGCGCGATCTTCGCTACGGTCAAGGCTGCGGGCAATATGGAGGTTCGTGAGGATAAATCCGTAGCGCATGTCATGCGTACGACCGCCAGGGCGATGGTGAAGTTTGTGACGGTGCCGGTCATGGCGATCTTTCTGATCCTCCTGGCGGACACGATCCTGGTTTCCCTGAATAACGCTTTTACCGGAAAGGATGGCGAGACATTTTCTCTTGCGAGGACGGTCTTCACCATCTCTGCGCTGGATGCGGTCGATACGAAGAAACATTCGGATGGGAAGGATTACAACTCCTCAACGGGGAATCTGTGTGCGCTTGATGACAAATATCACGGGGTTTTTTTCCACGAGCCGGAGCAGTTTAAGGAAGAAAAGAATAATTCCTTTCAACTATTCGGTTTTAAGAAGACCGGGAATACGCAGGATAAGAAAGAGAAGGTTGCGGACTACTACCGGAATCTGGATAAGGTTACGTCCATCCTGGATATCAAAAAGATCGATTTTCTGACGGGGATTCTGATGGCCATTCTGTTCATCCTCATCCTCCTGATCGGGGATCTCTACTGTATCGAGCGGATATTCGGTGTACTGGTGCTCTTATTTATCGAGCCGTTCTTTATCGCTACGATGCCTCTGGATGATGGGAAGCGGTTCGAAAAGTGGCAGGAGCTGTTCATCGGCAAGCTCTTCTCGGCATACGGGATGGTGGTCGGGATGAACATGTATCTGATGATCATGACTACGATGTTCAACGGGGATATTGCCTTTTTGGATGTCAGGAAGGGACCCGAGATCCGGGTGCTGGATTACGTGGTCAAACTGATCTTTATGATCGGTGCCGGTTTTGCCCTGTGGATCACGGCGTCGCTTGTGACCTCGATCTTAAGCCCGCAGGTGGCGCAGCAGGAACAGCAGACGATGGCGAAGCCGTATCAGGAATTCAAGAAGAAAGAGAAAAAGATGAAGGAAATGGCCGTGAAGGCTGCCATGGCGGTGGCAACCGTTGCCACGGGCGGCGCAGCAGCTCCCGCTGCGGCAGCGGGAAGCGTGGCAGCCGGCGCGGCCAGTGCGGCGGCAAGCAGCGCGGCGGCGGCCGGAAGTGCGGCGGCAAGCGGCGCGGCAGCGGCAGGCAGTGCAGCGGCGGGAAGCGCGGCAGCAGGTGGGGCAGCGGCAGGCAGCGCGGCAGGTGGAGCAGCGGCGGGAGGCGCGGCAGGCGGCAGCGCGGCAGGAGGCGCGGCAGGCAGCGGAGCGGCGAGCGGTGGCACCAGTGCCGCAAGTCAGGCGGGCGGCGCCGGCAGTCACCAGTTCGGTACACCGAAGGGCGGTACAGCGAAGGGCGGTACAGCGAAGGGCGGCAGCGGAAAGCCCGGACAGACTGCCAAGAAGGCGTTTGACGAGGCCAAAAAGCAGCGCGGCGGCGGAGACAAGGACGAGGATCCCAAGAAGTTCGGAGCCAAGGGTGGAAGCTCCTCGGATCCGGGGCAGAAATTCCCGGATGGCGGCGGCTCAGACTCGGATGACGGCGATGACGGGTTCGGGGATGATTTCGGTCTGTCGGATCTGTTCGGCGGAGACGATTTCGGCGGTGACTTTGGCGGTGATTTCGGAGATGATTTCGGAGATCCGTTCGGCGGCGATATGCTGGGAGATATGGATGCTTTCAGTGACGCAGGCGTCGGGAGCGGCCAGTTTACCGGAAAGTGATCATATTTCACAACGATCGGAAGGGAGAAGTGAATGAGAGTCATACCTAAGAAAACCAATGTCAGAATGGAGCTGTTCCACGGCGTCGAGATGATGGATGTCGCCGTGGGTGCGGTGGGGCTGGCCCTCACGGTGTCGCTCTTAGTCGCCAATGTGCCGGGGCACCTGTTCATGGCGATCGGTGTCGTGATCCTGACAGCGGGGTTGATCGTTCCGATCGATGATGATAAGGGATATATGATGCTGTTCTTCTTCCTGAAATACGTTGCCAGACCGAGGGTATTCCGAAAACGGGGGGTATCACCGATCGAGGCTCCTGAGGAAGACAAGGGGTCAGATGACAGGAAGGGCAAGGCCAAACCCAAAAAACCGCCGCTCCCGGGATTGTCTGTAGAGGATATCACACCTTTCTCCGGGATCGACGGGGAATACATTGAATATCACGGTAAATACTTCGCAACGGTGGTGGAAGTTCCCTCCGTTGAATTTCGTTTTTATACGGTTTATCGCCAGGACGCGCTGATCGAACGCGTTTTTGGCGGTATTTTGCGCACAGCGGCACCGGAGGAGATCATCAATCTGGTGAAGCTGGACCGGCCGGTGATCTACGACGATTATGTCCGGTCGGAAAATGAGAAGCTTACGGAACTCAAGGAAGCCTTCTTAAACGGGATGATCACAGAGGATGAGCTCACGGTACGTGTCGGCATCATTCAGAACCGGATCGAGCAGCTCAGGGTATTCAACTTCAAGGACAAGGTCTACATGCCGTTCCATTACCTGATGTTTATCGACCGTGATAAGTCACTGATCCATTCCCAGGCAGAGGATACCATCACGCAGTTCGGGACGAACAACATCCAGTGCCGGCAGTTAAAGGACAAGGATCTGGCGAAATTCCTGAAATACAATTACTCCATGAATTTTGACGAGCGCGAAGTGGAGGAGATCCCGCCCGACCGGTATCTGGACTGGATCCTCCCGGATACGATCAAATTCACCACGAGACAGGTGCAGTATGACGGACTCATCACACACAGCCTCCGCCTGCGGGATTACCCTGTGGTCGTGGGCAACAGCTGGGGCGCCAGGATGTTCAATGATGTGGGCACCAAGGTGATCATGAAGATCACGCCGATCGAGCGAGGCAAGGCGATCCGTCAGATCGACCGGTCACTGGAGGAGCTGCGGGAGCAGCGCAGCAACACCGGCAAGGCCAGCCGCATGATCGACTTAAATACCCAGCTGCAGGCGCTGGCCAACGTGCTGCGTCTCTTGCAGGGCGAGAATGAGACACTCTTTAATGTCAACACCTTTATCCAGGTGAATGATTACAAGCTCTCGGAGGAGATCCGGAGCGGCGTCAGGCAGAGCGGATCGATCCAGTCCCTCAAGAAAGAGGTGCGGCGCTCCCTGTCCGAGGATGGGTTCAAGTCCACGGAGATGTTCATGCAGCAGTTCGAGGCCTACTCCTCGATGCAGCTGTCGGGCTTTGACGCGTTTGAACGCTACAAGCGCGGGATCCATTCCACGTCGGTTGCCGCGGTATTCCCGTTCGTTTACAAGAGTCTGCAGGATAAGAACGGTCTGTTCATCGGTGAGTCCGGCGGGGTGCCGGTCTTCATCGATTTCTTCCGCCGGGACAGCGAGCGCGTGAACTCCAACACCGTCATCATCGGTAAGTCCGGTTCCGGTAAATCCTACGCCACGAAGTCGATCCTGGCGCAGTTGGCGGCAGAGAATTCCAAGATCTTCATCCTTGATCCGGAAAACGAGTACACGAAGATGGCGGAGGGCTTAAAGGGTAAGATCATCGATGTCGGAAGTGCCACGCAGGGACGGCTCAATCCGTTCCATGTGATCACTTCTCTCTCGGATGATGAAGAGGATACCGGTGATATCGAGGAACAGCAGGCGTCCACGAGCTTCTCGACCCATCTGCAGTTCCTGGAGGAATTCTACCGGCAGATCCTGCCCGGTATCACACAGGAGGCGCTGGATTTCCTCAATAATCTGACCACTACGGCCTATCTGAAGCGGGGGATCGATCAGGATTCGGATTTCTCCACACTGACGGCGGATGATTATCCGACTTTCCAGGACATCTTTGATGAGGTCCTGGAGGCTTTCCAGAATGCGGACAGCGACTATACGAAGGGCATCCTGCGCGTGCTCATGAGCTCGGTTGCAAAGTTTGCCGAGGGCGGCAGAGATTCCCTGCTTTGGAACGGCCCGGCATCGATCTCCACGGATGAGAATTTTGTGGTGTTTAACTTCCAGTCGCTGCTTGCGAATAAGAACGGAACGGTCGCCAATGCGCAGATGCTGCTCGTTCTTAAGTGGCTCGACAATGAGGTCATCAAGAACCGCGAGTACAATATGATGTACAATGCGCACCGCAAGATCGTCATTGTCATTGATGAGGCGCACGTCTTCATCGACGCGAAGTACCCGATCGCTCTGGACTTCATGTTCCAGCTGGCCAAGCGTATCCGTAAGTACAACGGTATGCAGATTGTCATCACGCAGAATATCAAGGACTTCGTGGGTACCGAGGAGCTGGCGCGCAAATCCACCGCCATCATCAATGCGAGCCAGTACAGCTTTATCTTCCCGCTGGCACCCAACGACATGACGGATCTGATCAAACTGTATGAGAACGCCGGCGCGATCAATGAGAGCGAGCAGGACGATATCATTAACAACGGGCGCGGCCGCGCGTTTGTGATCACATCGCCGAATGAGCGCACGAATGTGAATATCGTGGCGGCCGAAGGAATCGAGGAGCTGTTTACGATGACATGACGGGTGAGATCGATCTGCCGACAGGGGACAAAGGCATAGTGGGAAAACGGTACGTTATTTCGTGTATATAGGAGGAAGAGGAAATGGATAAGATTAAGGAATTCGTGGCGGGTCACAAGCTGCCTGTGATCATCGGGGGCGTAGGGCTGTTGCTCGTGATCATCATCCTGATCGTGGTGGGAAGTTCTTCGCGAAAGGGCGGCGGAAACGCGACAGTCACGACCGGTGTGCCGGGCTTGCTGCGAGTGGGGTTCATCCTCGGAAATGATCAGTATGCCTCGAAAAACGGCGAGGAACTCCAGGGGATCGAGCCGGAGATCGCGGGGATCGCGGCGGAACTGGAGGGTGTGACGCTGGAGACATCGCTTTTTGCTTCGGTGGATCTGGGAATCGGTGCCCTGCAATCCGGCAATATCGATATCCTCATGGGGCGGATCGCGGATACTCATCCCGCTGTCAAGGGATATGCGATCTCCGATCCTTACGGCTGGAGCGGCCTGTACTTCCTCGCGCCGAGAAATGACTTTACGGACAATCTGGCACAGATGGGAGGCAAGCAGCTTGGGATCCTGGATTCCGTATCGTCGACCGCGCAGACCATTCCGTATATCGAGGGTGTGATCTCCACCCCCTATTCGGAACTGTCCCAGCTGGCGCAGGATGTGATCCAGGGAAAGATCAGCCTCGGCGTCGTGGGGGAGCGGGATGCTCTCGCAATGGTATCGGAGAATCTGCAGGCACAGGAGATCTTAAACGGCCCGCAGGAGGAATACGTGGCGATCGCGCCGACCAGCACAAACCATCTGGCAGCCACGAACGCTGCGATCGGTCAGTATTTTGATCAACTGGCATCGGAGGAGTAGTCATGAATTATTTTGACAGCGCAAAGAATAAGGCACTCTGGGAGAAGGAACTATCGACCCTGCGCGGGGAACGCGACCGGAGAAAGCTCGAGGGTTACAAACCGCAGAAGGAAAAAGAAGCGGAGAAGAGCGTCGAGAAGAATCCGTATCGCCGGAAGATCACACTCAAGGAACTCGAGGAGATCGAGAAGAGAGAATCCGGCAGGACCAGAGAGGGCAAATCCGCAAAGCCTCGCCGGGAGCGAAACAGGGAGAAACAGGCACCGGAACTGGAGGCGCCGACCGGCAATTCCTGAAATGAGGAGAAGATGAGTCTGAGGGTGCGCGGCAGATTACGGAAGAAACCGAAGATGCGGCGGCACGGTCTGCAAGTTCCTGCGGCCGTGGCCGGCGCTGCTTTTGCTGTTCTGACGGTGCTTTTCGCCGCTGCAGATGCGCATGCGGACCAGATCTATGACAATACGGAGCCGGAGATCGATTTCAGCGATACCTCGGGGGACGAGGATCTGCCGGAGGAGCTTCGAGGCAAGGTCCTCACGGAGGATCTCCAGAAGGCGCTTCAGGAGGCGATGGACGCGGATGATACGGATCCGGAAGCGATGCTGGATGCCCGGATGTCCGGAGATCAGACGGCGGAAGAGAATCAATCCGGGATGATCGATCCCACCGACGGTACTTCGGTACTGCTTCTCGGGGATGCCCCGGCGATCACCTTCAATGAGATCGCCCTCACGGAACATCCGCCGCTTACGGTTTCCTATGATGAAGAGCGGAAACGGTTTATCTATGAGTTCCCCAACGGCGCGACCTTTTCCATGACGGCTCCCCTCGGCGGGATGGCCAATGAGCCGGTGACGATCGAGGCGGAGGAGGGGATGGAACTCATCGGGCTCTCCGTGGATGATGTGTCCCTGATCGAAGAAATGGCCGAGGATGCGCTGGAAGAGGAAGAGAGATCGGAACCCGTCGAGACAGAGAAGCCGGTGACCGGCGCCGTCTTTGAAGGGGATGCGGTAACGGTGACCAATAAGGGGGACGTTCAGTTCGTCATGTTTTCCGATGGTGTCAGTAACGGTGAGGCGAAAGACAGCTACCTGCTGCGCGGTTCGGTCCGGATCCTCGATTATGACGAGCTGGTGGGGGTCCATTACATCGGCACACCGCCGGGTCTCACTCTGTCCCTGATCACCTGTAACGGAGAGAGGCAGGAGGTTGACAGTCCCTACGGTGTAAAGCTTATCAGGGACGGTAATTACCAGCTTCTCTACACCTTTGGCAGGACAGAGTGGCTGGTCACGTTCCGGCGGGACACGACGCCGCCGATGCTCCTTTTCTCCGAGCCGCTGGAGGGGAAGAAATTTGATCATCCGGTGTCGTGGCAGGTCTACCGCAAGGGCGTCGATGTGACGGTTTATCTGAATAACACAGTACTGCTGACGCAGGAGAATATGGTCTATGCCGACGGTCAGTATCGCATCCGGGCAGCCGATCAGGCGGGCAATTACCGCGAATATCGCTTTGTCATCGCCAGGGGCATGACGATCCATCCGGAGTATGCCCTCCTTGCGCTGGGGGTTCTTGTGGTATTCGGTGCGGTCGTCGTGCTGCTCTATCGACGGAGACTGACGGTATTATAGCGAGGTGCACCTGTTGGCCGGGCTCTCCTTGCATGCGCGCGTGGTATTCCCGCAGATCAGCGGATCATGGCCCCGGGCAGAGCATTGTGTGAAATCATAGCGATCCAACGTGTATACAGGTATGAGGAATGAAACGTTCAGAAAACTGAGAAAGCGGCTTCTTGCGGGTGTTCTGGCACTCGCGCAGTGTCTGTCGCTCTCCGGCTGTATCCTGGGGGAAGGACGCGTGGATCTGCCCATGGCCCCCATGGTGACGGTTCCTCTGGTCAACACCTCCAAGACGGTCAAAAAGGATGATATCCGAAAATTTATGGTTCCCGGTAAGAATGCCTTTTACATCCTTCCGGGGATCGAGTCGGATCCGCAGGAAATGGTGGATTTCCAGTGCTTCGATTATACCACGGAGGGGGAATTCATCTATATGTACAGCGCACCGTCCTACATCGACGGGGAGACGCTCTCCGCCTACAAGGGAACTGAAGGGACGGCACCGGAGGAGGGGACCACGCTTCCGGACCGTGAGAACGGGATCCAGTGTGACGCGCTTATCGTTATGACCTACAATCCCTATACCATGCATTACCGTGTCCTTGACGCGCAGGCATACAGCAGAGAGGAGACCACCCAGCGCCTGAGCGAGACGGAATACTACAAGGGGGATGGTTTCTATATGCTCGCCAATGCCTATGGGGGAAAGATTGGCGAACAGGAGCGTTATTTCGTGATGGATCGCGCAGGGACCGCCGTGGTATATGCCCCTTCGGGTGAGGCGGTATTTGAATCCGCGCTCTCCGCACTCATCAAACCGGAGATCGATAAGCTGATCGCATTCTATTATCTGGATGAGAACGGGAACAGAAAGAAAAAGGAAGAGGATGACGACGACAGCGGTGACGAGGACGCGGACGCCAAAAAGGAGGCGCAGGAGGAGGTCCAGAACGAGACCGGCAATGACAGCGAGGAACCGAAGACCGAGAATTTCGGCGTATCGGAACGCGCGAAAAAGGCAGGTGTGAGCGTCCTTCTAAAGAGCGCCGTGATGGATGCGAATAACATGACCTACTGCTCGGTCATGCTCTTCGATAAGGGTTCCCCATGGGATCCGGATTCCGAGATCCATGAGGAGATCGTCAACTGCTATGCGCTGGCGCTTGACAGTGCGGCGGTAAATTATCTCTCCTACAACAAGGAATGGCCGAAGCAGCAGGCGGAGTGGATGAAACTGGATAATAAGACGATCTCGGTCCAGATCGATGAGAGTGCCGACACGCTGGCAAATGCCGTTAACACCATTCAGAAGACGGAGATCGGGAAACCGGTCACGATGGGAGAATTGATCGGTAACAATATCACGACCCTGCAGAGGATCCTCGGGATCGATTCCATCAAGACGGGGGATTCCGCCTCTTCCGTAAACAGAACCATTGCAAAGCAATTCCTGAACATTGATCTGGCGGATGTGCATGATGATTACAGTCCGTTCATTATGGGGCAGGAATCCGGCTTTCCGTCCTTTATCGCAGGCTGGACGGATATCGGGTCATCCGCTGCCCGGCAGGATGCGATCTCGGCCGGTCAGGACAAGGGATATGAGCTGACGAAGGAGGAACAGATCTTCAACCAGTGGATGGACGAGGATGTCGAACGTCTCCGGGAGAACTATGCGCGACAGAAACGGGTCTACGGGGATTACGAGGGAGAGTTGAAGGCAAAGGCGGATTCCCTCAGCGGATACTGGGCAATGCTTGATCATCTGGCCAATTCGAAAAAAAAGGTCGGTGATCTGTCCACGAGGGAAAAGAGACTCTTTGATGACATCGGTGCGATCAAAGTGCTGGTAGACAATAAGGAGGTTGGGGATGCCGGTACGCTTTTCCGCTACCTTTGGAATGGCGGGACGGCAGCCCTGGAAAACAAACTGTATAAACGGAAGTATTGGTGGTTCATCAAGCTGGGATATCGTAAGGCCGGTACACAGGCGATCCTATGGAGGAACGGATTTAGCAACAACTGGAAGCGCAGTGTCTATGCCGGTGCTTACCAGTATTTCCGGCAGAATCTGGGAGTCTTGCCGGATGGCGCCGATTACTCGGTCTTTGATGATCCGAAGACCGGTACGGGATATGACGGGCTGAAGGACGGCAGACTGTACGTTCAGATGAATTCACTGGATCGCCGGAATCTGACGCCCAAGCCGGGGGTCTGGAAAGCTGCGTCCCGGACCAATGTCTCCCCCTTTGCCGCCACGAATATCGAGATGCTCTATGCCTATCATGAATCCGTGTTCAAGGGAAGAATGCAGGAGACGAGTGCCATGATCTGCGAGGTGCCGTCCAAGGCAGAGGGACTGGGGCATGGCGTTTACGATTCGTCCACGATGAGCCCGTATGCCTATAACGAGGAGATGAATCGGATCTTCCATGTGGATTTCTCCGAAAAGCTCTCGACAGCGATGCCTGTTTTAAAGTCCCTTCCCTATCTGGGCATTGCGGATCCCGAGACACAGATAAGGGGGACCGTATCGGAAGCTACAAACTATATGGAAAAGGACAGCCACTGGCGGGATGCGCTGACGGTCTATGAGCGGGAGCGCATGTCCAACAGGGACCGGAGGCTCTATGATCATCTGACGGCATCCATCGCAGAGACCCAGGTTTCTCATCAGGTGGCCCTGCAGGCTGCGCTCACCGAGGTCATGAGAGATAGAGAGCGCAAGGTGGAGGATAATAAGGGACAATCCAGGTGGGAGACATACCCTTCTGACTTTAACGCGAACTTCGAAGAGATCTATGAGGCCATGAGGAGGGTCGCAGAGAATATCAAAAATGTGGAATATAACAGGATCAATTACATCAAAACGCAGGCGGGAGAGGTGTTTAGAGAGGACTGGGCCTGGTATTGGAAGGGGGCGTCTTACTATAAGCAACAATATAGAGATAGGTATGCTATATCGATCGAGATGTGCTATGCCCCGATCAATGAGCTGTCTGAGAAAGCCCAGGCGGGCTATCGGGAGTTTCGTGATGCCTGCATCAGGTACGGCGTGGGTGATTTCCTGACTGTGTACAGACCTGCAGGCATGACGGATCAGAACGAGGTATACGCCGGCATCACCAGGCCGGATCCGAATTTAAGGGATCAGAATATCACCTACAAATTCTACTATGACGAGGATGCTTGGTGGGATGTGGATGATAACTGGGCGGCCTTTGTCAATAATACGCTGATCCCCTCCGGCAGCTATACGGATGATGAGATCGGTGCGATCCTGGATATCCACAAGGGATTGATCCATATCAGGGAGACGATCCCCAGGAATACGATCCCTACGGTGTATAAACTGAAATTTCCGGAAGGATCCACGGCGAACTTCGCCACTTCCTCCGAACAGTCCGGTACCGCCACGGCCGCACCGGAAGAGGGCGTGATCCTCTACATGGAGCAATCCCTGAATCAACCGGATGGGGAGAAGTACTACAGCGGGATCAGCTATATCTATCCGCGGGAAGCAAATCCGCAGTCGTTCTCGGATATGATGAACCTGTTCATGAGCGGAGGATCATCCGATGCGGGACTGGGGGACGTCTATGTACCGGGTTCGGCGATCGATGCGGGCTATATCAACTATCGTGATGAGAAGGGCGAGATCTCGCAGATCATTGTCCTGGCGACAAGCGAGGGAGTGAAATTCTACCCCGGTGTGAAACAGTCGGCCAGGAAGAACCGACCGGCATGGTTTAAGTACAGCAGACAGACTGCTTCCTACGTCACCAACGAGGAATTGCTGACATCCACCGGATACACCTCATCAGTGCAGCAGCAGACTGCTGCTACGATGGCAAAGAGGAAGACGACAGAGGACCCGTCATCCGGCGACGAGACACAACTGGATATCCGCGGACAGCTGCAGGTCGCCCGGGATGCGACAGAATCGTTGAAGGAAGCCGTAAAGGCGATCAAGGGGGACGAGGAGGATGAGGAAGCCGGAGAAGAACAGAGCGAGCAGGTTCAGGAGATCCTGAACGCTGCCAGAGTCGGCACACTCGCCTCGGTGGAGAGCTTCACCATGACAGGGGAGAAGGAGGTCCTGATCTCGGCCTGTGATACGGGTCTGAGTCTCTTTAACATCAATACCAAGGCGGTGGTTCCGGTCGCGGGCGGATCCTATTTCAAGAGTTACCGTGTGAAGACAAAAAAGAATGAAGGAGCGGAGACGGATGCCGTTCTGGAGGAACAGGCAAAGTCGAAGGAGCAGAGCTATAAGATACTTGGCTTCAACAATGATGAATTCGAATATTCCGGTCTCGACATCGCCCGCGCGAAAGTCTACGATCTGGATCTGGCAGGCGGTAAGCAGGTGGCCTATGAGCAGGCCGTGAAGCAGGAAGTGACGCAGCGCGCGATCGACTACATCCGGTTGCCGCTTCAGACCAAGGTGAATGACAAGGGTGAGATCGAAGCGATCCCGATGACCGCGGACGAGAAGAAAAAATACGCGGATTACCAGAAGTTATTTGATCCGAACTCCGAAGAGACCGCGTGGAAGGCGGAGCTTGGCAAGGTGGCGAAGGATATCGGTCTGCTCGCGGTGAGCGACAGTCTCATCGCTTATACCGGGGAACTCCGGCAGCGTGTGATGGCGCAGAGCCAGACGATGAAAGATATCTACGCGTTGCTTGGACTGCGGGATGAAGACATCAAGCTGAATCAGGCGTACTGGAACAATGTGGCACTGCGGCTTTCAACCGCGGTGGAGCGGGATTCGCTGGAGTCGATCCTGGTGGAGATCCGGATGCATCCCGATGTGGTGAAGCATCTGGATAAGGATACGCAGAAGCGATACAAAGCATATCGGGAGATTTTCGACATTTCAGAAGAACAGGGTGCGGTGGAACTGGAGGATCCGGAGACGATCGCTGAAAAAGCGGAGAATCTAGGAGAGAATCCGACGACGAACACGGAAGTCCTGCGGCAGGGGCTGGAGGAAAACGGCGATGTGCACGATTATATGACAGAGGTATTCGGACCCGCCGGTGAGAGCGAGCGGAATAAACGCGGTGATTACTACAATTCGGTGATCGCGGATATCAAGGCGCTGATCGTTGTGCTGCACGGGCTGCGCAAGGCGGAGGATATCCTGCCGCCAAAGAAGGAAGAGACCAAGTCCGCTTCGCAGGGCAGGACCATTGACGAGAATACCGTTGACCGGAATAAAGGGAAGGGCACGACTAACCGGGATATATTGAATAACTCGAATAATCAGCTTTCTTCTGACAACAAGACTGAGGAAGAGCAGGAGGAAGTGGAATCCTTTACCCTGGTATTCACCGAGACGGAGGAAGCGGACTATCAGAGCACGCTGGATAACTGGCTTACCGATCTCAATCCGGACAATTTCCGGGAAGAGATGGATGAGGTGCTGATGGTCTTTGTCAATCTCGTCAATATGGGCGGGGCCAGAATCCCGACGGAGGAGTCTGCAAAGCCCGCAACCGAGACCACAGAGAGTACAGAAACCGGTACGGATAACGGATCGGGTAGTGCCGAGGATAAGGCGCAGAAGACGAGTGCGTACACGCTTCTCAATGCCAGAAAGAAGAGGATCCGCGAAGCGATGCCGAAGATCGATTCGGTCGCGGAGATCGAGGCGCTCATCATCTCCGAGCAGGTGTTGTTGGATACTTACAAGGGATTTTACGAGAATTACAAGGAATGGAATGAGGGTTCCTATCAGAATCGCGCGGATCGGGTTGCGAAGCTCAAGACGACCAACTGGTACCAGACGATCATCAATGATTACCAGAGCAGTATGGAGGTTCAGGAATTCCTGAAACAGCAGGATATGACCTGGGAAGAGTACTTGAAGAGCGTCGTCTTAAGGTGCGGCAAGGGTGTGGTATACGATGACGCCGGCAAGGTCGAGGGCGGAACCGTGGATGTTGATGCGGCGACGGAATATTACGACGAACACGGCACGCTGGATGGATTCAACACGACGGCGGACATCGGCGCGGGAGCGGAAGGAGCGGATTCCACGATCGGGGAAAATCTCAGCCCGGAAGAGCAAACGGCCGAGTCCGCCGTGCCGGGACCTGCAACGTCCGGTCAGAGCGGTGCCGACGAACCCCCGTCGGGTTATCCCGGAGTCGGACGATAAACATGTGAGATCGCGTGGGGAACAGAACGATCATTACGTGTATACCGGTAGCAGATCATTTGCTGTGACTACGGAGTCAAAAGGAGGTTTTTATGGGATTTTATGAGGATATGCGCGCAGCGGGGATCGATCCGTCAACCAATTCCTATGACACAGATCGGTTGGATATCCATAAGCTTGCGGTGATAGTGGATGCGTTGCACGAAAAGAACGTTCTCTTCCAGGATCCCGGTAACCCGGACTTCAGGGGACAGGAGCTGCAGATGAGCCTTGTTCCGTATCGGAGGGACTTTGATTTCGGTACCGTAAACCACGACTGGGCGACGCGAGTGGCGGATCAGATCCTCCTGATCAAGAATTATCTCGGTGATCGGACGGATCTTCGAAATGCGGAAGGTTACCGCCAATGGGAAACCCTTTACAGCGAGGCCGCCGATACAGCCGGAAAGAAGTATGCGGGAAAAACAGTGTCTGTTCTGGCTCCGGAGGTGGAGGGGGTCAAGCCGACGCTCCAGCCGATGAGCTCGACTGCTCCCGTGACAGGAACCGTTTCT
>JAFPTK010000035.1 GCA_017400305.1 Lachnospiraceae bacterium | reverse complement strand
CTGTCATCGGTATCGGTCGCCGTGGGTCCTGCCAGCAGATTTCCGTGTACTGTCGGCGTCACCAGGATTCCCTTTCCCAGTTTGCCGGGCAGCTGGAAGATCGTATGGGAGACGGTATTCCCGACCTCCTTATCCATCAGGAGATAATCTCCGCCGCGCGGTGTGATCGAGCGGTGATCACGGGAGACCATATTGTGGATCCGGTCGGAATAGACCCCGGCCGCGTTGACCACATAGCGGGCCTGCATCACTTCGCCATCCGCTGTCTCGATCCGATATCCCCCCTCTTCTGCGGTAATCCCTGTCACTTCGGAGAGGAATCGGAAGGACACGCCGTTTTTCGCCGCATTTTCCGCAAAGGCCGTGGTCATCTCAAACGGACAGACGATCGCGCCGGATCGGGCATGAAGCGCACAGACCACCTCATCGGTTAGGGCAGGTTCCAGTCTCCTCACCTCCTCACCGCTTAAGATCTCGAGATCATCGGGTGAGAGACCGTTTGAGATCCCGCGGTCATACAGTTCCTGCACCTTATCCCGCTCCTCCTCTGAGAAGCACAGGACGAGAGCCCCGTTCTTACGGTAGGCAAAATCCAGTTCTTTCGCCAGGAGAGGCATCCTGCGGCTCCCCTCGACATTGAAGCGTGCCTTCAGGCTCCCTTCCTTCGCATCAAATCCCGCATGTACGATCGCACTGTTGGCCTTACTGGTGCCGCTGCAGACATCCTCTTCCTTTTCCAGCAGCAGGACATCCAGATCCCAGGCACTCAATTCTCTCGCCACGGCACAGCCGACCGCGCCGCCTCCGATGATGATCACATCCTTCGCTGTCATTACATCATCTCCCCTTCGATCGTATAGAACTTATCCAGCACCTCATCCGGCCTGTTATCTCCGAAAAACATCAGCGTCACCGTGTAGAAATAACCGTTCTTCTCGCTATGGATCTGCATCTCACTCACCTGCATCCCTTTTTTCGAACAGGTGGCCAGATTGACATAAACGGTTTCCCCGAGAAACTGCCGCTCCTCCACACTGACGGAGACATCTTCATAACCGGCAGAGTTTAACTGTTCCTCGATCGCGACACTGGTATCCTCTGCCACCTGACGCATATCATCGGTTGCGATAAACATCGCATTGATGATGCTGACGCTGATCTCATTCGCAAGTCCTCCCGAGATCACATCCATGTCGACATATTCGACCGGTTCCTCCAGATAGGCGGTCACGGTCTCAGAGGTCGCCTGCCCTTTGAGTTTATTCACCTTATTCAGCTCCGCTTCTGTGGAATACGTCCAGCCATCCTCCAGTGTGAGGCCAAAGCAAAGAGTCTTATTTTCATAGGTCAGACCGTCTACGATCCCGGGCTGAAATACACGAGGCTGTTCCTCTTCCGGTTCTTCCGGCGGTTCTTCCGCAGGTTCCTCCTCCGGTTCTTCCTCCGGCTCCTCGGGTTCCTCCTCCGGTTCTTCCTCGAATACCTCCTCCACAAACGGCTCTTCTTCCACATAGACGGGCTCCTGATAGGTCAGGGAGGCGGCGTCATAGGGCATCTTGACCTCGAAATCCGCGCAGCCCGTGAGGATCCCGGCGAGCGCCAGGCAGAGGGAAGCTCTTATCCCGTTTCTGATGCTTCTTAACATGCTACATCTCTCCATCCATCACGCCGCGATTTTTGATCAGGTAATCGATGAGCGAGATCACGGTCAATGCCAGTGCCGCAAGCATGATGATATTGGTAAATGTTCTTAAGGGTGCGATATCAGCGATCTTTAAGATCACCATGATCATCTGGAAGGTCGTCTTCCACTTTCCCCACCAGCTCGCCGCAATGACAACGCCTTTTTCTGCGGCGATGAGACGGAATCCGCTGATCGTAAACTCCCTGGCGATGATGATCACCACGATCCAGGCCGGGATCCGATCCGCCGACCAGAGTTCCGGGGTCGTCAGGCAGATCATGGCGGAACATACCAGGAGCTTGTCCGCCAGGGGATCCATGAACTTGCCGAAATCCGTGATCAGATTGTATTTGCGGGCGATCTTGCCGTCCGCCATATCCGTCAGGGAAGCCGCGATAAAGATCCCCAGCGCGATCCACTTATCCGCAGTCCCGGTGATATCGACCAGCAGGAACACCACGAAGAAGGGAATGAGGAGCACACGCAGCATCGTCAGTTTATTCGGCAGATTCATCTTCATACATCTCTCCTGTCAGATCATAATCCCCTGCACCCGTGATCCTCACGCGGACAAAGGTGCCCGTCAGCAGATCGCGCGAGGGATCCACTCCCTCGATGAACAGATATCCGTCCACCTCCGGCGCATCCCGCATCGTCCTCGCGAGATACACCACCTCATCCGGTGCGTCCTCTCCGTCGATCCTGCCTTCGATCACCGCTTCCACGATGCGTCCGACCAGTTCCTCATTCCGCTCCCGCGAGATCTCCTGCTGCAGCTTCATGAGCTTCGTTTGCCTCGTCTTTTTCACCCGTTCCGATACCTGATCCGGGAATGCGGCCGCTGGAGTTCCCTCCTCCTGAGAGTAGGGAAAGACGCCCAGATGATCAAAACGAAGCTCCCGGACCAGTTCCATCGTCTGTCTGTGGTCCTGTGCCGTCTCTCCCGGGAATCCCGAGATCAGCGTGGTACGCAGGCAGACATCCGGGATACGGGAACGGATCCTTCCCACCAGAGAGATGATGCCGTCACGGTCGATCCTTCGGCCCATTCGTCTTAAGATCCCGTCGGACCCGCTCTGGATCGGAAGATCCAGATACTTGCAGATCTTATCCTCCGTCGCGATCACATCGATGAGTTCATCCGTGATCTCCTCCGGATAGCAGTACAGCACACGGATCCAGTGTAATCCGTCGATCCGGCACAGCTCCTTTAACAGTTCGGGGAGCTGCTTTCTGCCGGTGAGATCCTCTCCGTATCGGGTGCATTCCTGCGCCACGAGGATCAATTCTCTCACGCCTGCCTCTGCCAACGACCGCGCTTCCTCAAGCAGGGCCTCCATCGGTACGCTGCGGTAATGTCCGCGGATCTTCGGGATGATGCAATAGGTGCAGCGCTTATCGCACCCCTCGGCGATCTTTAAGAATTCAAAGTGTCCGCCGGTGGTGATCATCCGTTTCGTGCTCACCGGCGAAGCGTCATCCGCATCACCGACACAGACAGGCGCTTCCTTCCCCTTCATCACCTCATCCAGCACTTCCTGGATCCGGTCAAAAGTCGTCACACCGACCACGGCATCCACCTCGGGAATCTCGCGGAGGATCTCCTCGCGGTACCGCTGGGCCAGACAGCCGGTGACGATCAGCGCGCGGATCAGCCCCTGCTTTTTGCGCTCCGCAAATCGCAGGATCTCGTCAATACTTTCTTCCTTGGCCGCATCAATAAAGCAGCAGGTGTTGACGATGACCGCCTCCGCCTGCTCCTCTTCATCGGTGAACCGATGTCCTTGAATTCCGAGATGGTGAAGCATGACCTCGGAATCCACCGTATTCTTATCACAGCCAAGGGATACGAACAGGATGTTCATTCTGCGGCTTCTTCACCTCCCGCGGGCTCACCCTCATCCGAGGGCTCTTCTTCATTGTTCTCAACATCGGGCTGTTCCGCCGTTTCATCAGCGGCAGACTTGCCGTCCCCGCGCTTTTTGGCGTTTTTCGCCTCCTCCAGGCGGCGTGCCTCCATCTCGGCCTTTTCCTCATCGGTCAGGATCCGGATCTTCTCCTCATTGAGCTCCTCCACCGCTACGGAAAGTGCTTTTCTGCCCTCCGCATTCTCGACCAGCGGATCATCACCGGCAACCAGCTGTCTTGCTCTCCTGGCCGTCGCCATCACGATCGAATAGCGGCTGGAGATGATGGGTTCCTCCCCCTCTTCGACTCCCTGATTGACGACCTTCATCAGATCTACATATGACGGATGAATCATGTTGCGGTACCTCCTCTTTCTCCCTCTTGAATCTCTATCGTCATTCCCGTTCCAGGTCTTCCCGGATCGTCTGAATGAATCCCGTGTTGCGTGCCGGCGCCGTATGCGCGGACTGTATGATCTCATGCATGAGTCTGGTACAGCTCTCCAGATCATCATTGATGAGCAGGTGATCATACCGGTCGATGTATTTTACTTCTTCCTTCGCCCGTTCCAGACGTCTGGCGATGGTCTCCGGATCTTCTGTCCCACGTCCGTTCAGGCGTTTCTTTAACTCCTCGATGCTGGGAGCCGCCACAAAGATGAGCAGCGCTTCCGGATAGATCTCCCGGACCTGCAGTGCCCCCTGTACCTCGATCTCCAGGAGAACATCCTTACCGTCTTCGAGGTTGCGGTCCACGAAATCCCGCGGTGTTCCGTAATAGTGACCGCAGTAGCCCGCGTGCTCGATGAACTTTCCCTCACGGATCAGTTCCTCAAAATGCTCGTCCGTGGTGAAGAAGTACTCCCGGCCGTCCACCTCCCCTTCCCGGGGCTGTCTGGTCGTCATGGAGACGGAAAGCATATATCGGTCATATTCCGCAGTGAGCCGTTTCATGAGGGTGCCCTTACCGGTTCCGGAAAAACCGCTCACCACAACGATGATCCCTTTCTTCTCCGCCATGGCGCTCCCCTCACTCAATATTCTGGATCTGTTCCCGGATCTTTTCGATCGTGGTCTTGAGTCCGATCCCGCAATCCGCGATCTCCTTGTCGGTCGACTTGGACAGGATCGTATTCGCCTCGCGGTTCATCTCCTGCGCGATAAAATCGAGTCTCCGTCCGATACCGTCCTTGTCGTCCCCATGATCCAGGGCATCCCGGACCTGGGCAATGTGGCTTCCCAGCCGGACCAGTTCCTCGTCGACACAGATCTTATCCGCAAAGATCGTGATCTCAGTCGTGAGTCTCGCTTCATCGATCTGCACATCCGATGCCAGATCGGCGATCCTGGCGCGAAGATTCTTCTTGTACTCCTCGACGATCATGGGCGACCGGTCCCTGATAAAGGAGACACTCTCCTCGAGGAGACCAAGCTTATCCAGCAGATCCGTACGCAGGAAACCGCCTTCCCGTTCTCTGGCCTCGGTAAATTGTCGACAGGCCTGTTCTACGGCCTGCAGTACTCCCGGTACGATCTCATTTTCGTCGACGGTCTCATCCTCCATGGTGAAAACATCCGGAAAACGGGCCAGTGTGGCGAGACGGACATCATTTTCCATGCCGAAGTCCTGCGACATCTGCTGTAAGCTGCGCAGATACTCCTCTGCGATCACACGGTTGTATCGGACTCTGGCATCTCCGCCCTCTTCGTTGACGCAGGTGATATACACATCTGTCTTGCCGCGGCGGACATAGCGCTTGATCAGAGATCGCACCTCTGCCTCGGCGGCACCGAGCTTTCTCGGCAACTTGATATTGAGATCCAGATAACGGTTGTTCACCGACCGGATCTCTGCCGTGATATGATAAGCGCCGTGCGAAACCTCGCTCCGGCCGAATCCTGTCATACTTAAGACCATGGGTAACCCTCGCACAAACTGTGCAATATTATAAACCTGCCAATAGGAAACGTCAATAAACTCCACGTAAATCTTAGCTATTGCGCATCATTCCCGATATCAATATAATGAATTGCTGGAATACCGATTCTTCTTTGATTCGATATACTGACTTCTGCTTAACGGTATAACGTTTATGGCATTTGACGGGATCACGGTCTGTGCGCTCGCGGAGGAACTGCAGCAAGCACTTGCCGGAGGAAAAATCAATAAGATCACACAGACCGAAGGGGACGAGCTGTATCTGACCGTGAAGCCGCAGGGGCCGGAAAAGCCCGTGCGGGTGGTCCTCTCTGCCAGCGCTTCGCTCCCCATGGTCTATCTCACCGAGCAGAATAAGCAGGGGCCCCTGGAGGCTCCCGCCTTCTGCATGCTGCTCCGAAAGCATCTCCAGGGCGGCCGGATCCTCTCGGTGATACAGCCGGACTTTGAGCGTATCCTGCGCTTTGCCGTGGAGGGAACCGATGAGATGGGGGACCGACGGGTACACACCCTCATCATCGAGCTCATGGGCAAATATTCCAACATCATCCTGATCAACGAGGAGAATATCGTCGTCGACAGCATCCGCCGGGTATCCTCCTCCATGAGCTCCGTCCGCGAGGTCCTGCCGGGACGCCCCTATTTCGTCCCGTCACAGGATAAGGTGATCCCGGTCGATGTAGAAAGGATCGATCTGCAGTCCACGATCCGCGGAAAAGGGTTGCCCCTTTTTAAGGCGATCTACACCTCCTACCGCGGTCTTTCTCCGATCATCGCGCAGGAGCTCTGTCACCGGGCCGGCATCGACGCCGATAAATCCGCCATTGCGCTCTCCGATCCGGAGTTTGACCGTCTGTATGAAGAGTTTCATGCACTGGGCAGCATGATCCGGGAGAGATCCTTCCATCCGGTGATCGCGAGAATTGACGGGGAACCGCAGGAATATGCCGCCTGCCCTCTGACTCTTTACGAGCGGACACCGGGCGCATCTCTTCATGAATACGGCTCCATGAGCCTGCTGATCGAGGATTACTACCGGGAAAAAGCTCTGATCAATCGCATCCGGGAGCGCTCCACCGATTTGAAGCACCTGATCGCCACCTCACTGGAGCGGGATCGCAAGAAGCTCTCCCTGCAGGAACAGCAGTTAAAGGACACCGACAAGCGGGATCGGTACCGCTTATACGGAGAATTGCTGCAGGCATATGGCTATCAGGCCGAGCCTAAGGCGAAGTCTCTGACCGTCGAGGACTATCACACAGGAGAACCCGTCACGATCCCTCTGGATCCGCAGCTGAATGCACAGGAAAATGCCAAGCGGTACTTTGACCGCTATCAGAAGTTAAAACGCACGTTGGAAGCACTGACCGAACAGACCGCCAGAGTGCGTCTGGACATCGCGCATTTAGAGAGCATGGAACAGGCTCTGTCCATTGCAAGGACCGAAGCCGACCTCAAAGATCTTCGCGAGGAACTCGCCCTCACCGGCTACGTCGGAAAGTTGAAACAGAATGACAAAAAGAACCGGGAGCGCAAAGAAAAGAGCAGTCCACTCCACTATCGTACCATAGATGACTTTGGCGGTAAGGGACCCTATGATCTCTATGTCGGGAAGAACAATCTGCAGAACGATTATCTGACCTTCAAGCTCGCGAACGGAGGTGACTGGTGGTTCCACACCAAGACGATCCACGGTTCCCATGTGATCCTGCGTTCCGCCGGTCAGGAGCCGGACGCGATCCCGGATCATGTCTACGAGCTCGCCGCTTCGCTTGCCGCCTATTATTCCCAGGGGAAAGCGCAGAACCTCGTCGAGGTGGACTACGTCCGCCGGAAAGAGGTCAAAAAGCCTGCCGGTGCCCATCCCGGCTATGTCGTCTACTACACCAACTATTCCATGAGTGTGCGCCCGGATCTCTCGGAGCTCACGCTGATAAACGACTGACGAGGCTTCCTGCCGCTCTCGTTCCGCTCCTTCCGGCCGCTGTTCATCCGGGTGACGTCACGGCAGCTGGCAGTCGAAGGTGATCACCCCATCCTCCCAGGAGACATCAATCGTCCCCCGATAGCGCTTCACCAGCTGTTCCGCGATCGAAAGGCCGATCCCGTACCCGCCCTTCTCCGTGTTGTGCGACTCATCCGCACGATAGAACCGCTCAAAGAAGCGGTCATAATCCACGCCCTTGCCATCCGCAAAGTGATTGGATACGGAAAGATCCATTCCTTTATTCTTGAGGCCGGAAGACGAAAGCTCCACGGTTACTGTCCCTTCGGGATCACAGTACTTGATCGCATTGTCCGCCAAGAGGGAGGTGAGCTGCCGGATGTCTTCTTCCGCAGCGGAACACCTGACCTTATCATTCACATCGACCTTGAGTCTGATCCCGGCCTGTTCCGCCACGGAACGCATGGACTCCGCCGTTTCCTTCACGATAACCGAGACATCGATCTTCTTCCGCTTCTTTCCCGAATCCTGCTCCTGAGCCCGTGAAAAATCGACCAGATGATCCACCAGTCCCTGCAGCCGATCGACCTGGCGCAGTGTGGCCTGCGTCCATTCATTCTCTCCGCCGGACATCTCCATCAGCTCCGTATTGGCGCGGATGACGGAGAGCGGCGTCTTCAGCTCATGACTGGCATTGGTCAGAAACTGCTTCTGCAGCTCCGCGTTTCGGATCTCCGGTTTGATCAGTCTCCCGACCAGAACGCGCATCATGAGATACGTGATCACGGATCCCAGGCAAAGGAAGGATAAGGCGATATAAAGGATCCGGTTGTTCATGAAGATCTGGGCGGTGCTGTCCAGATAGACCACGATCCTGCCGCCTTCCTTTCGGGCGGTGTTAAGATAATAGTAATCTCCGAAGCTGCCGAATTTAAAGAATCTTTTCCTTGCCTGTGTCGCCAGTTCCACAGCCGTTTCACTGCTCACGGAAGCCATGTGGTTCACGATCACATCCTCCACCAGATCGGATCCGTCATACAGTACCGCAAAGTACCTTGTTGAGTAGAAAAACTCCGGAGAATTATAACCTCCTCCCAGACGGAAAAGGCCTTCCAGGCGATGTGCCATATCATCGTCGGAGGTATCCTCTCCGTCCCCCTGGTAAAAGGCCGGATTTCGGAACCTTCCTTTCACCCCCGGCACACTGACAGGCGTCATATCCGGCACCGCGCCGTCATTTTCCGCAATATACAGAAGCACATGACGGATCTCCGCCCGGGTCAGACAGACATTCAGGATGTAGATGAACCCTCCCATAAGCAGCATGACCGCCACAAAGGAGATCATCGCGATCAGCAGGAATCGCCGTTTCAGTTTTTTGATGGATTGCTCGCTCATACCGTCACCTTTTCCTTATCCGTCTTCTCAAGCCATCGAAGCAGTACCACCGGGGAGAAACGTAAAGCTGCCGCCCCTCTCTCCCGATATGGCCGCCGCACTGCCGATCGAAAAGAGCTTGGTGCGAAGATAGCTCACATAGAGCCACACCGTGTCCGTGCCGGCCTCTTCGTCACCGGGCCAGATCCGTGACAGGATCTGTTCACTCGGAAGCGCCGCCTCTCCGGTCCCTGCCAGAAGATGCAGCAATCCGAACTCCCTTGCGGACAGGCGGATACTGCTCTCCGATCGGATCTCCAGTGTTTCCGGAAAAAGATGCAGATCCCCGAAGATGAGCTCTCCCTCCGGCTTTGCGATATGGGAACTTCTGCGCGTGAGTGCGCGCACCCTTGCCAGAAGCTCCTTCATGGCGAAAGGCTTGGTCAGATAATCATCCGCACCGGCATCCAGGCCGGTCACGCGGTCGTCCACCTCGGACTTCGCCGTCAGGAGGAGCACCGGCGTGGGATCATTTGCCTCACGAAGTGCCGCAAGAACCTCCAGTCCGGTTTTCTTAGGCATCATGATATCCAGGATGATCCCGTCATACCCGTTGCTCTGCGTATATGCCAGGGCCTCCTCCCCGTCAAAGGCGGAGTCCACATCGAAGCCGCTCATGGTCAGCATGGTCGATACCGCGCGATTCAGATCTGCGGTATCTTCCGCGAGAAGTACTTTCATCTTCCACCTCGTTGCCCGTTCATGATCCCAGGATCATATCCCGGATCGTCTGCATGGACAGATCCGTGGAGGCCAGCTCATCCGCACAGCGCTTTAACTCCGAAGCGATGAGCGGTGCATTTTCCTTAAGTGACTTTTTGTAACGCATATGATGCTCCAGCGCAGCCCAGGTATCCATGGAGATCGTCCGGATCTGTATCTCCGCGTAAAGGTCTCCGTGACATTTCAGGATCAGATGATAGCTCCGGTAACCGTTGGGCTTCACATGACGGATATAATCCTTCTCCTCCGCCGCTTCGAATCCGGGGAGCGACGCCAGATGATCCCGCACCGCATAGATATCCTTAAGAAAGGAACAGACGACGCGGATCCCGAGGGCATCATGCAGCGTGTAGAGCGCATTCTCCGTCGTCTCTGCCAGTTCCTTGCGGCGGAGCTTTTCCCGCATGCTCTCATCGGATTTGATCCGGCACTCCACATGCTCCACCGGATCATCTCCGTTCCGCTCTTTCAT
>JAFPTK010000034.1 GCA_017400305.1 Lachnospiraceae bacterium | reverse complement strand
GGCTTGGTCCATCGATCCATTGAGGATGACAGGCGTCAGGCGATAGAATACAGGTTGAACCGGTGATACCCATAAGAAAAAGTCCGATCATTTCATTGATCGGACTTTTCTGTTGCTTCGGATGATCCCTTACGTCCCGCTTTTTCTCAGGTAGGTCTCTACCAGATAAGCGACGCGCTTCTGCGTGATGGAGGCGGCGGTCCCGTATTCGATCATGGGCTTCATGCTGCCGCCCTCAAAGTCTTTTACCGCCTCCTTGACGGCTGCTTCCTTGTCGACGATCCACTTGTGCTGCTCCTCGGTCAGAGCGGTCATCTCCTCTTCGGAGAGCTTTTCGCCCAGGTAGGTCCAGATCTTGTTGAGAAGGGAATCCCACATGGTGTACTCATCATTGGCGGTCTGATTCAGTGTGACCTGATCCATGAGGGAGTCGGAGGAGAGCTTCTCATCAATCTCCGCCTGTTTGGTGCGGGTCTCCTCATAGGCGGTCAGCAGCTCCTCCCTGGTGAGCGGGGCGGACTGGTTGATCAGGTCGTTGAAGCCGGCGTGGTTGTTGTCGGAGGTGCAGTTCTCCAGGGAGACCTCCCGGTTGGAGAAGGTGTAGAATTCGTTGTTTTTGAAGCTGCATCCGCGGAAGGTGGCGCTGTCGTATTCGCCCAGCTCCACGAAGCTGCAGGATTCATAGGCCATGGAATTATTGTTGCGGAATTCGCAGTCCTCAAAGGTGATGTCGTAGACGCTGTTCAGGCAGAGCATGCTCATGTCCTTGCTGTCGCGCATGACGCAGTCC
This sequence comes from Lachnospiraceae bacterium, assembly GCA_017400305.1. Taxonomy (GTDB): domain Bacteria; phylum Bacillota; class Clostridia; order Lachnospirales; family Lachnospiraceae; genus Butyrivibrio. Next base: position 11,825 of record JAFPTK010000034.1, on the reverse strand, counting down.
TTGAAGTGGAAGCCGCTGGACTGCCGAAGATCCACCAGGCCGTAGGTGCACTCGTAGATCTCTGTATCCGTGACCTCCGCCCGGTAGGTATTGGAGGCTTCGATGCCGTAGGTGCCGCAGCCGAAGAGCTTACATTTGTCAATGGTCAGGCCGTCGATGGCATCGAAATACAGGACACTGCCGCTGCAGTAGCCGGGTTCGACATCATGTCCGGCGGTGATCCCCCGGATGGTGAGATTGCCGCCGTTTTGGAAGCTGAGGACCGGGCTGTAGGCGTCCCCGATACAGATCAGGATGTCGCCTTCCGATTCCGGTTCGATGGCGAGATTGCGCACGTCATCGATGAGGAACTGACCGTAACTCTCGTTCACCTTGCTGTTGTTGATCTTGGACGGCGAGATGCTGGAGAGATTGTAGATGCCGGGCTTTAACAGGATCTTCCGGTTATTCTGGATGCTGTTGATGAACTCGACGGCATTCTCTACCGTCACGGTGTCAAAGTAGCGCAGGCTCTCCATATCGTCGAGCAGCGGGGAATCATCCCGCAGGTAATAGTACTCCGTGATGGAGTGATAGCCGCTGTAATCCTCAGTGGGCGGATCGGTATATTCCTCCGACACGATCAGCCGGTCATCCTCCGTGAGGGTCATTTTCTTATTAAAGTTGTAATCCGTATCGTCGGGATCCGGATTGGTGAATTCGCAGTACCACTCTGTGTTGGGGCAGCCCTCGTAGGCGGTGCCGGTGTGGTAGGTCAGCTCGTTCCCGTAGATGCGTTCCATGTTCTCATAGCCGCCGAATTTGTAGTCGGCGAGGAGCTTGTCATCCTTTTTGGTCACGGTGACCTTGGAGCTCGGCGCGTATTCGTCCGTGCTCATGGTGCAGTAATCGTAATCATTCCCGTCATCGGAATCCGAGTGGTACATGGAGTAGATGAAGACCCACTTGCCGGCAAGCTTGTCGGCGGGGGAACCGGTGTCCCCCGGTGCGGTCGTGTCCGTGCCGGTGCTCTCGGTTTCCGTGGTGGAAGCTTCCGTGGAAGCGGTATCACTCTGCCCGGGATCCGTCTGGGGATCGACGGGGGCAGTGACACCGCAGCCGCTTGCGAGGAGCGCAAGGCTTAAGATGGCGGCGATGGCGGTTTTTGTCGATTTCAGAATACCGGTGTTTTGCATGAGCATACTCCTGTTTGATGATAAGATATACTGTTAGGCTTAAGGAGATCGGTTACTCCATCAACTCCTATGTCATCGGGAAACAGATCCGATCCGTGGGGTGGCAGATTATTTTTCGGTCGGTGCTCCCGGCGGCGGCCCCTGAGGGCTTCCCTGTGGCGGCATCTCCGCGCCGCAGGCCTTCATGGCTTTGCGCAGCAGGATCGGATTGAGGATAAGGATCAGGATATATCCCACGATCATGCAGACGACGAGGGAGGATAAAAACATCAGTGGGTAAGCCGGCAGATCGGCCTTGCCGCCGCTGGCCCGCATCACCGAGGTATAGGCAAAGACGGTCATCGCCAGAGTGATGACGGGGGTGTAGATCAGATCGGAGATCAGGCTCTCCAGAGCGAGCTTCGCGGGGCCGGGTTTCAGATTCTTAGAGGCGGCACCGGTCACCTTGCCGATCGGGATGAGGAAACCGATGATCAGGCTGATCACGAGACTGATGAGGAAGCTCGTCACGATGCTGATGATGAGCTGCGGTACGGAAACACGGCCGATCATAAGGTTCGGGAGATTGCCGTGCAGGACGCCGACGATCGAGAGACAGGCACTCATGGCAAGTCCCATATAGATGCTCATCCTTCGGCCGACTTTTTTCATAGTATCATTCATTGGATTCATGGGTCCCTCCTTTCCGATATCCTTGATTATACGTATGCCCGGCAGGGATTGTCAACCAAGGGCGGATATGATACGATGGCGTTACTTACCGTTGCGGCCGGTCGGTCGGTGAGACCTGCGGAACGGCCGCTGTTTCCCCAAGGAGGGCGTGTCATGAAGTATGTATGCAATGTGTGCGGTTATGTGTACGATGAGGAAGCCGGCGATCCGGATAACGGGATCGAGCCCGGCACCAAGTGGGAAGATATCCCGGATGATTTTGTCTGCCCGCTCTGCGGTGTAGGCAAGGACGATTTCTCCGGCGAGGAGTGATCGTCAGAGACCGGGGCGGCATAGAGCTGCAGCCGGGAATAGCGATAAAGAAACGGCAACAGGGGATCCTCTCGGATCCCCTGTCGTGTTTCGTGCTATGGTTTTAAGGTTCAGGCGTGATAGCCGATCTCGTCCGCGAGCTTCTTTTCGATCACGACGATGGCGTCCCGGTGGAGGCGCATAAAGGTCGCAGGGCACATGGGATCGATCTTGTCATCCATCAGGAGCTTTTTCGCGGCATCCTGCTTGTTGCCGTTGATGATCATGAGCAGGGTTTTGGCCTTCATGATGCTGCCCATGCCCATGGTGACGGCATAGCGCGGCACCTCATCGCGGCTTGAAAAGAACCGGGTATTGGCGTCGATGGTGCTGTCCTCGAGCGTCTCCTTGTGGGCCTTTTCATAAAGGAAAGGGCCGGGCTCGTTGAAGCCCAGATGTCCGTCGGGGCCGACGCCCAGGACCTGCAGATCGATATCGGTGCGATCCAGGATGTCGTTGAATTCCTTCAGATTGGCCTCCACATCTCCGGTTCCCTTGGCCACGTAGGTGTTGGCCTTGTCGATGTTGATGTGGTTGAAGAGGTTGTCGTCCATGAAGAAGCGGTAGCTCTGCGGATGGGTGGGTTCCAGTCCCACATACTCATCCAGATTGACGGAGTGAACTTTGGAAAAATCCAGCCCCTCTTCCTTGCATCTCCGGGCGAGCTCCTGATACATTCCCACCGGGCTGGAACCCGTGGCGAGACCCAGCGTGCAGTCCGGCTTCTCCCGGACTAACTTCTCAATGACGTCGGCAGCTTTCTTTGCTCCCTCTTCGTAGGTGTCGGCGATGATCACTTTCATGTCGGTTGTCCTTTCTCCTTTCGGCCCCGATCCCGTACCGCGCACACTTATGCGGACGGCGTCAGAGTCTTTACTACGATTTTGCTGGCTTCCTTGTAGATGCTGTTCTCCGGGATCACCCCGCGGACACAGGATACCGGGTAAACATTGCTGCCGCGGCCGACCACCGTGCCGGGATTGAGCACGGAATTGCAGCCGATGTCGGCACCGTCCCCCAGCATCGCACCCACCTTTTTGCGGCCGGTCTCCAGCTCTTCGCCCTGGTTGTGGATCACGACGAGCTTCTTGTCAGCCTTCACGTTGCTGGTGATGGATCCGGCACCCATGTGTGCCTTGAAGCCGAGGATCGAATCCCCTACATAATTATAATGCGGAACCTGGACATTGTCGAACAGGATCACATTTTTTAATTCCGTCGAATTGCCCACGACGCAGTTGTCCCCCACCAGGGCGGAGCCGCGGACGAACGCGCCGGGCCGCACCTCGGTCTTGTGGCCGATGATGCAGGGGCCGCCGATATAGTTGTTGGGGAAGATGACGGCGTCCTTCGCGATCCAGACATCCTCCTTCGGATGATCGTACTCATCGAGGCTTAAACCGGCACCGAGAGAGAGGATCAGCTCCTTGATCCCCTCCAGAGCTTCCCAGGGATAGGTGAAGCCCTTCAGGTAATCTGCCGCCATTGTATGGGACAGGTCGTAAAGATCATTGATCGTACATTTCATAGAGGTTCCTCCTTTGTATCGGATGGTCGCCGTATCCGGAGAGCCGGACGGCGCAAGCGGTTTCAGCGGTCTGTTATGTCCGTACCTTGATCAGATGGCCGGATGATTTCATGGCGGCGATGATCTCGTCCACGCATTTCTCGCAATCCTTGTAGGTCGCAGCTTCCGACATGACGCGCAGAACCGGCTCCGTGCCGGAGGCGCGCAGCAGGACGCGGCCGTCATTGCCTAGGTAGGCGGTGGTGTCATCGACGGATTTTTTCACTGCCGGATCGTCCAGGGTCTTTTCCTTGTCGTCGACCTCGACGTTCTTAAGGACCTGCGGGTACATCTTGACCTCGGAAGCCAGGACGGAGAGCGGCAGCTGGGTCTCCACCATGACGGTCATGAGCATGATCGCGGTGACAAGGCCGTCGCCGGTGTGTGCATACTTGCGGAAGATCACGTGACCGGACTGCTCACCGCCGAGCATGTGGTTATTCTCCTTCATGTTCTCGTAGACATAGCGGTCGCCGACCTTGGTCTTCTCGTAGTTGATCCCGATATTGTCAAATGCTTTGTACAGGCCGAAGTTGGACATGACGGTCGTCACGACGGTGTTGCTCGGGAGCATGCCCTTGTTCTTAAGGTGCTTGGCGCAGATGTACATGATGGTGTCGCCGTTCACGACATCGCCGTATTCATCGACCGCAAGGCAGCGGTCCGCGTCGCCGTCAAAGGCGAAGCCGACGTCCACCTTGTTATTCCGAACATACTTCTGAAGCCCTTCGATGTGGGTGGAGCCGGCGTTCAAGTTGATGTTGACACCGTCGGGGGTGTTGTTCATCACGTAGTTCTTGGCGCCCAGCGCATCAAAGACGGCGCGGCCGATCATCCAGGCACTGCCGTTGGCGCAGTCCAAAGCGACCTTGCGGTTTTCAAAGGAGACCGGCGCGATGGAGGTGAGATATCCGATGTAGCGGTTCCGGCCGGAGTAGAAATCGATGGTCTGACCGATCTTGTCGTCGGTTGCGAATTTCACGTCCGTGAGCTCTCCGTCGATGTAGCGCTCCACCAGATCCTGGACCTCGTCCTCCATCTTTTCCCCTTCGCGGTTTAAGAGCTTGATACCGTTATCAAAGAAGGGATTGTGGCTGGCGGAGATCATGATCCCGCAGTCAAAGCCCTCGGTGCGGGTGATATAGCTGACACAGGGGGTCGTCGTGACGTGCAGCAGATAGCTGTTGCCGCCGGTGGAGGTGATGCCTGCGGAGAGCGCGCTCTCATACATATAGGAAGAGCGGCGTGTATCCTTGCCGATGACGATCTTGGCCGGCTCGTCCTTGCTGTAATACCAGCCGAGAAACTGTCCGATCTTAAACGCGTGCTCGGCGGTGAGCACCACACCCGCTTTTCCGCGGAATCCGTCGGTACCGAAATATTTGCCCATAGTTCTCCTCTCTTTCTTTTGTTCCCCGGCGGCGCTGCCGCGCGCCTCTTTGGTCCTGCCGTCAAACGGTCGTTTGGTACCGGCAGGGATCAACCACAGCTTGCCTTCCTTTTTGGCTCCGTCGATCTTGCCGTCTCGGCACAGCATCGTGATGCGCCGTTCGGTCATATCCCACTGCACGGAAGCCTCGTGAACATCGATAAATTTCATTTCCGCTCCTTTAGACAAGATATCTGTACATTACATTTGTACATCAGGGGCGGTTGTTTGTCAAGATGTGGTTTTGGTATGTCAAGTTACGGGTAATGCATCTTGACATTTGACGGGCTGTCGATTGACAAAACGATCCCAAACGCAGATCATATCGGCATTTCAGACAGATCATCCTGTCGGATGACCGCCGATTACGGCGATCGATCCGATTAATTGCGGTCAAAACAAGGCCGGATGAGGAAAAAGGGTTTGCATCTTCCATATCTTGTGGTACAATAACATGCAGAGCGCAAGATAGCGCGTGATCATTCAAAAAAGGAGGAATCTACCATGAACAAGACAGAGTTAGTTGCTGCGATCGCTAAGGAAGCCGGCCTGACCAAGGTTGATGCTGAGAAGGCTCTCAAGGCTTTCACGAACACGGTTTCCAAGGAGCTCAAGAAGAAGGGCAAGGTTCAGCTGATCGGCTTCGGTACCTTTGAGACCTCGAAGCGCGCTGCGCGCAAGGGCCGCAACCCTCAGACCGGCAAGGACATCAAGATCCCTGCAGCGGTTGTTCCGAAGTTCAAGGCCGGCAAGGCTCTCAAGGATCTCGTCAACAAGAAGTAAGAGAAGAGATCATAGTATCAAAAAGAAAAGAGAGGTGGTGCATCTGCATCATCTCTCTTTTTTACAGGTCTTATTCTTTCCCCGTCTGCCGGATCGTGGCGTTCATGCTCCCTGTCTGATAGCCGTGGAGATCCAGCGCGACAAACAGAAAGCCGATCTCGCGGAATCTCTGATAGATGGCTTCCCGAAGATCCCCGGTCACGAGGCGGGGGATGTCGGCGGGCGGGACCTCGATCCTTGCGAGATTCCCGTGCATGCGGACCCGTTCCTCGTAGAAGCCGTGCTCGATCAGGAACTGCTCCGCCTGATCGATCATGCGGAGCTTCTCCTCCGTGATCTGTTCTCCGTAGACAAACCGGGAAGCCAGACAGGCATAGGCGGGCTTGCTCCAGGTCGGGAGACCCATGGCCTTGGAGATCAGGCGGATATCGGTCTTCGTGAGGCCGGCGGTCCGCAGCGGGCTCTCGATGGAAAGCTCCGCGACCGCACGCAGGCCGGGGCGATAATCCCCCAGGTCGTCCATGTTGGAGCCCTCCGCCACGTGCGAGATTCCGTTCTCCTCCGCGATCCTTTTGATCTCCGAGAAGATCAGCCGCTTGCAGTAGTAGCACCGGTCGGGCGCGTTATTCCGGTAGGCTTCCTCCTTCATCGGATCGATCCTGCAGATCCTCTGACGGATCCCGCGCTCCTCGCAGAATGCTTTGGCCTCCCGCACCTCACGCTCCGGCACGGAGACATCGGCGCTCGTCACGGCGAGCGCCCGGTCCCCCAGCACCTCATGTGCCACAGCCAAGAGGAATGAGGAGTCCACGCCGCCGGAAAAGCCCACCGCAAGGGAGTTGAGCTCCTTGAGATGACTTTTCAGGCGATCCAGTTTTTCCTGTAATTCCGTATTTAATCCTTCCATCATGCAGTCCCCCATTCAATCGTAGCGTTTGTGTATTGAGAAATCAGCACCATTTTCGGGCAGGTTTGTCAAATTGTCAAGAAAGCTTTGTCAGGAGGCAGCAGACCTCGCAGTGGACAGTGCGTGAGAAGAGGTCATAGGGCCGGGCGGCCGTGAGCTGATAGGCGGAGAGTCCCTCGTCCTCCGGGTGTGCGAGGAGCGCGAGGTCTCTGGCCAGGGTGGCGGGATTGCAGGAGATGTAGACGATCCGCTTGGGGGAAAGGGTCCGGATGGCGTCGATGCAGGCGGGATCCAGTCCGGCGCGGGGCGGATCGACGATCAGGACATCTGCGCGGACGCCGTCGCGTAACAGAGCAGGCAGCACCTCTTCTGCCCTGCCGACCTGAAATACCGCGTTTTCGATCCCGTTTCTTATCGCATTTCCTTTCGCATCCTCGATGGCTTCCGGTACGACCTCCACACCGATGACGCGGGCGGCCTGCCCGGCGGCCAACAGGGTGATCGTGCCGATCCCGCAGTAGAGATCGATCACGGTCTCGGTACCGGTGAGGGCGGCAAAGTCCATCGCCTGCCGGTAGAGACGCTCCGCCTGCTCCGTGTTCACCTGATAGAAGGAGAGAGGGGAGATGTGAAAGGTCAGATCGCACATGCGGTCCTCGATATAGAGGGGTCCCTGCACGGGGATCAGTTCTTTCCCGAGGATGACATTGGTGCGTGCGGGGTTTAAGTTGAGAGAGAGCGACGTCATGCCGGGGATCCCGGCAAAGAGCTGCTCCGACAGCTGTGTGACACCCGGAAACAGGCGATCCGGGGCATCACCTGCCGGACGGTTCACCACCAGGGTCACGCTGATCTGACCGCTGTGATGCCCTCTGCGGATGAGCAGGTGACGGAGGAGTCCGGTTCCGGTCTCCTCGTCGTAGGCGGGGATCCGGTATTTTTCTACATGGGAGAGGAGCAGCCGCTGGATCTCTGCAAAGCAGGCATCGCCCAGCAGGCAGTCTGTCACAGGCACCACACGGTGTGTCCGCGCGGCATAGAAACCGGCGGCCGGTTTTCCGTCACGGCCCGGGGCAATGGGGAGCTGCGCCTTGTTGCGGTACCGATAGCAGCGCTCCGGTGCGGCGCCGCAGATGGGCAGGAGCTTTTCCTCGAGTGCGGCTTCGTCCATTTTGCCGATCCGGGACAGGGCATTGCGAACACGCTGCTCCTTCCATGCCAGTTCCGCGGGATAGGAGAGAGCCTGCAGCTGACAGCCGCCGCAGGCGCGCGCGTGGGGACAGGCGGCCGTGATGCGGTCCGGGGAGGCGGTCACGATCCGGTCCAGATGAGCGTACCCGTAGCGGCTCTTCGTCTTCATGACGGTCGCTTCCACGGTGTCTCCCGGGATCGCGTCTTTGACAAAAAAAGCAAAGCCGTCGGCCGTATGACCGACGCCCGCACCCTCTTCGGTCAGGTCTGTGATCGCAAGGGTCAGAGGTTCTCCCTTCGGATGGCGGCCGTCCCGTTTCATGGCTTAAACCTCTTCCTCTTCCATGACCGCCGCCTTTTCCAGTGAGAAGATGAACTCGGTTCCGACGCCTTCCGTGCTGACTACGTTGATATTCTCTTCGTGGGCGCGGATGATCTCCCGGACGATCGAGAGTCCCAGACCGGTCCCTTTCTTGTCCTTGCCGCGGGAGGAGTCGGATTTGTAGAAACGGTCAAAGATCAGCTTCTGATCCTCCTTGGGGATCCCGATCCCGAAATCCTTGACCGACACAAAGACCTTATTGCGCTTCTCCGTGGTCTCGATCCGGACGCTGGAATCCCTGTGGGAGAATTTGATCGCGTTGTCGATCAGGTTGTAGAGGACCTGCTGGATCCGCGTTTCATCCGCGTTGACGATCATCTGGTCATCCGTGAGGATCAGGTCGATCCCCAGGTTCTTGTCGCGGCAGGTTCCCTCAAAGGTGGCCACGGTCTCACGGATCGTGCGGTTGATGTCAAAGTCGCTCCTATCGAGCATCATGCCGTGGGAGGAGAGGTTGTTGAGGGCGAGCAGGTCATTGGTCAGCTTGGTGAGCCGCTCGGTCTCATTCAATACGATCTGCAGGTATTTCTCATGCATTTCCGGCGGGATCGTGCCGTCCAGCATGGCGGTCAGATATCCCCGGATCGAGGTGAGCGGGGAGCGGAAATCGTGGGATACGTTGGCGATGAACTTCTTCTGATCCTCCTCGCTCCGGTCGATCTCTCCCGCCATATAGGACAGGGTCGCCGCGAGATATCCCATCTCGTCGTCCGAGTCCACGGACAGCTTGTAGTCCATGTGCCCGGTCGCGTACTGTTCCGTTGCCAGTGTGATGCGACGCAGCGGGATGTAGACCATCTCCGTGAAAAAAAACAGGATAATGAGAGAGAGCAGGAGCAGCGCGACTAAGAGCAGATAGGAGATATTCAGGTATTGCTGGGTCATCTGTTCGATGCCGGTCTCCGGGGTGTGGATGACCACGTAGGCGCGCACCTGGAAATCGGCGGTGATCGGCGCCAGGACCGAGAGCATCTGTTCGCGGAAGGCGCCCCAGCCGTTGCCGATGGTGTAATAGCTGCCGTTCGTCATCGGGGCGAAGTTCTCGATCACGATCTCTTCCTCGGGATTCAGGATCTGAGAGGAGTCGACCACCAGACGTCCGGAGGGGTTGATGATCCAGATGGTCGCGTCCAGATAGGGGGCGATCAGCGTGAGCTGTCGTCCCACCGCTTCCAGTGAGGTTTCGCTGTTATAGAGGTCGGATGCGTAGGTGTTGGCGATCTGCGTCGCCTCAGCGTACAGGCTGGAGGCTTTTTCGCGCTCGCAGTACTGCCTGGTCATCGAGTACACGAAGGTGGCGACGATCAGGAAACCGAAGATCGCAAAGAGGAGATAAGCGACCAGGAATTTCAGGTAGAGGGTTCGCTTCATCGTTCGGCGCGCATCGGATTGTGGAGGAAGTCCTCGTAGGCGAGACGGATGCCGTCCTTAAGCTCTGTGTGATAGGTCCAGCCCAGAGCGGTCGCCTTGGAGACGTCCAGGAGCTTTCGCGGGGTTCCGTTGGGTTTGGAGGGATCCCACTTGATCTCGCCCTCAAAACCGATCACCTCAGCGACGAGTTCCGTGAGCTCCCGGATGGTGAGCTCCTTTCCGGTGCCGGCATTGACGGTCTCGTTGCCGGAGTAGTGGTTCATTAAGAAGACGCAGAGCTCGGCCAGGTCGTCGACGTAGAGGAATTCCCGGTACGGCGAGCCGTCGCCCCAGCAGACGACCTCGGAAAGTCCCTGCTCCTTCGCCTCATGAAACCGACGGATCAGAGCCGGCAGTACATGGGAATGGAGCGGGTGATAATTGTCATTGGGTCCGTACAGGTTCGTCGGCATGACGGAGATGTAATCGGTGCCGTACTGGCGGTTTAAGAATTCACAGTATTTGAGTCCCGAGATCTTGGCGAGGGCATAGGCCTCATTGGTGGGTTCGAGGGCGCCGGTCAGGAGGCAGTCCTCCTTCATCGGCTGCGGAGCGAACTTCGGATAGATGCAGGAGGAACCGAGGAATTCCAGCTTCTTCACGTGGTTCACAAAGGCGGCGTGGATCACGTTCATCTCTAACATCATGTTGTCATACATGAAGTCTGCGAGGGCGCTCTGGTTGGCCTCGATCCCGCCCACCTTGGCCGCCGCGAGGAACACATATTCCGGCTTCTCCTGCGCAAAAAAGTCGTCCACTTCCCTCTGGGAGATGAGATCCAGCTCGCTGTGTGTCCGGGTGATGATGTTGTGGTAGCCCTCCCGCTCCAGTTCTCTCACGATCGCCGAACCGACCATTCCGCGGTGTCCCGCTACATAGATCTTTGCTTCTTTTTCCATGTTCCTGTCCTTCCTTTCTTAAGTCTGCGGGTCACGCCCGGTCTGTTTCCTTCCACAGGTCGATCCGCAGCCGCATGAGATTCTTAAGGTAATTGAGGATCGTCTTGCCCACATGCACCGTGGTATCGTAATCCTCGGTAAAGACCACCGGCAGATCCACGATCCTGACTCCCATGCGCTCCGCGCGCAGCAGGAATTCGATCATGTAAAACCAGCCCTTTTCCGGTCGTGTCTTCTCGGCGATCCGCTCTGCCGTCTTTTTGCGCACCCAGGTGAAGCCGCAGAGGGCGTCGGTGGCTTTCATGGAAAATCCGACCTTTAACAGCAGCAGCATTCCCAGAGAGGTGAGTTTCCGGTATGCTTTCCGCCCGATGGTTTTGGAACGCCGGGAGAACCGGGTGCCGTTCACATAGTCCACCTCCGGGTGCTCGAGGAGGATCTTCACTACCTTGGCGATGTTGCGGATGTCGGCGGAGAGGTCGATGTCCATCTGACCGATCACATCCGCGAGGCTTTCCCGTACGCCGGTCGCAAAGGCGATCCCTACGCCGCGTTCCTCGATCCGGCGGTAGGTCACGCAGGGATACATCTTCGCCAGGCGCTTCCCGATCTCCGGAGTGTCGTCGTCCGAGCCGTTATCGATGATCGTCAGTTTGAAATCCGCGTGGCTTAATAATCCGGGATGCTCCCGCAGATACTTCACGGTTCCCGTGATCCCGCGCTCGAGACGTTTGTGCTCGTTGAGTACCGGGAACAGGATCTCGATCTCCAGTTTCTTCCTCATAGCAGTACCTCATCCATATCATATACGGTGTTGATCTTGCCGGACAGCACGCTGATCAGCCGGGCCTCTCCGGGCCGTTCTCCCAGCTCCGCCACCCGGATCGCGGTCGGTCTTGCGTCATCGACCTCCGTCGTCCTGAGGATCGGCTTCATGGAAAAGAGCGAGGAGTGCAAACGGTAGGCGAACTGCGGCAGGAGATATTTATCCGCCAGATGGCTCATGTACGGCCAGGCGCTGGCCGGTTTCCGCGGGCAGTCGTTGCAGTTGGCGAGCTG
>JAFPTK010000033.1 GCA_017400305.1 Lachnospiraceae bacterium | reverse complement strand
CGGCAGCCGATGGACCGCCGCACGTCGCTTTTGTGGATCCTTGCCATCGCAGGGACGGCCGCCGCGGCCATCGTCATCCTTTCCCTGATCGCGCGGAAGCTCGGACCGGACCGCGATCCCATCGTCACGGTGGGAGAGACCGTGCGCCTGGCACTCCTGCCGATCTCCGGGATCGCATGGGGGATCCTTTTCCTCTTTCTGCTTCTTCGACGCTATGACGACCGGTTGCCGGACAATCTGTTCTATGGCGCGGGGCTGATCATCCTCGGTGCACTGGGAGCCTCTTTTTTACTGCGGGAGGATCCGGTGGACAGGCGGATGAACGGGTTTCTGGCACTCCCGACAATAACACGTGTTATTGAAATTGTTCAGGCCGTTGCCTTCGCGTTGGGGATCCAGTACTGCTGTGATTATATGAACGGTCTCTATGACGCGGATCATGCGATCGCCTCCCGGCGGGAAGTGATCGCATTTGCGGTGTTCCTTCTGCTGTTTCTCGCGGGAAAGCGCGGGGAGGGCAGGGAGCGCCGTTTGCTCTCCCGTTTGAATCTCTTTGGGATCCTTGCGGTCATCACCTTTGTGCTGCTGATCGCCTTTCGGAACGGGAGGCTCTGGGGGGTCACGCTGGGGGCATTGTTTGCGGCTGCCCTGGTCTGCTATGCGCTGTCTCCCCGTCGGGAGCGGTGGCTGTCCGTGCTGACATCCGGCCTGTTCCTTCACTTCGGCGCGGCGATGATCTGGTGTCTGCTGCACCGGTATTTTGCGGCGTTCGTCAATGCGCGGTTCCCCTTCATCTTCCACACGGTGACCGTGACAGCGGAATATCTGACGATGATGGGGGCGGCTGCCTTTGCGCTCCTCATGGCTGCGATCTGCAGGCTTCCCCGTGGGACGGGTCTGAAAGAGATCTTTACGGCCGTGCGTCCCGAGGCGATGCTGTTCGGTACGATATCGGCGTATCTTCTCTTTACGGTCTCGCGGACGGGGATCCTTGCGCTGTCCGTGACCGTGCCGATCCTGCTTATTGTCATCGGATTCAGATGCGGATTGCGCAGGATCGCGGTGGGGATCCTGACGGCGTTTCTTGCCGTACTGCTTCTGTTTCCCGCGGTTTTCACGCTTCAGAGGATCCTGCCTCCCATGGTGGGGCGTCCGTATTTCTTTGTGATCGATGATGCGGATCCTCATCTGCGCGGCGCTGTCAACTGGGATAACCGCTATCTCATCGGCGTGGAGCGTTTCTCTTCTGTCTTTCTGGAGAAGATGGCGGGGATCGATTCTCCCCCCTATCGTCACCCGGAGGACCGCTAGAATTATGATGAGAACGGCGATCCGGTCTATGAATATTTCAATCATGAAGAGGCTGCCGCGGAGGAACCGGCTTCTTCCGGGACACCTGCGACCGCGGGGGTGACCTCCGGCGGAGGGAATCCGGCTGCCTCGGAAGCGCCGGAGGAGGAGCAGGGGCAGATCGAGCAGATGGCGAACGGGCGGTTTACGATCTGGAAGAGTTATCTGCCGGCGTTAAATCTCACCGGACATGCGGAGATGGGAGTGCTGCTTCCGGACGGTGAGATGGCGGTCCACGCGCACAATGTCTATTTGCAGACGATGTATGACCATGGTATCATAGCGGGAGCTGTCTTTGTCCTCCTGCTGCTTCTGGCTGTTGTCACCGGTACGGTCTTCGGCGGGATGCGCGGAGAGACCGCGACGGCTTATGTGCCGCTGGCACTGACCCTGGGATTTATGGTGGCGGGTCTTACGGAATGGAATTATCACCTGGGAAATATGATGACGACGGCGATGCTCTTTTCCTGGGTGCCCCTCTGCTTTAAGAAACGCTGATCAGTACGGTAATACCGCGAATGAGTAAGAAGAGAAGGAACAATCGAAGAGAAGAAAAGCAGGTGATCAACTGGAAGCTCATCTCCCGGCAGCTGCTTCTTGTCTGCTATGACATCCTGGCGGTAGTGGCATCGAGTCTGCTGG
>JAFPTK010000267.1 GCA_017400305.1 Lachnospiraceae bacterium | reverse complement strand
TGCGCCGTATAGCCGGTGTCCCACTCCGCGAATCCGCCGGAGGGATGCCGGTGAGAAAGCAGATCACGCGTGACCCTGTCAAGCATGGCGCGGTGCTTTTCTTCTCCTGTCGCTTCATAAAGAACGGCGAGCGGCAGAATCAGGCGGCAGAACTCCTGCGTCTCGCTCTGTTCGCGTACGGTGTCGGGATACACCGACATCAGGGTCTCGAGTCCTCTGCGCGCTGTGTCAAGGTAGACCCGGTTCCCGCCGTATAAGTAAGCGAAAAGAAGCGCGGCATGATAGTGAGCGTTGTGATGAGCGGTAGGAAGCCCGTGTTCCGCTTCGGCAAGAGCGCGGATCCTGTCCTCGGTGAGATCCGGTATGTTGGTCCGCGGGATACGGCACCCATCCTTCGCCGTCGTCCTCACGAGAAAGTCCAGCGCCCGGCACACATCGGGAAAATACCGATCGTCCCCCATGAAGAGACAGTCAAAAAGCACGGGAAGCACAGATCTGGCCACGTCATCCTGATAGCACGCCTCCCACGCGGTGTCCAACCAGCGCATCATGCCGTCAAACGATCCGCCCCGGATCATAAGATAACCGAAGACGAACTCTCTCATCATGTCCGCTGTCTTATCAGCTTCTTCATCGCCGGTCAGGCGGGCGTATATCCGGAAAGCCCCGGCGGATTCTCCGGTACAGTCGTTGCGCACCCCGTCCGCCGTCATCTGTCGGCCTTCGGGATCGATGGTGTGCCTTATCCCTTCACGGATACCGCCCGCTCCTCCGTCCACAAGGAATTGACCGAGCCAGCGGATCCCGCGCTCCACGGCCTGCTTCCTGCATTTTTCAAACGCGGCGTCGTCCGAAAGATCATGATCCGCGCCATACCTGACGACAGGATTTGGCATGAAAGACGGTCTCCTTCCGGTGACCCATTCCGCGATCCACGCTGTCAGACGCCGCCATGACCCGCTCGGGGCAAACCTCGCTTTATTGAAGTTATGAAGGGTGAAGGAACACATCATCACATTCTCCCCCACCGTCCATAAGCCGAGCCTGCTGTCTTTCATGATCTCCTCCCGGGAGGCTTTGAAACGCCGGTGAGCGATCACATGATCCCGGTAAACCAGCAATGGCGTCGTACCGGGCAGCCAGTAATACGGCTGAAGCATGGCGTTGCCCATGTCGTCGAGCAGATCCCCGGTCTCTAAACCGGGGATGATATCGCCGGGATCATCCGGCTGGACTACGACAAGACGGCTGCGGGTGGTGTCGGCGGGGGGAGCGGAAGAATTATCGAGAAAGCCCTGCGCCGCTTCCATGAAGACCCTTTTCCCTTTCGCCGCTTCCTCCTCAAGCCTGACGCGGAGTCTCGGATCAAGTATCTTCCCGTAAGCGAGCACGCAGAAAGAGTCGTATCCCCTAAGATCTTTTCCGACAGCTTCCTCCATCGTCATCCGGGGAGTTTCTATGCCGCAGCTTTCCAGCATGTCCGTGAGATCGGAAGAGCATTCCGTGATGATGAGACAATTCCGCGGCGATGATTTCGGCGTTCCCATGGTTCTATGACTCCTTGAGGGTATTCCTCAGATCGGGAATTTATCTTTGTCGTCAAGATCCAGAGCGGCGACGATCTTATTGAAATTCTCTTTCATGTTATCGAAAACCCACAGGGCGTGAGCGTCGCTGCCGAGATAGAATTTGCATCCTTCTTCCTTCGCGATACGGTACGGACGCAGATGGATCTCCATTTCATCATCCGGCGTTTTCAGCCAGTTGAAGTTCAGC
>JAFPTK010000266.1 GCA_017400305.1 Lachnospiraceae bacterium | reverse complement strand
TCTGCCGCAGGTGACAAAAGCCTGCCCGCGCGGCCGCTGTCTGAGCCTGCAGGATTAGCGGTTCCCGGCGGGTATGCCCGATCCGCAGGGGAGCGGCGAAACGAGGTTCTATGCTCCGCTCGAACTTAGCCGCAAGTTCCAAACTCGCTTCGCTCAGACATGGGAACTTGCGGCTAAGCATCCGCATGAACCCCGTTTCGCCAAGCGCTCCAATGCGGATCGGGCCATACCCGTCGAAGAACCGCTTATCAGGCAGGCGAGTTGGGATAGCGCGGGCAGCCCGGCTTTTGGCTCCGAGGCATGAGGATCCCGCGCAGCTTGCCTGTACACAGCCCTATCGCTGCACCGACTCCCGCATTTCGATCCATGTGAAAACTCCGGTAACATGAGATCCCGCTCGTATGATAGAATCAAAGTATCGGGCATCACCCGTGTTCGACGAGGCAGCGATCATTCGGATCACACAGGAGGGATCACACATGAGCGATAACAGCGCGATGGAATATGTTCTCGGCGATATGCTGCTCACCTATCGGATCGATGAGCGGGAGCGGGTCAGTATGCGTCTGATCCCGGAAAAGATGCGGGAGCAGGTGCTGGAGAAGGAGGATTTCGAGCCGGAGCCTCTGGTACAGCTCCATGCGCGGGGAGATCATCTGCCGAACGGATACGGCAACGGGCAGACTCTCGCCGGGACGACGGCGACGGATGCCCTGAAATATCAGTCGCAGACCCGTGAGGGAGATACGGTGATCACCACGGTCTCGGACGGGAACGGGCGCACGGTCCGTCACAAGGTCCGCTGGCAGGAGGGCCTCTCTGCCCTCTCGGTCTCCTGTGAATTTGAGAATACCGGCACGGAGCCGGTGACGCTCAATCTCCTCTCCAGCATCAATCTGAGCGGTATCACTCCCTTTACGGCGGGAGACGCTTCGGGCGCACTGTACCTCCACCGGATCCGCAGCATGTGGAGCGCGGAGGGTCGTCTGCAGACGGAGAGCATCGAACAGGCGATGCTGGAGCGCGCCTGGGCGGGGAACGCACTTCGACAGGTGAAATACGGCGAACTGGGTTCCATGCCGGTGAAGGGATATTTCCCCTTTGCCGCCATCGAGGACCGCAGCGCCGGCGTGACCTGGGCGATACAGCTGGCCTGTCCCTCCTCCTGGCAGATCGAGATCCGCCGGAGAGACAGCGGTCTCAATCTCATGGCATCCCTGCCGGATGAGGATTTCGGACGCTGGGCCAGGACGATCCGGCCGGGCGAGACCTTTGAAACGCCGGAAGCCTTTGTGACAGCGGGGATCGGCGGGGTGGATGAGGTGTCCCAGCGGCTGCTCACCCTTCATCGGGAACGGATGCCCCATCCGGAGGCGGAGCTTCCGGTGATGTTCAATGAGTACTGCACTACTTGGGGGAATCCGACGCATGAGAATCTCGAAGGGATCGTACAGGTACTGGACGGTCACGGATTTGAATACCTGGTGATCGACGCCGGCTGGTACCGCAAACCCGGCGAACTCTGGTATGAATGCGGCGGAGACTGGATCCCCGAGGAGCAGGACATGTTCCCGAAAGGACTTAAGGCAACGGCGGACATGATCCGCGCACACGGCATGAAGCCGGGACTGTGGTTCGAACCGGAGACCTGTTCCAAAGGGTCGGACATCTATTACCGCGAGGAGATGCTCCTTAAAAGGGACGGCGTGTTGATCGACACGGATAACCGGCGGTTCCTGGATCTGCGCAGGGAAGAGGTGCAGGACTATCTGGAGGAGCGGGTGATCGGACTCCTCGCACGCTGCGGCTTTTCCTATATCAAGGTGGATTACAACGATACCATCGGCATCGGGTGTGACGATCCCGACAGCCTCGGCGAGGGACTTAGACAGAATATGCAGGGGACACAGCGGTTCTTCCGCCGCATGCGGGAAATGCTCCCGGAGCTTGTGATCGAAAACTGCTCCTCCGGCGGCCATCGGCTGGAGCCCTCCTTCATGGCTCTTTCCGATATGGCCTCCTTTTCGGATGCCCATGAATGCGCGGAGATCCCGATCATCGCCGCCATGCTCCACCGCGTGATCCTGCCGGCGCAGTCCCAGATCTGGGCGGTGCTCCGACAGGAGGACAGCCTACGGCGCATCAATTATTCCCTGATCAACGGTCTGCTGGGAGTTCTGTGCGTCTCCGGCGATGTGACGCATCTCTCGAAGGAGCAATGGGACAAAGTGGATGAAGGTATCGATCTCTACCGCGAAGTGCGGCATGTGATTCGCGACGGTGTGTCCTCCTTCCACGGAGAGCTGTCGGAGAGCTGGCGGCATCCAAAGGGATGGCAGGCCGTCGTCCGACAGGCCGGCAAAGAAGTCCTTACGGTGATCCACACCTTTGACGGGGGATATCCGGCAGAGATCAGACTGCCGATCAATTCGGACCGGATCGTCCGGGTGATGTGCTCCGAGAACAATACCGTCTCCCTAAAGGATCAGGTACTGACGGCAGAACTGAAGGCTCCCTTCGAAGCCCTTGCGGTATACACCCGCAGTTGAACCAGGGATTCCCGGGAAACGGTAAGTTACGGGCGCCTTAAATATCCTCGCGATACAGCTCGGCCCGGCCGCGTACGCTTCGCTTTACCTCATACAGAGCTTTGTCCGCCTTCCGGAAGATCTCATCCGGGGTTTCCCCTTCCCTGCCAAAGGCGATCCCGGCGCTGATGCTGACGGTGATCTCCGGCTCTGTCTCCCGGAGGGACTGGTTGATCTGATCGATCTTCTGAAGGATCGAGCCTGCGCGGTTACGATCGATATGGTTTGCGATGACGACGAACTCATCCCCTCCGATCCGGCAGACATAATCCTGCGGGCGGAAATGCCCCAGCAGAGCGGTTGCCACTTCGGCCAGGATCCGGTCGCCCGTCTCATGTCCGTGGGTGTCATTGACCTGCTTGAAGAGATCCACATCCACCAGCAGAAATGCGATACGGCTCAGATCGACCTCCTCCATCAGATGCTCATAACCGGACCGGTTGAAGACGCCCGTGACAGGGTCATGGGTGGATTCAAAAGCGAGTTTCCCGGTCTTCTTGACATTTTCCTCATGCAGCTCATTGAGCGCTTTGGCAAGATAGCGGAATTCTCTCCCGCCCTCTTCGGGGATGTAGCTGTCATCCCGGATCAAATTGATCGCCTTCCTCATCGGGGAAAAGACGGAGAAATGTACAAAGAGCACAAAGATGAGGAACAGCAGCAGCAACAGGAACAGCAGGATCGTCTGAAACTGCAGAAGGGAATCCAGTGTTTTCGTGGAATCCTCCTGCGCGTCAAACATCTTCCCCAGCAGATCATCGAGACAGAGGGCGATGTTCTCCTCGATCCTCGTCTTCTCCTGCTCATAGGATTCGTCCATGACGATGATAAGCGCTTTCGCCATCTGCTCCTCTTGGGAAAGAACGGCATCCTCCCCGGTCAGGGTGATCGATTCCAGCTCCGGATGATCAGCGCAGGCTTCCTCCCTGTCCCACTGTGCGGCGAGAACCAGGCACATCGCATAATATTCGCGCTCCATGAGATCCCGGGAGCACTGCATGGCTTCCTGCAGATACTGGTCAGCCCGGGTTCCGGCCGCCTCGCGGGAGATCACTTCGACGGCGTGATCCCGCTGTTTGGTGATATTGGCTTCTTCGAAATATCCATCCAGATATTTCCGGTTGCCGGCGACAACATAGTGCCGCACCTGATCTGTCAGCTGGTCGGAGCCTGCCTGCAGCTCCACCGCGGCATCCCGGAGACGCAGATAATCCACCGATTCTTTCTTGAGCTGATTGAAGCTGTCCATGGTCATCTTCATGGAAATGAGCAGGATGACGGCGACGATCAAAATGGACGCACCGATCACGATCGCGATGACCCTGGCGGGGATCCTGGCACTGACGTGTTCCGTATGAGTATTCGTTCTGTTCTCTATCTCTGACATACCAATGATGCCTTCTTTCCCGGTTTACCCAATGCATTTTAACGGTCTTGGGGAATCACGTCAAGATGACCGCAGATGGAATCCGGAAACGTTACTGTTCCCAGCCCCGCCTACATTCGCGGCGAAACGTTGACCTTTCATCGGTCTTTTTGATAAGATAATGATCGAAATCAGCGTGCTTTCAGCCTATGATGTCCACGGCATCATCCTATTCGGGAGGTCAGAATGAAACAGGTCACATTGGGCAAAACAGGGATCACCGTCCCGCAGAATGGCTTCGGCGCCCTGCCGATCCAGCGGGTCACGCTCTCGGAAGCGGTACCGATCCTGCGGAACGCGTACGCCGGCGGGATGCGTTTTTTTGATACGGCACGGGCTTACAGTGACAGTGAGGAGAAGCTCGGAGCCGCCTTCGGCGACGG
Source organism: Lachnospiraceae bacterium (assembly GCA_017400305.1). Classification (GTDB taxonomy): domain Bacteria; phylum Bacillota; class Clostridia; order Lachnospirales; family Lachnospiraceae; genus Butyrivibrio. The sequence continues at coordinate 15,179 of JAFPTK010000266.1, read as the reverse complement.
ATATGTCAGGCGGGAGGAGATCATCATCGCCACCAAGACCCCGGCGAAGACGCCGGAGGATTTCTGGAAGGATCTGGAAACATCTCTTGACAAGCTTAAGACCGACTACATTGATATCTACCAGTTCCACCTGATGGGGGAATGCTGGAAGCCCGGTGAGGCTAACGGCATGTATGACTGCATGTTGAAAGCGAAAGAGCAGGGAAAGATCCGGCACATCGGCGGCACGGCCCACAAGCTGGGAGTTGCCAGAGAGATCGTGACCTCCGGATTCTATGAGACGCTGCAATACCCCATCAGCTATCTCGCCGATGATAAGGAGATCGAGCTCATGCGCCTCACCGCCGAGCATGACATGGGTCTCATCTGCATGAAGGGAATGGCCGGCGGTCTGATAAGCAACGCAAAGGCCGCGATGGCATTTATCAATCAGTATGACAACGCGGTGCCGATCTGGGGGATCCAGCGGCAGAGCGAGCTCACGGAATGGCTCTCCTTTATGGAGGAAACCCCTGTCATGGACGAGGAGACAGCCGCCTTTATCCGGAAGGAGCAGGAGGAATTAAAGGGCGAATTCTGCCGTGGCTGCGGATACTGCATGCCCTGCACGGTCGGGATCCAGATCAATCAGTGCAACCGGATGAGCCTGATGCTCCGCCGCGCACCGAGTAAAGACTGGCTCTCCGAATACTGGCAGGGGGAGATGGCTAAGGTGGATGACTGCATCGGCTGCGGCGCCTGTCTCTCCAAATGCCCCTATGAGCTGGATATCCCCCGCCTGCTTAAGAAAAATCTGGCAGATTACCGGGAGGTACTGGCCGGTAACCGCAGCGTTTCGTAAAAATCTCCCGCCGAAACACGGATCGGGATCTGCGCATCCTTGAGACCCTCGGCCCGTATCGTGACGCTCCCTTCCCCGGGCTCTGTCCCGGCGCGGAGGATCAGCAGGGCACGGCCCCGATAGCTCACCGTCTCCGCATCGGTATAATCCTCCTCCGTGACGGGATTGGCAGTGCCGAACCCGGCTGCCGCCGCAGCACCCTTTACCTCCGCGGTTAACGGCAGCGCGGCATCCGGTACCACTCTCCCCTGATCATCCACGATATCGATCGCAAGGTAAAGAAGATCGTGGCCGTCCGCCATCAGTTCCGATCTCTCCGGTGTCAGGCGCAGGGCCGCGGGCTCTCCCGCGGTCACGAGTGCTGTCCGGCTGACCTCTTTCCCTTTCGTGTAACTCACCGCTTCCAAAGTACCCGGTTCGTAGGTCACCGTAAAGCGCACGCTCTTCGGCAGCGGCCGCTCCGTATCCACCGGTTTTCTGCCCAGGGAGGTCCCGTTCAGCAGAAGCTCCACCTCCTCGGCACCGGAAAAGACGATGACATCCACCGGCTTTCCCTCGCAGGAGGCATGATTCCAGACAGGCCGCACCGCAGGGAAGCCCCAGGGGCTCATCATCTCCTCCTTGCCGTGCGCATCCGACGGATAGGAGAAGAGCCAGGTGCGCGTATCTCCCCAGACAACGCTCCGATACGCCCCCTGGGGAAGCAGATTCCCGGTGATGTCATAATCCGCATCATTTGCGGTCCGCCAGGGATAGGGGGAGGAAGTCTGCGGCATCAGATACCACGGTCCCTTCGCAAGCAGCGGATCATCCGCCGAAAGATACACCGCTTTGCCGATGCCCGCTTCCCCGATGTAATCCCAGGCCGTCCAGGTGAAGTCACCGATCACGTACGGCAGGCGTTCCACCATGGGCCAGCGGAAGCCGATCTCCTTGGGGAAATTCTCCGAACCCAGGATCACCCGCTCCGGGAAGAGCTCGTGATCCCTCTCATAAAGATCTTCCATATAATTGTATCCGACGATATCCAGTCCGTTCGTGAAGGGTTCCGTCACCTTCTCCCACTGAAGCTCCCCCGCCTTCTCCGGTGCGTTCTGTGACTGATCGCGCTCTCTGGCCAGTTCATCGTCCATTCCCGCCCAGAGAGAACAGATCCCGTTGCTGATCGGCCGGGTGCCGTCCAGACGTCTGATCGTCTCCGCCAGCATCTTGGCCTTCGTATAGCCGTGCGCCAGTCCGCCGCGCTCCGGGATCTCATTGCCGGTGGACCACAGGATGACGCTGGGATGGATCCGGTCCCTGCGGACAAATGCCGTCAGATCCTCCTCCCAATGGTCCGCAAAACACTGGCTGTAATCTCCGCCGCGTTTGGCGATCTCCCACGCGTCAAAGGCTTCGTCAAAGACATACATCCCCAGGCGGTCACAGGCCTCGATCAGGGCTGCCGACGGAGGATTGTGCGCCGTCCGGACCGCGTTGAAGCCGGTCTCCTTGAGCTTCCGGATCTTGCGCTCCTCGGCGGCATAGAGGGAAACCGATCCCAACAGTCCGTTGTCATGATGGATACAGCCGCCCCGCAATTTGACGGTCCTGCCGTTGATGCGCAGGCCCCGCTCCGCGTCGGCCGTGATCGTGCGGACACCGAAGAGTGACTCCGCCTCATCGGCCGCGGTCTGCTCCCCGGGGATAAAGTGGGTGCGGTAGATCCCGAGATCGCGCACCGTCACATGGACATCGTACAGATTGGGCTCCTCGGCACTCCAGAGGAGCGGATCCTTCAGGCTGAATGCCATCCGTGCCGTCTGTACGGTCCCCGCCTCGATGTGGATCACCGACTGCACCTCAGCGGCGACCCCACCGTCACGCAGAAGCTTAAGCGTAACCTCCGCAAGTCTCTGATCGGAGGAGGTATTGTCCACCTCTACCAGCGCCTCGAGAAACGCCCGGTCCTCACTGATCTCCTTAGTGGTGACAAAGATCCCGTCCGGCACGACATGCACCGCCGGGCCGTGCAGGAGCCGGACGCCGCGATAGAGGCCGGATCCGGTATACCACCGCGAATTCGGCTGCATGGAGGTATTGACATGGATCGTGATGCGATTCCTGGCGCCGAAGGTGATCAGTCCGGTCAGATCCACATAGAACGGCGCATAACCGTAATGCTGCTGCGCCGCCAGAGAGCCGTTCACTTCCACGGTGGCATGCATCATGGCTCCGTCGATACTAAGACCGACGCACTCCCCTTCCCATTCTGCCGGGATCATGAGCTCTTTGGTGTAGTTACTGATCTCCCCGGTAAAATACCCGGAATCGGAACGGGCCGGTGCGTCCGGGCTGACCTTCGTCCCGATCATCCCGTCGTGAGGAAGATCCACGACCTCCCCGGGATTCTCGTTCAATGCGCCCAGAGAATCATGGAATCCTCTCCGAAATGTCCACTTCTGATCGATGTCGATTGCTCTCATGTCATACCTCCTGATCCTTCTGTTCCTGTCTGATCTCTTATTCCCAATGACCCTTGTAGAAAATACCGGGTTCGAGTACCACATCCGCCTGCCACTCGGTAAACGTTTCAAAGTCCTCCTGCACGGTCACCGGATGGACCGGGATCTTTTCCCCGGTCCCCGACACCACAAGCGCCGAGACTTCATGTCTGGAATGAAGCGTCACGTGGGCGGCCCGGTTGTTATCCCCCTTGACATAACGGTACAGGAGCATGCTGCCATCCTCATACGTAAACAGCGAGAAATCCCTCCCCGTCGCATAGACATCCTCCGACAGCGTCCGTTTGATCACATCCACCGCCGCCCTCGGCATCCGGTAGAGATCCGTATCATGCTCCGGGACCGCCAGGATATACAGGCGTCCCTTTCCGTAAGCGCTGCGCAGGAAGATCGGAGTGTGCAGATCCCCGTCGCCGCCGTTTAAGAGGGACCAGGAAGCGTTGTTGCCGTGGACGATCTCCGGGAAGCGGATGGGTGCCTGATGGCCGATGTAACCGGCATAATCCCCGGTCACATGGTAACGTGTCGCATCGAAGGTCCGTCCCGTGAGGTGTGCTTCCGTGAGACCGGCCGCATGCAGTGCCTCTTCGGCACCCTTGAGGAACCCGGTCGTGATCACGGCATCCCCGCCGTTTCGCACAAACGCCGCAAGCTTCTCCACGATCTGCTCATCCGCCAGAGCGCTCTCCGTCAGTAACAGCTTCTTCGCCGTCTCCGGGAAGAACGGCGTGGGCTCCATCGGGATCCCGACCATACCGAGCCGCATCTCCAGATGATTCTCTCCGGAGGAAGCAAACGGAATGTAAACCGGCACGCCGCAGGGCTTCATGGCATCCTCCAGCAGCGCGTCGATCTTATCAAGCTGCATGCCCATCGCGGCGACAAAGGGATTCCCCACGATATCGCTCCACTGGAAATGCATCAGCTCCTTCGCCCTTGCGAAAGCGGTCAGATAAGCCTGCTCCAGATAACGATCCGAGGACCAGCACTGATAGGGATCGAACCAGCCGCCGCCGTTTCTGCCCGGCCAGGCATTGTCCATCCATCGGACAAGCGAATAGCTCAAGTACTCCGGCAGATGCTGATCCGCGTAGGCGGGACTTCTCGTCTCCGTCCCGGTATAGGTGGCATCGAAGATATCGCGCTGCACCTCGGGCACATAGCCGTCGAAATGATAGGATTCCCGCCAGTTCGGATACTTGATCACCATCTTCACCCCGGGATTTGCGGCCTTCGCCGGATTCACGATGAGTTCCTCGGACACTCCCTTCATCAGCTCCCGCCGGAAGGTCGTCCAGTCCCGGTCGCCCTTCTCTTTGATACAGCGCTCACAGGTGCAGTTGGTAAAGTAGAAATCATCCAGGATCACTTCATCGAAGACCGATGCGGTGCGTGTCACGATCTCCTTTAACCGCGCCCGCATCGCGGGATCGGTGTAGCAGAAGGTGTTAAAGATGCGCCTCTTCCCCTTCTCCGCTCCGTCAAAATCATCGATCGTCGTTGTGATGCCGCCGGATACCTCAACTCCCTTACTCTCAAGGAAGTTCTTGATCCGTAAGATCTGCTCCTGCTCCACATCGCAGCCGCCGCGATGCGTCTCCAGATAGACCTTGTCGAGTCCGATGTATTTTTCCAGAAACTCGTAATCCGAGGCAAGCTTCTCATCCGTGAAGCCCGCGGCCACCTGAGCCGGAATGTAGACAACGGTCCTGAAGTTCTTAAAGTGCTGTTTCATCGCTTCGTCCCTCCGTAAATGTGAGATCATGGATCACTGCAGATACTGTAACGATACGCGCCTTTCCGCTTACCCGCGCCTTGGAATTTAATGCTTCTCCTGTTCATTTTTTGATGTGGCAGATACTCGCTGCGGATCAACGATGTCAGGGAACATCTTCTTCGGGAAGCTCCAGCTCGTCCAGGGTCAGGACATAGACTCTCCGGGAAAACCGGTCGCAGACATAGAGTTTCCCGTCCTGCAGGCACAATCCCATCGGAGAGACCGGCCAGCTCTCCAGGGTGTCCGTCTGCTGCGCCAGAATGGTGGTTACCCGGCCCTCCGAGATCCGACGGATCGCACCGTTCACTGTGTCGGCCACATAGATCGTACCGTCATCATCCACCGCGATCCCCTGCGGTGCGGCGAAGGTGGCGCTCAGTACCTCTCCGTCCTTCGCTCCCCGGTCACCGGAGCCGGCGATCACTTCGGAGCTGCCGTTCTGCCACCGGATGATCCGGTTCGCCCCGCTCTCTGCAATGTACAGGGCATCCCCGTCCACGAAGAGACCGCTCGGACGGGAAAGGCCGCTCACAATAGTCTCCGCCTGCCCCTCTTCCGTGACTCTCAGGATCGTCCCGCTCTCGGCATCCGACAGATACAGATTGCCGGTGTCATCAGACGCCAGTCCCATGGGCTGCTCGATGACCACCGGCATGTTGCTGGCGCTCCCGCCGAGGGTTTCCGTGATCCCCGCATGGATCAGGCGGACCACATGATTCCCGGGATCCGAGATCGCATAGCCGTCCAGGAACGGCGCGATCCCCCACGGTTCGCGAAACAGAGATTCCTCATACGCCGCATCATAATACCCGCCGATGGGAACCTCATAATGATCCGGGACGCTGTCCGCCCCGGCCAGGATGTGATGATCCTCCTCTATGATCTCCCAGACCGTCTTGGCATGGGCATCCGTCACATAAGCCGCCCCGTCCTCCGCGATGTAGATCCCGCAGGGAGCTGTGGTGAGCGGCAGGACCGACAGCTCCGCCACCCCCAGCGGGAGCTGCCTCTCGATCAGCATCCCCACATCGGGCCGCTCGTCGGTCTCCTCGACGCTTTCTGCCCAGGCGGCGCGCTGCGCTTCCTCCTTGCGTCTGCGATCCTCTCTCACCATGAGTACCACGGCGAGGATGAGTCCCAGTACGATCGCACCGGTGCCCACGCCGATACCGATCAGCAGTTCCCTGGTGAGGATGAGACGACCGCCGAAGAGGACGATCCTTTTCGGGCGGGTCACGGCTTGTACAACCCGCTGGAGGAATCGAAGTGACAGAGCCTGCCGTCGATCACGACATCACCGGTCACCTTCATGCCGGTCTTTTTGTCGAAATAATAGATCTCTTCCGCGGTGGGAGTGCTCACCGTATACCATCCACGGACATAGTTCCCGTCCGTTCCGTAGCGCACCCATTTCCCGGATCCGTTCCGAACCGCTTTCTTGACGAGCAGAGCGAGATTCCCGCTGGCAGTGGCCTTGAGATCGAGCTCCGCAGAGCTGTATCCCTTTTCGCCGGATTCATAGACATAGGCTTCCCACACCTCGGTACCGGTATAGGTATTTACGATGGTGACTTCCTTCGTCCTGCCCGCCTCCAGCGTGACGGTTTGCCTGTTGCCGGTCACGGTCAGGGTATATCCGTCTACATGAGCGCTGTTCACATCCTCGGTGATGGTGTAATCGCCGACCTTCAGATCGTTCAGCGTGAGCACACCGTTGGTGAAGTCTCTTCCCACCTGATAGGTCGTCTCTCCGGATGGGGAAGTGACCGTGATCTTCGTGTTAGCGGCATCGGATGCCGAAACCGCCCTGCTCGTTGCATCCGCCGCAAAGGAGACCGTGATCTGCAGATTGCCTCTGGCCTCGCTATAGTCATTTGTGACGAGCATGAACGCATTTCCGTTTGCATTCACCTGGATCGTCCGGGATTGCGTCCCCGAGGCGTCATAGGTTGTCGTCCGAACATACCCGTCTACATCAGCATTAGACTCCGTCACGATATAGACGCCCGGCGTCAGCCCTGTGATGTCCCTTCTTCCGTTTGTCATATCCCCATAGGTGAACGTGACCGGCGAAAAGCCCGCGATCTGTTCACTCGTCACGGTAAAGGTCACGGCATCCTGCTTCGCGGTCGTCATCGCCGCCGGTGTATGAGTGAATGTCTTCCTGACCGTCAGGGCACCGATCAGGCGGGTTCCTGTCACAGTGAATCCCGCAGTTGCATCGCCGGAGACCACCATGTCATAGCCGATCACGGTTCCGACGCTGAGAGCGTAATCGATCGGCTGGTTGTTCCGGGCGCTGCCGACATCCGCATACTTGGCGACATCCGGTATGGTGGCAGTCCAGTTATTGGCTTCTGTCAGTGTGGCCGATCCGACGCTTGTTCCACCATTTTTCAACGTGGCGCTGACCGTCGGACCATCCGTCGGAGCGTTTCCCTGCCAGTCCGTCTGTGCCCGGACATCCGTTAATTGTGTCACAATAATATCATATCCAATCTCATTCGTAGAAAGAACTGTCGTATTCTGATCCACGTGATAAACCACCTGCCGGGTCTGACCGGCTCTTTCTGTAGTCATAGGCGTTACATCTATTGTGTATGTATACTCCCTGCCATACTCATATTTCGGCAGATCCATAAAAGAACCTCTCCATCCTGTAGATGTCTGCACGGTCTCTGTTTTTGAATCTACCGTAACCGGTTGCGTACCATCGATCGACCGTAGCAGATCCAACCGCATGGTGACTTCCAGGTCCTGATCGGCGGCAAATTCCATGTTGACCCGTGCCTCCAATCGCATCGGCGTGTAACTGTTCGTTATCACAAATCCGCTTGCCGCATCACCTGTGACCGTCATCATGTAAGCGTCGATCGGCATTCCTGATACCGTATAAGTGATCAGGCCCCCACCATCATACTTCGGAAGATCTTCCCATCGATAGGTCCAGTTCATGGATTCGTCCAAAACAGCCGAAGCCATTTCCATAGCATTTCCGTATAAATAGACTACCGCACTATGGGGTCTTTTCCCATCTATGTCCGCTTCATCATCCCAAAGAATCTGAACATTGACAGATGTTGTCTCAACATCATTTGTGAAAGAAACCTCAGGTACATTACTGTCCACCATAGCCATTACATCATTCGCGCTCTTCAGGTTCATACCAGGCGGCAGCATGGACCCGTCCTCATTCACAAAATACGTACCATAGGGCAGGTTTGCCACAACCGCGCTATTGCTCTCACCATTTGTTATTGGGATCATCGGTGTTGCCACAGTATGGCCATCTTCATCCTTTACCTCGAAATAATAAGTACCGTCCGCGAGAGTTTTGTTGGCAGCTGTCACAGGAGCACCATTCACCGTTACGTTCTTCGTGATCTTCAGGCTGCCGACGGTCTTGTCATTTGTGAAAGACACATTGACCGGTGTTGCGCCATCGAGCGTAACATCTATTCCGTTAGGGGTTGCAAGAGATATGCTCTTCGCCGCAAAGCCTGTTGTATCCTCTGTCACGGTGTAGTCACCGTAAGGCAGGCCACTTACCGTCGCTGTCTTGTTTGCGCCGTTCGTGATCGTGATAATAACACTCTTTTCTATACTGTCAGTTACGGTGCCGTCTTTTCCTTTTACAATGAATGTATAACTACCGTCTGCCAGCGTTCCGGTCGTGTTTTCTCCGTTCACCGTCACGTTCTTGATGATAATCAGCTCTCCGGTATTTCGAGTATTGGTCACTTCAACCGTCTGAGCAGTTGATGTAGATATCCTGCCACCCCCACCCGTTATTGTGGCTGTGAATAATGCGGCGTCCTCCGATGACAATTCTTCTGTCACCGTGTAATCAACGCCAGCCGGAAGACCTTTGATCGTGATCGATTCCGAAGGTTTTAATTCCACGTCAGCGACACCGTTTGTGAATGTCTGAAAGCCGGAGGAACCATCAGATGCCTCCGCAGAATATGAATTATCGATCGATGTATCCGATAAAGAAACTCTTATTGTAAAACGCTTACTATCATCACTCGACACACCATTCACTATACTATGATGAACAATCTTCAGATCGCCCTCTTCTCTTGTATTAGTAAAGGATATGCGCGGGTTTGCTCCTGCGACAACTGTTCCGGACCTGCCGGTCCAGGTGGTAGTAAACCCTTCCGGTTGCTGTTCTTCAACCTCGTAATAGAATCCCTCCGGAATACCGGAAAACACATATATCCCAACATCATTTGACAGTTCAAAACTGTGTTGACCGCTTGCATCAAATGTCTTGCCTTCAAAAGTACCGCTGACCGGCTCGCCATTTTCGCCATTCCTCAGTGTTACAACAAATTGAAAACTCTTTTGTCTGTCTGAAACCGTATTCGAATTGACAGTATTCTCAACCTGGAATCCGCCTTCCTTTCTTCCGTTCCCGAACACCGCTTCGGACTTCGCCGTACTGATCGGTCCTGAAATACCTGATGAATAGTATATCTCAAAACCGGGCGTAGCCGCTTCTTCGATCGAGTAGGTAATACCGGTAGGTAATCCGGTTGCTGTCGCCGTTTGGCCATCTTTCAATGCCAAGGTCGCCACACCATAGACAAATACCATACCTCCGTATGCACCGTTGATACCGGTATCGCTAAGAGTGATCGTGAAATTGAATTCCAGATTGAAATCCCCCGAATAGTGACTGTCCACCGTATTCGTCAATTCCAGGTCGCCTGTCTCACGCGTATTGGTAATCATTACCACTGAAGGGTTCGTGCTGATCATCTGTCCGTCACTGAACTCCGATATTTCACCCGTCCTAATAAACCCTTCGACCGAGGTTTCTGTCACCTTGTATTTCAATCCAACCGGCAATCCGATTGCGGTTGCACTTTCACCGCCCTTTAACTTGACCGTTGCTACGCTGTTTAGGAATTCCATATCTCCGAAGGTTCCGTTGATATCCGGCTCACCAAGTGTAACCGTAAACGTGAACAGTACATCCTTATCTGCCTCAAGGTCGCTGATCAGTTCATTAGAAACCTCCAGATCACCGACTTTACGAGTATTTGTAAAACGAGCGACAATGGAAGAATCCGTGATCGTGCCGGAATAACCATTGGAGGACCATGCCGAATTTGTGGTTGTATCGCCATGAACGATTTGGAATTTTTGCGTGAAACCCGATTCTTCCGATTCCTTAATCGTATACCCGGTACCCTCAGGAAGTCCCTCTGCCACCTTTGTTTCGCCGCCCTTGAGGGAGAAAGACGTCACGCCGTCAGTAAATTCCATATCCTGATAAGTACAATTTATCGAAGTATCATTTAATGTCAAGGTATAACTAAATGCTAAATTGCTATCAGAAGGAAGACGGCTTACGACATTGTTCGTTACAGAGAAAAGCCCGCCAGTATTTTTCGTAAACAAAAAAGCAACGGCCGAAGTCGTATTCGTTGTCACTGTACCGGTTCTGTCGCTCGAGTATACATTAAATCCACTCAGATTTGTTTGTTTAACAGAATAATAAACACCCGACGGTATCTCCGAAAACTCAATTTCATCACCGCTTTTCATCGTAAAACTGTATTCACCGTTCTCGAATTGCTTTCCACCAAAGATGCCGCTGACCGCCGTTCCGTTTTCTTCGGTCTTTAAGGATGCTGTAAAACTGAACTCTCTGTCCAGGTCAGACGCATCACTCGAAGCAACGGTAAGACCCGCTTTGAATCCACCCGTAGACAGCGTATTCGTGAATGTTGTGGTCGTGCCGCTCACGCTGGTATCAGTCAATTGATAGCCATCCGGCAATCCGGTCATATCCCAGGTATAGGCAATAGGGAGACCGTTTTTATTCTTATTGAGATTCTCGATCTTTGCTCCCCAGTCATTGGTGCCATTCAATGTGACGCTACGTCCTGTGTCCGCTCCGTCTGAAATCAGCTTTACCGTCAGTTCCGCCGGTCGCAATCCCGCCTCGTCATTGTTATCCATCCATACCGCTTTTACGGTCGCCTCTGTCTCCTCCACAGTGTGTGTGTTGGTAATGAAGTATCCTGACACCGACTTTGTATATCCCGCCGGTATCGAAACCTCATCAACCGAATATACGATCGGTTGCTCATCATTTGTGAGTTTGGGAAGGTTTTCCCAGATGTAATACCATGAATTACTCTCATTGAGAGTAACCGGATTTCCGTTCGCCACACCATCCGCATATAGTTGAATATCTACCGAGGCCGGCCGTATGCCGTCCTGATTATTTCGATCACTCCATTGTATCTCGCCACGATACCTTGTGACCGGTGGGATTCGGGTGTTTGTTACAGCCGCGGTCTTTGTTTCTCCCGTACTGATAAAATATGTACCAAGTCCCGTCGTATTATAGTCGGAAGACGAGATCCCCGTCTCCGACACCATAAAGGTGGCGCCGGCCGGCAGCCCCGTCAATGTGACAGATTCCCCAGCAACCAGTCTCACCGTCGCGATACCACTTGTGAATTCCACCCCGTCGAATGTGCCGTTCAGATCCGTACCATACTGAAGCTGAAGCTGGATCGCAAATTCCCTGGTCATATCAGATGCGTAGATACTGCTCACCGTATTGGTGATCTTGAGATTGCCGGTCTGCCGTTTAAAGGTGAACTCAGCCTCTCCTCCGGCTGACAAAGCCCCGCTTTCACCGGTCTTTGTGATCGTGAAGTAATTTGTGCTTTGTGCTGAAACAGAATAATACAGATTATCCGGGAGACCGGTTGCCGTGGCAGAGTTCTCTGTGCCCAGTCTGACCGTTGCTTCTCCCTCGCTAAATATCATGTCCCCATAAGTGCCATTGATATCCGTTGCCTTTTCGGTATATCCTGCATCATTGTAAATCGTCACGTTAAAAGTATATGTGATACTCGCATCACCGGATATCGGCGAGTCCACTGTCTTTGAAACGGTCAATTCCCCAGATCCTGCCGCTTCCGCCGTGCGCGGACGATAGGCTATGGCGATCACCATAGCGATCAGGATGACGATCATGGTCAGTTTTCCGATAAAATCTCTTACTGTGATTCTCATCGATCTCTGATTATCTCCTGATTCCTGTGCACACGACTGTTCACTGTGTTTCCAGCGGGGCCAGTATGGGAAGTGCCGGCTCCCTTCTGAGGAACGGGATCATGTAGACCGGCAGATAGGTTATGACCCCCTCGCTCCTTACATTGCTGTTAGCGATCACAAAGGCATTTTTGATCCCGTATTCCGAGTTTGCGATTGCCTTCGTCAGAGCGGAGTGGATCGTATAATCCTTTCCGCTCTTTACCTCAATCGGAACGACCGACAGGTCCTGTTCGATCAGAAAATCCAGCTCACCGTTTTTGTGACTGTTGTAAAAATACATCGGATAACCCGCCGTATGCAGTTCCTGGGCCACCGCATTCTCGTAGATCCCGCCCAGATTGACCGTTGCATCATCCGTGAGTATCCGCGCGATGATCGCACTCCCGTACTGACAGGTCAACAGCCCGACATCCGACGAATACAGCTTCAGCAGGGTGCTCCTGGTGTTCTGTCTGAGCGCCACACGGGGTTCCGAGGTATTGTAGACCGGTATGCTCACCCCCGCACTGGTCAGCCAGAGAAAACTGTCCTCCAGGCGCTCAAAACGCAGCCCCTTTTGAACATCGCTGTAATTGAAGCGGCGGTTCTGCTTCAGCAGCTGCGAAGGGATCTGCTCAAAGATCGAGATCAGCCGGAGCTTCTTATCCTCGCTCTCGTATCTTGTGAAATCCAGTTTGTACAGCTCGATGATGCTCCGCTGGATCGCGGACACACGGCTGATGTCTCCGGAGCTGACATACTCCTGTACGGCGTCCGGCATACCGCCGACGATCAGATAGCGCTTAAAATGCTGCAGCATCTTCTGATGAACCGGTTCGGAAACGGCAGCCTTCTTAACAAAAGCATCCTCCAGATAGCCGATCGTCTCATCCGTCACACCGGACGCGATCAGGAACTCCTCAAAATCCAGAGGATACATTTTGATTTCTTCCAGGTAGCCAACCGGTGCGGACCTTAAGGAGCGCAGCTCAATACCGAGCATCGACCCGCTCAGTATGTAATGATAGCTTCCCTCGTCCACCCAGAATTTGATCCTGGTGACGATCTCAGGGGCTTCCTGCACTTCATCTATGAAAAGGATCGTCTCTTCTTTGATGAAACGATGATCCTTCACGCCGGACAGGGCGATCACCAGATCCTGAACGGAACTTGACTGGCTGATCAGTGGTACGAGCTCCGGCTCATCGACGAGATTGACCTCCAGATAGTCCCGTCCGCTCCTCTTAAGACAATCTCTGATCAGCCACGTCTTGCCGACCTGCCGCGCCCCGCTCACCAAAAGGGCTTTCCCCGGATATGCGATCCAGGCATCTATTTTCTTTTGTGCTTTTCGATACAGCATTGGCCAACCCCCTCAGAATGACCTTACTGCAATGATTCTAGCCCGTTCATGACATTTTTTCAATCAATTTTCGGCTCAAAATGACATTTTTTCAATCCAAAATCGACTCGAAATGTCATTTTTGCAAAAGCCTATTCAAATACCGCCTTGATGAGGACGTCCTCGTCCCAGCCCATGGTCATGGTGTAGGTGGCGGTCCCTCCGCTGTTTAAGATATCAAAGTAGAAGACCTCGTAACCGCTCTGCACGGCATTGGACTGGCAGGTGAGCTTCGTCAGCCTCTTACCTGTCTCCGGCGTGACGGTGATCTTCACCTCGGAATCATAGGGAGCGCGCTTCTTCTCCGGCTTGACCGTGCCGCCGGTGATGCCGCTGTCCACGATGATCCGATGCCCGGTGCCCTCGTCCTCTTCGGTGCTGTCGGTCGATGCGGTCGATGCGGTCGAGGACTCCTCCGCGGCTGAGGTCGTCGCCTGTGTCGCACTGCGCGAGCTGCCGGTTGATGAGGAACTGCCGGTCGATGCGGAAGTGCCGGCCGAGCTTCCGGTTGCCGCGGATTTCGACGCAGCGGCATTACTTCCCGCAGCGGATTTCGAGGAGGCAGCGTTGCTCCCGGCGGCCGCATTGCTCGTCGCTTTGGAGCTCCCGGTCGCCGCATTGGAGGTCGCTCCCGTACTGCCGCTTGCCGCTCCGGCCTCCGCCGTGTCCTCTTCCTCCTCTTCCTCCTCTTCCGAGGCAGCGGTCGAGGCATCCGTCGCCGCGTCAGAGCCGGGCCAGACCGGTTCCACCAGGATATTGCTGTTCTGCTGCGCGATGGCCTGATCGATGGTCACCAGCGCATCATCCAGCCTCGCCTGCTCGGCCGCCAGCTGCTCCCTTGCCTGCTCCGTGGTGATCCCCGTGAAATCCAGACCGGAAGCCTCCAGGATCTGTTCCGCCAGCCCCTCGGTCTCACAGATCTCCACCAAAGCGAAGCCTTCGACATTCTCCACCGTCAGCGGATCCATCAGGATCTGACTGGTCTCCTCCGGCTCCTCCACCTCCTCCGGCGGGAATACGACAAAATCCGCCACCTCCCCGGCATGCACCACGATGGATTTCTCGACCCCCGTGGCCGGATTGCTGACGATGCACTCCACCTCGCCTTCGAGGATCGCCACCCGGGTATGGGTCGCACTGATCTCATTGACAATCCCGCAGGTACCGCGGATACCCATCACCATGGTGGAGGTCCGGATATGATAGCTCTCTTCCTCCTCCAGTGGCTGATCCACCGAGAAGAACAGATTCCCCTCCTCCAGGAGGACCTGCAGCTTCCTGCCGTTCTTGCGGATCTCGGACTTGCTGAGGGCATCGAGCTTGACCGCCTTGGCGTCGTCTAACGACATCATGGCGTAGCTCCTCGCCTGCGTCTGCACGTGGTTCCCGCTGTAGAGACGCATCCGCTCCGTGAGATCCACCCTGCTGCCCACGCTGTCGCTCACAGAGACCGTTCCCTCCGTCTCCATCAGACGGATCGTGGCGGCACTGTCGGTCTTTGTCACCGATGTGCCATCCTCCGATGCGGCCGCACTTGCTCCCATATACCACAAGCCTGCCGTCATGACTGTCATGGCAAGCAGGCTG
>JAFPTK010000265.1 GCA_017400305.1 Lachnospiraceae bacterium | reverse complement strand
TCTATGACCGGATGCTCCGGCAGTTAAGATACAACAATATCTGCATTCTGGGAGACGAGGGGACATTTCTTGCCGGAAACCGCGAGATTGCGGAGTATGATGAGGAGATCTTTCACGGGACAGGGGTCGTCCATCGCGAGCTGAAGGAGGGGAGGGATCGTTTCCTCCTCTCCGGGTGCCGGGTGAGCGGCTATCCCATCGTGATCCTCCGGCTGACGCCCTATGGGCAGGGGATCCCGTATGGCTTCCTGTATGTGCTCTTCGGGTTGCTGCTGATCATCATGTTGCTGGTCCTGCGGATGGGAACCTTTATCACGCAGAAGTTCACCCGGCCGGTCTTCGAGCTGTCCCGGCGCATGGAACACAATAAGCAGTCGGGGAGCCTGGAAAAGATCGAGATGGAGATCCCCTACCGCGAGCTGGATATGCTCAAGGGGGATTACAACGACATGATCGATCACGTGAACGAGCTCTTTGAGCGGATCATCGAGAATGAAAAGACCCTGCAGCGCGCGGAAATGCGCGTCCTGCAGGAGCAGATCAAGCCGCATTTCCTGTACAATTCCATCGAGACCATCAGCTTCCTGGCGCTGGATGCCGGCGCGGACAAGGTCTATGATGCACTGGAGACGATGGGAAGCTTTTACCGGAATTTCTTAAGCAAGGGCAGCAGGGAGATCGAGCTGGCCCAGGAGATCCGGATCGTCAAGGACTATCTCTCCCTGCAAAAACTCCGCTATGGTGATATCATAGAGGATGAGTATGAGATCGCACCGGAGGCGGAACACTTCGTGGTCCCCAAGCTGATCCTGCAGCCGCTCGTGGAGAACTGCATCTATCACGGGATCCGGTTGAAGGGTGAGCCCGGTGTCATCCGGATCACGGCGCGGATGGAGGAGGACGAACTGGTCCTCACGGTCCGGGATACCGGCGTGGGCATGTCACAGGAGCAGATCGAGCGGATCCTTAAGAAGGACCGGGCCGGGAAGGAAACCCCTGAGGATGAGAGCTTCGGTCTGTGGGGAACGATCGAGCGGATCCGGATCTACTGCGACCGGCAGGATGTGGTGCGTATCGTCAGTGAGCCCGGGGAATACACGGAGATCACCTTCCGGATCACCGGAGAAGGAGGGAAGAATGAGCAGAACCTGGCGGGTCATGCTGATCGATGACGAGGAATCCGCCCGCAAGCTCCTGCGGGCCGGGATCCATTGGGAAAGTCTGGGAATGGAAGTGGTGGGAGAAGCCGCCAGCGGGATCGAAGCGATCAATGTGATCGACGACCTGAAGCCCGACATCGCCTTTGTGGACATCTCCATGCCCTTTATGGACGGGATCGAATTTACGGAGACCGTGACCGGCCGCTATCCCCATCTGATCATCATCATCATGACGGCGATCGATCAGTTTGAGTATGCCCGGAAGTGCGTGAGCCTTCCGGTCTATGAATACATGTTAAAGCCCATGGTACGCGCGGACGTCACCGAGATCCTGAAAAAGGTCCGGGAGAAGCTGGATCGGGAGAAGGATCGCTGGGAGGAGACTTCCGCCGAAGAGGAGACATCGCTTCCCGAGGAGGACAATCCGACGGAGCTCATCCGCCGGTATGTGGAACAGAACTTCGCCGATTCCAAGTTAAATCTCACCTTTCTGGCGCAGCGCTTCGGGTTCAGCCCCAGTTATCTCTCGCGGAAGTTCAAGCAGGACACCGGGAAGAACTTTGTGGAATATCTGGCGGAGCTTCGCATGGAGGAGGCGATCCGACTGGCCGGCTCCGGCGCAAAGATGTTCAGCACCGCGGCGGCCGTCGGGATCCCGGATCCCAATTACTTCAGCCGGTGCTTTAAGAAGTACACGGGAAAGAGTTACTCGGAGTATACCGCCCAGCGCAGCGGCGGAGAAGCGGATTCTTAGGAATACCATGATGAAGACGGAAAGGGATCCGGAGCGGATCGTATGGCAGTGAGACGACAGGGGGGTAAAAAGAGGAATACCGGCGGGGCGGTAGGAAAATGCCTTGTCTATCTGTGCGTCTTTCTCGCCGGGATCGCCCTCAATCTCTGGTACGGCACGCAGAAACAGGGCTTCCATGAGGATGAGATCTATTCCTACTGGTCCTCCAACCGGACGGCGGGCATCGGCTGGCCTGATCGGGACTGGATGGCCACACAGGCGATGACGGACGAGCTGGTGGTCCTCCCGGGAGAGGGGTTCCGCTACGGACTGGTGAAGACGGTGCAGTCCTGGGATGTCCATCCGCCGCTCTGGTATGACCTGCTGCACACCGCCTGCTCCTTAAAGCCCGGCGTCTTTTCCAAATGGTTCGGGATCGGAGTAAATCTCGCGGGATGGGGCCTTTGCTTCTTGCTCCTTCTGGGGATCATGCGGACGCTTCGGATGCCCCATCGTTTCGCGGCCTGCTTTCTCGCACTCTGGGTGCTGCATCCGCTCGCTGTCTCCGGCGTGCTCTTCCTCCGCATGTACGAGTGGTTCACGGTATTTGTCCTCACCTGCCTCCTGCTGCATCTGCGGATCCTGAAAAAGGGCCTGACAAAACTGCGTATGGCGGCCGTGATGATCGTCTCCTGTCTGGGGTTTCTGACCCATTATTATTATCTGATCTATTTCTTCTTCACTGGCGTGACGGTGAGCCTGCTGTGGTTCCTGCAGCGGACCGCGGACACTGAGGCGAAGGACTTAAGCTTCCGGCTGTCCCGGATCGGACGCTATGTGCTGGAGTGCGGGCTGTCCATCGGTCTTGCGGTGGTGCTCTACCCGGCGAGCCTCTCCCATATCCTGCGCGGATATCGGGGAAAGGAGGCGACCGCGGCCTTTCTGTCCGTGAGCGGCTGGGGCGCGAGGCTCTCCTTCTTCGGCGGCCTCTTAAATGAAATGCTCTTCTCCGGACTCCTGCCGGTCCTCTTCTTTGTGTGCTTCGTGCTGGTAGTGGCCGCGGGAGCGGAGGGAACACCGCTCGCATTTGGACGGAAGGCACGGAGAAAAACGATGCCGGGGAATACGAGGCGGCAGCAGGATGGGGCGGAGTCAGCAGGCGTTCCGGCTCAGACGGCGGAAAAAGCACATTTTCTCAGCCAGCGCGACTGGAATACCCTGATCATTCTGCTCGTTCCGGCGATCCTGTAC
>JAFPTK010000264.1 GCA_017400305.1 Lachnospiraceae bacterium | reverse complement strand
TGGAGAGCGTCGAGGAGGCCAGCATCAGGAAGATCACGAAGAGAAAGATCCCCCGGTAGGGCTTGATATACGTAAAGATCCGGATCAGCTGACGCAGATCGATGCGCCGGTTTACGATCTCATCCTGGAAATAGGTATTTCTCCCTGCCATCAGACCGCTACTCCTTCCTGCAGCTCCTGGATGTGATATACCGCGGCGAAGTGGCCGTTCATCGCCATAAGCTCCTCAAAGGTTCCGCGCTCCACGATCATCCCGTCCTGCATGTAGAGGATCTCATCGCAGTCCTTAACCGAGCGGAGTCTGTGAGCAGAGATCAGGAGCGTCCGCTCCGGATAGTGTTCCTTGATATCCTTTAGCAGCTGTCGTTCCGTATCCACATCCAGCGCGGAGGTGGAGTCATCCAGCACCAGCACCGGCGCGTCCTTAAGGAGCGCTCTGGCGATGGATACCCGCTGCTTCTGACCGCCAGAGATCCCAAGTCCGCGCTCTCCCACCACTGTCTCATAGCCTGCCTCCAGCGCCATGATAAAGCTGTGGGCCTGCGCGTGTTTGGCCGCCCGGGTAACCTGTCCCTTCTCGATCTCAGGTTCGTAATAAGCGATATTGGCATCGATCGTATTGGAGAAGAGGAATACATCCTGAAAGACAAAGGCAAACTCCCGCCGGAGGGCATCCAGTTCATAATCCCGCACGTCCCGGCCGTTTAGGAGGATACTCCCGGAGGTCAGATCATGCACCCGGATCAGGGATTCCAGCAGCATGCTTTTGCCGCTGCCGGTTCCCCCGACGATCCCGACGCGCTTCCCGTATGGGATCTCCAGATCGATCCCCTTTAAGATCTGCTTCCCGTCCAGGACCAGCGAAGCGCCATGCACGCTGATATCCGCCCGCTCCGGATGCTTTACGGAGAGCTCTCCGTCGGGCACCCGGGACGTAAGGGCCATGAATTCCATCATCTTCCTGCCGGATACTAACTGCTGCTGCATTTGGAAAACCATGTTGTTCAGCTGCGAGATGAAGTCCATGATGCGCAAGATGTAGGTGGTCACGGCAGCGAGGATCCCGACCTGCAGCACCCCCTGCATCACCAGGACCGCGCTCACCGCGATGCTCCCGATATAGGCCGCCTGCCGGATGATGTTGAATACCGCTTCAAAGGAGGAGGAGAGCTTCACCTGATCGATATAGGCATCCTTGAGCTCCCGGTTGGAGCGGTCGAATTTCTCCCGCTCCAGCGCTTCGTTGGTAAAGGAGCGGACCAGGCGCACCGCCTCGATATTCTCCTGCACGGTCAGACTCATCCCGGCATTCCCGGCACGGATCGCCATGAAATTTCGATGCGCCCGGATGCGGAACTTCATCAGGGCGACAGAAAAGACCGGTGCCACGAGAAGCGGGATGGCCAGAAGCCGCACATCGATCCGGGCGAGGATCACCGACACCGCGATCAGTACGAACACCGCGTCGAACAGGTTCGGTATGATACGGGAAAAGAGTTCCTTGAACATGATGGTATCGCTGTTTAAGGTGGTGACCAGTTCCCCCGCATTCAGATGAGAGAGCGTCTCGCTATCCAGCTCCATCAACTTTTGAAAGGTGGCCATCCGGAGATCCGTCTCAAGATTGAGCCCGATGACCTGGTTCATCACATTGCGCAGATAGACCAGTCCGATCCGAAGCACCAGCAGCAGGACAAACACCGCCACCAGATGATAGAACAGCTCCATCGTATGAACCTGCCCGTATTTCCCGGATAAAAGAAACCGGAAAATGCCGGTCTCGCGGGAGGGATCTCCCTCTCCGATACAGTAGTCGATGAACATCGCCGTGATCAGCGGCATCAAAAGCTCGGCGCTGAGCGCGATCACGCTCAGCACCTTGTTCATGATATCCCAGAAGAGATTGCGCTTCCAGTAACGGAAGCCGAAACGAAAGACATCCATCCGAAGCGGTCAGTCGAGATGAAAAACGAGATGCAGATCCTCGCAGACCGGCGAGTTGTCCGGATTG
>JAFPTK010000263.1 GCA_017400305.1 Lachnospiraceae bacterium | reverse complement strand
GTTACAGGAAATCTGTAATACTGCGGTTTGTGCATCGACTGTGAATGGAAGAGGAAGATAAGTGTTCCTGATGGGATACAAGGGAAAATTATCGGACAAATATATAACGCCGGGAGAGGAATACGAGGTTATTGTGATCGGGGCCGGCCACGCGGGATGCGAGGCGGCCCTGGCATCCGCACGCCTGGGACTTAAGACTCTGATCCTCACGATGAGCGTCGATCATGTGGCCTTCATGCCCTGCAATCCTCATATCGGGGGTTCCTCCAAGGGACATCTGGTCCGGGAGATCGATGCTCTCGGCGGCGAGATGGGCAAAAACATCGATAAGACTTTTCTGCAGTCTAAGATGTTAAACACTTCCAAGGGCCCGGCCGTTCATTCGCTCCGAGCGCAGGCAGATAAGCTTGCGTATTCCATGGAAATGCGAAAGGTACTGGAGGCACAGGAGAATCTCACGATCAAGCAGGCGGAGGTAACCGAGCTTTTGACGGATCCGACAGAATCAATGGCAGGACCTGACGGACAGACGCAGCACGTACGTGGCATCCGTCTGGCCAGCGGTCTGATCTATGAGGCGAAAGTGGTTATTCTGTGTACCGGAACCTATGGGCAGTCACGGTGTCTCTGCGGAGAGTCCATCACGGAGACCGGACCCAACGGTTTGCAGCGATCGGTGGCGCTTTCGGATTCCCTCCGGGCGATCGGGATCGGACTTCGGCGGTTTAAGACCGGTACTCCGGCCCGAATGGACGGATCCACGGTGGATTATTCACGCATGTCCGAGCAGCCGGGCGATGTTCCGGTGATCCCATTTTCCTATTCCACCGATCCGGCAACAGTACAGCGCGAACAGGTTCCGTGTTATCTCACCTGGACGAACGAACAGACCCATGAGATCATCAGACAGAACCTGGATCGGTCGCCGATCTATGCCGGTATCATCGAGGGGATCGGACCACGGTACTGTCCCTCCATAGAAGATAAAGTCGTCAAATTTCCCGATCATGAGAGACATCAGGTTTTTGTGGAACCGGAGGGTGCCTACACCAACGAAGTCTATATCGACGGCATGAGTTCTTCGATGCCGGAAGATGTACAGGTGCGGATGTACCGAACCGTTCCCGGACTGGAACATGCGCGGATCGTGAAGAACGCGTATGCCATCGAGTATGATTGCCTGATCCCGGGGCAGCTGACGCCTGCCTTGGAGATCCGTGCTGTCCGGGGTTTATATTCAGCCGGACAGATCAACGGCTCCAGCGGTTATGAGGAGGCGGCAGCACAGGGACTGGTCGCCGGTGTGAACGCTGCCATGCAGATCCTCGGGAGAGAACCGCTCACGATCGACCGGTCGGAGGGTTATATCGGTGTATTGATCGACGATCTCGTGACGAAGGAGAACCGGGAGCCTTATCGCATGATGACTTCCCGTGCGGAATACCGGCTGCTCCTAAGACAGGACAATGCGGATCTGCGTCTCCGCGAAAAAGGGTACGAGGTCGGTCTGATCTCGGAGGAACAGATCCGGACGCTTCGGGAGAAGCGGACAGCGATCGAGACAGAGAAGGAGAGGCTTAACAAGATCAAGCTCGGGGCGTCCGCTGAGGTTCAGCAGTTTCTGGAATCGCATGGCAGTTCCCCGCTTAAGACCGGAGTGACAATGGCGGAACTGATGAATCGGCAGGAGCTATCCTATGAAATACTGGCACCGTTGGATAAGGAAAGGAAGCCATTGCCTCCTGCGGTGATCGAACAGGTCGAGATCGATCTGCGCTATGCGGGATACATTGAGAGACAGGAGCGGCAGGTTCAGCAGTATCGAAAGGCAGAGCACCGGAAGATCCCGAGCGACCTGGACTATTCTCAGGTAAAATCTCTTCGATTGGAAGCGCGGCAGAAATTAAACCAGTTTCGACCTGTCAGTATCGGTCAGGCTTCCCGGATCGCCGGCGTCACCCCGGCAGATGTCTCGGTGCTGATCGTCTATCTCGACAGCAGGGGGCGTCGGTCGGATCACTGATCTCTGGTAGTGCTATATCCTCCGCGAGACATCTGTGTCATTCGTCCGCCGGGATGCCAAGCGCTCCGTTGAGCCCATAGCGTTCGCCGTTTCGAGCAGAGGCTCTCACGGCTCACTGGTCTCAACTTTGCGGCATCAAGGCGGCCGACATAACACAGATGTCTCGCGTAGATAGATGCCAATGACACAGAACGGTCTGATAATGGTTGCAAACCGACGAACGATCGGAGGATAGCTTCTTCGGTTGATGTACCGGCGGTAATTGGACAAGATCGGCAATGCATCGGCCGCCTTGATGCCGCGAAGACGAGACCGACGAGCCGTGAGAGCCTCTGCTCGATACGGCGAGTGTTCCGGGCTCGGTGGAGCGTCTGGCATCCCGGCGGACGAGCATTGCCGATCTTGTCCGAGAATCAAATGAAACCAAGAGGAGAAGTATGGATATCTCAGTACTGCAGAAAGACCTGGCGGACCTGTCGATCGGATTGACTGACCGTCAGAAGGAACAATTCTCGCAATATGGCGATCTGCTCATCTCGTGGAATGAGCGGATGAATCTCACACGGATTGTCGAGTCGACCGCGGTCTGTCGTCAGCACTTTCTTGACAGTATCATGCCGGTCCGCTATCTGTCACTGAGCGGAAAATCCTTGATCGACATCGGGACCGGCGCCGGATTCCCGGGGATCCCACTGAAGATCATGGTGCCGGATCTGAAGATCACTCTGTTGGACGCATTGGATAAGCGATGCCGTTTTCTGCAGGAGGTGGTCGATCAGCTGGAACTGACCGAGGTGACGATCATCCATGGTCGTGCGGAAGATATCGCAAGACAGGAAGACTGTCGAGAGCACTTTGACTTTGCAACCTCGCGTGCCGTTGCGAGACTGAGCATCCTTAGTGAGTACGCCATTCCATTTCTTAGGACGAACGGAACATTTCTTGCCTATAAACTTGATGACAGCAAGTCGGAACTGTCGGAATCTGAGAACGCTTTTCGCATTCTTGGGGCCGAATGCACGAAAAGCGAAAGTTACCAACTGCCAGGAGTCGAACCGGAACGTACACTCTATTTCATTGACAAAAAATCCCCCACTCCGGATAAATATCCCAGAAGAGCCGGATTACCCTCTAAAAAACCTCTTTGATTTCAAAACAGCCAAACTGATTTTTACGATAAAAAGAAAGAAATGTTTCATGTGAAACATTTCTTTTGTTATTCAACATCTAGTATTTTAATGTTTCATGTGAAACATTTCTTTGTGATTTTCGAAAAGAATTTGGAGTTTGTTTCACATGAAACGTGTAATCCGATACTTTTTACGGTTGCACATCAAATCAAAACGCATTAAAATGTTTTTTACGCGCTGATGGGCAAAAGAAAAGGAGAGAAGAATATGGGTAGAGCAATAGCGATCGCCAATCAGAAGGGTGGTGTCGGAAAGACAACGACGGCGATCAATCTGAGTGCGTGTCTTGCCGAAAAGGGAAAACGAGTCCTGCTGATCGATACGGATCCGCAGGGAAATACGACGACCGGAGTCGGTGTTAAGAAGAACGAGATCGATGCAACGATTTATGAACTGCTATTGGGGGAAAAGACTTTCGATGAGTGTGTCGTTCGCGGGGTCGCAGGCGGTATGGATCTGTTGCCGGCCAATGTCAATCTATCCGGGGCAGAGATCGACTTCATCGACCAGGAGAACAAGCAGTTCATTTTACGGGATCGATTAAAGGATGCCCGTAAGGATTATGACTTCATCATCCTGGATTGTCCGCCGGCCCTGTCCATGCTCACGATCAATGCGATGACTACAGCGGATACCGTATTGGTCACGGTACAATGTGAGTATTACGCATTGGACGGTCTGAGTCAGTTATTTAATACTGTCAATCTGATCCGGTCGCGTATGCACGGGTCATTGGAAATGGACGGGATCGTCTTTACCATGTATGATCAAAGGACGAATCTTGCCTACGAAGTGGTAGAGAATGTTAAGAGTAATATCAAGGAACATGTCTACCAGACGATTATCCCGAGAAATATCCGTCTGGCCGAAGCACCCAGCTACGGACAGCCGATCAACATCTACGAACCGAAATCGGCAGGAGCGGAAGCATACCGGCTGCTGGCACAGGAAGTAATAGACAGGAAATTCTGAACTTCGAAGGGGATGGGATAGAAGAAGCTGCGATGCGATCTTTCCCGGAAGTTTGGACGAGACAGAGATAGAGGAGAAAACATGGCGAAAAGAAGAGGTTTGGGCGGCGGACTGGAAAATCTGATCCCCGCCGGACTCCCTGCGGCAGATGTCGCGGGAGTGAAGATGCCGGAAGGACAGGTGGTTCAGAGCATCAACATCACACAGATCGAACCCAACAAGGCACAGGCGAGAAAGAAGTTCGATGAGGATAAACTGAACGAACTGGCGGAATCGATCCGCCAGCATGGTGTGATCAGTCCGATCCTGGTGGTGAAGAAAGGGGATCATTATGAGATCGTCGCGGGCGAGCGCCGGTGGCGTGCCGCGCATAAGGCGGAGCTCAAGGAGATCCCGGCGATCGTGCGCGAGGATCTGACGGAACAGGAACTGGACGAGATCTCCCTCATCGAGAATATTCAGAGAGAGAACCTGAATCCGATTGAGGAAGCGCGCGCGTATAAACAATTGATCGAGGAGTATCATCTCAAGCAAGATGAGGTGGCCGACCGGGTATCCAAGAGCCGTACGGCGATCACAAATTCGATGCGGTTATTGAAGCTCACGGAAGAAGTCCAGCAGATGCTGATCGACGAGAAACTGACGACCGGTCATGCGCGTGCTCTGATCCCGATCGAGGAACCGTCGCTGCAGATCAGTCTTGCCGAACAGATATTTGACGATAACCTGAGTGTTCGGGATACGGAAAAACTCGTTAAGAATCTGGACCGTCCGAAGAAGCAGAAAAAGGGCAAGAATAAGGATCATAATCTGGAGACGGTCTATCGGAACCTCGAGGAGGAACTGACCGGGATCGTAGGGACGAAGGTGACCGTGACCTCCGGGGAAAACGGCGCCGGAACGGTCTCGATCGAATTCTACAATTCGGATGATCTGGAAAAGATCGTGGATCGGTTGAGAAACCGCGTTTGAGGATAAAAGCATGGTGACGGTAAATCTGGAAGTATTACTTCCCTTTGTGGTCGTGATGGGTCTCTGCATCGTCCTGATGGTGATGGTCGTGGGAGATCGCAAAAAGATCGCAGAGATGGATAAAAGACTGAAGCGCCTGACAAGAGGAAAAAACGGCACCAGTCTCGAGGCGGAGCTCATCCATCTGTTTGAGTCCAACGATATCCTGACTGAGACAGCGCATGATCTGCAAAAACAGGTGCAGGAACATGAGAACCGGCTGAGTACCTGTTTCTGTAAGGTGGGTGTGATCAAATACGACGCCTTTAATCAGATGGGTGGTAAGCTTTCCTTTGCGTTGGCATTGCTTAACGAGGAGAATGACGGAGTAGTCTTAAATTCCGTTCACAGCCCGGAGGGGAACTTTACTTATGTGAAGGAGATCCTGGAGGGAAAGAGTGAACTGGAACTGGCAGTAGAAGAAAAGCAGGCATTGGATCGTGCGCTGGCACAGACGATGAGTTGAACAGGAGGAATGGATCATGCTGGACATTAAGTTTGTCAGAGAAAACCCGGATGCGGTTCGTGAGAACATCCGCAAGAAATTTCAGGAGGAAAAGCTTCCGCTCGTCGATGAAGTGATCGAGCTGGACAAAAAGAGCCGCGAGACACAGAAGGAGGCGGATGAGCTGCGTGCGAACCGCAACAAGACCTCCAAGGAGATCGGGGCATTGATGGCACAGGGCAGGAAAGAAGAGGCAGAAGCGGTCAAGGCCCGGGTTGCCGCAGACGGAGAGCGCATCAAGGAACTGGAGCAGATTCAGCGCGAGACGGATGAAGCGCTTCGCGAGAAGATGCTCGTGATCCCGCAGATGATCGATGATTCCGTACCGATCGGCAAGGATGACAGCTGCAATGTGGAGATCGAAAAGTTTGGCGAGCCCTTCGTGCCGGCATTTGAGATCCCGTATCATACGGATATCATGGAGCGGCTCCATGGCATAGATCTGGATGCGGCCAGACGTGTGGCGGGAAACGGTTTCTACTACCTGATGGGGGATGTGGCGCGTCTCCATTCCGCAGTCATCTCCTATGCGCGTGATTTCATGATCGACCGCGGATTTACCTATGTCATCCCGCCGTTCATGATCCATGCCGCTGTGGTGGAGGGCGTGATGAGCTTCCCGGAGATGGACGCCATGATGTACAAGATCGAGGGCGAGGATCTCTTCCTGATCGGTACCAGCGAGCATTCGATGATCGGGAAATTCATCGACCAGCAGATCCCGGAGGATCAGCTTCCGCAGACACTGACCAGCTATTCGCCCTGCTTCCGCAAGGAAAAAGGTGCACATGGTCTGGAGGAGCGCGGCGTCTACCGTATCCATCAGTTTGAGAAGCAGGAGATGATCGTCGTCTGCAAGCCGGAGGATTCCATGCATTGGTACAACAAGCTCTGGCAGAACACCGTGGATCTGTTCCGCAGCCTGGATATCCCGGTCCGGACGCTGGAGTGCTGCTCCGGAGATCTGGCGGATCTCAAGGTCAAGTCCTGTGATGTGGAAGCCTGGTCCCCACGCCAGAAAAAATACTTTGAAGTGGGCAGCTGCTCCAATCTGGGGGACGCACAGGCCAGAAGACTTCGCATCCGCATTAAGGGAGAGAAGGGCAATTATCTGGCACATACGCTGAACAATACCGTGGTCGCGCCGCCCCGTATGCTGATCGCCTTCCTGGAGAACAACTTGAATGCGGACGGCAGCGTGCGCATCCCGAAGGCCCTGCAGCCGTATATGGGCGGTAAAGAGTTACTATCTGCGGATTGATCACTCAGACATTAGCCGGAGCAGGCTTGCCTGCTGCCGGCATAATGTCTGAGTGATCATCCTGCGGAGCAGGAACTCCACGGACATGAGCAAAATCGGAACGAGCGAAGCGAGGGATTTTGCGAATGGACGGGGAGAATCCGCAGATAGTAAAAGAGCATCCTGCGGAGGAGGAATCATTTTGCACCAATATCTACGTGCGATCGGCTTTTCGGAGGTGAAGAGCCGGGACGTTCTTCACAAGATCATAGGGGATGCCGTTCAGGACGCAGACCGTCGCGTATACACGACGGATGCGACGGACGGTGATCAGAGTTTTCTGGCACAGTTCGACCGGGATTTCGGATCCGGCATCGGTCTGGCGGTCTGCGGCATCATGGATGAAAACGATCATTTCATCTATGAGTATTACTATCCCTATCTGCGCGGGACCGGAGTGAGTACTGCGGAGATGGTGGAGGTCGAACGGCATGCTGCGCAGGATTCCTATGCGGGAGTCTGTGATGATCTGCGGATCGGCGTGACGATGATCTTCTATCTGCAGAATAAGATCCCGTATCTGCGCGCGATCGGCGAGGGCAATTTCCCGCAGACAGGATCCACGGTGACCCTGTCGGGTCTGGCGCTTTCCGGGACGATCCTGATGCCGCTTGCCAAGACATCGGAACAGCGAGAAGATCTGCGCCGACGGCTGCTCGGCAGGAATCAGGTCATCGCGGCCGCCAAGGACGGCGATGAGGACGCGATCGAAACTCTGACCCTGTACGATATGGATATGTATTCCGCCATATCCAAAAAGGCGCGCAAGGCGGATATCTACACCCTGGTTGATACCTGCTTCATGCCGTACGGCGTGGAGTGTGACCAGTACTCTGTCCTCGGCGAGATCGTGGACTTCCGCACAACCACCAATTTCCTGACCAGGGAGCGCGTGGTGGTCCTGCGTCTCAACTGCAATGAGGTATACTTTGACGTCGCCGTCGCGGAGCGGGATCTCTACGGGGAACCCGCCGTCGGCCGGCGCTTCAAGGGGAATATCTGGATGCAGGGCTTTCTTAACTTTCCCACACAACCCTCTGTGATCGACATCTCGATATAATAACCTGCCGTTATCAGGCGGAATCCTTCCGCGAATGAGATGTAATGCACAAACCATCTGAGAAAGGGCAGAAATTGCACTTTCCATTGAAAAAAGGTGCAGGATAATCATGTCAAAAGAGATCAAGCTGACCACCGAATGCTATGCCGAGCTGGATGACAGCCTGCTGATGCTGCATCGGGTAAAAAAGCAACAGGATATCAACAAGGACAAATGGATCGGGGTCGGCGGTCATCTGGAATTCGGTGAGAGCCCTGAGGAAGGGATCCGGCGCGAGCTCGCTGAGGAGACGGGCATGACGGCGGATCGGATGGATTATCGGGGCATCATCACCTTTGTCTACGGAGAGATCACCGAGATCATCTTTCTCTTTACGGCCCGCGGACTGCGCGACAGCGCGGGGCAGCCGATCACGACGGATTCCGGTCTGCCGGACTGCGACGAAGGGGTTCTGGCCTGGGTTCCCTGGGAGGAGGTCGGTAACCTCCCGATCTGGGAAGGCGATCGCGTCTTTTTGCGACTCCTGCGAGACGGCGCGCCGTTTTTCTCCGTGAAGCTTGTCTATGACAGTGATGATAATCTGACCCGTGCCGTGGTGAACGAGGAAGAGATACCGGTATAGAACAAACCGCCACCTGTCATGGCAGAAAACAAAAATCCCTATTGACAAAATGATCCTTTATGATATCATTGTGATATCACGATGAAGCAACGCGGAATCACCCGCGTCTTTCCCGTGAAAAAGGAAGGAGTGAATATCATGAAGGAAAAAATCTTGCACTCTAACAGAAACGGATTTGCGATGCTGGCAGTCTGGATCCTGCTCTATCTGGCTGCGATCCCTGTGGCGATCATCGGGGCGAATACGACACCGCTTCTCCTGATCCTGGGTGTCCTCTGGCTTTGCATCGGATGGATCCCGTTCCTGGGCTTCAAGGTCCTGGGCCCGCAGGAGGCATTGGTGCTCACGCTGTTCGGCAACTATGTCGGGACGCTCAAGGACGCCGGTTTCTACTGGGTCAATCCCTTCTGCGTCGGCGTGAACCCCGCAGCCAATACGCATCTGGGTCAGAGTGGTGATGTGGACGGCAGCAAGAACAGAGGGCTCACGATCTCGACGACCCTCGGCGGACAAAGCACCCAGACGGAGCTGTCCGGTAAGAAGATCTCCTTAAAGATCATGACCTTAAGCAATGCCAAGCAGAAAGTCAATGATGTCCTCGGCAATCCGGTGGAGATCGGTGTGGCGGTCATGTGGCGCGTGGTCGATACGGCGGAAGCCGTATTCACGGTAGACAACTACAAGGAGTACCTGTCGCTTCAGAGCGATGCGGCGGTCCGCAATATCGTGAAGCTCTATCCGTATGATATGGCATCGAATGTGGACACGACCGGCGACGGTCAGGCGGATGACGGGAGCCTGCGCGGTTCCACCGAGACAGTCGCCAACCGGATCAAGGAGGAGATCCAGAACAAGGTGAAGGAAGCAGGGATCGAGATCATTGATGCCCGGATCACCTATCTGGCCTATGCGCCCGAGATCGCAGCGTCCATGCTGCAGAGGCAGCAGGCATCCGCGTTGATCGATGCACGCAAGATGATCGTGGACGGTGCGGTCGGCATGGTCGAACTGGCATTAGAGAAGCTCAAGGATGACGGCGTGGTCGATCTGGATGAGGAGCGCAAGGCAGCAATGGTATCGAATCTTCTGGTCGTACTCTGCGGTAATCATGACGCACAGCCGATCGTGAACAGTGGTTCACTGTATTGATGACAGGAAGAGAGGAGGGAGGCAGGTGACCGTTCAGATGTGTCCCGGCCGGATTCCATGGCAGATAAGAAACAGGTGCCGTTAAGGCTCAATGAAAAGCTGTATGATGCCATTGCCTCCTGGGCGGAGGATGACTTCCGCTCCGTAAACGGGCAGATCGAGTATCTGCTGAGTGAGTGTGTCAAACAGCGAAAGAAGGACGGCAAGTATGTCGGTCAACAGATCGATGAGCCGCCGGAACTGAACATATCGTAAAGAGAGCGCCTGCCGGAATCGGCAGGCGTTTCTTTCGCGCATATGCAGAGTCGGATGCGGGACCTGCCGGAGACGGCTCGCCGGCAGACAGCAGGGAGAGCATCCGACGAGGGTCTGCTTTACGGAACAGGATCTTCGTGGTATAATAAACAGGAGCAAATGTAGAAATATTTGCCGCTTTATGAGGGAGGTGCCCCCATGCATCCGACATATCATACTTTTGCGGAGATGCTCTCCGATCAGAATAACAGAAATCCCGATAAAGTAGCGATCATTACGGCCGAATACGAAGAGAAGATCTCGCTCACCTATCATGAGCTGTATCTCAGAGTCATGGAACTTGCGGACCGGTATCGACGGGAAAACTGTTCCTGCGTCGGATTATATGCCAACGGCAGTGTCGATTGGATCATCACGATGTTTGCTTCTGTGATCGCGGGAAAGCGGACGGTTCTCTTTGATGTCCTGTTCCAGCCGGAGCAGATGATGGAGCTGGTGAAATTCTGCGGGGTGGATTCTCTCTACGCGATCGATCATGAGGGGCGGCAGGTCTTCGGAGATTATATGAATGAGATTCGCGCCGCCAGAGTAAAAGAGAAGGGCGGCGAAGAGATCTCCTTTGCACAGAGGACGGAGGAGATAGAGGATGCCGGCAAGCTGCTCTTTTTTACTTCGGGCACGACGGCACGCAACAAGGCAGTCGTCCTTTCGCAGGAGGCACTTTTGTATGCCGCGTGGGGCGGGCAGCAGACCGCACAGGGGACGAACGAGGATCTGGTGCTGTCCATGCTGCCGATGTGGCATGTCTTCGGTTTTGTGACGGGGATTCTGTGGCCGCTTTCCATCGGCGCCCGCGTTGCCCTTTCCCGCGGCATCCGGCATGCGCTGCAGGATCCGATGATGTTTGAGCCGGACTACATTCCCATCGTCCCGTCGATCTTAAAGTACATGCTTTCCATGGAGGCACTGAACCGGAATCTCAAGACCATCATTATCGGCGGATCCTCCTGTGATGAGTCCACTTTTCGGGCGCTCTTCAAGCGGGGCATCCGCGTGATGCACGGCTACGGGCTCACGGAGACCTGCAGTGGCATTGCGGTATCTGTTGATCCGAAGCAGATCTATGCGATGCTTCCCTGCCCCGGTACCTCCTGGCGCATCGCCCGGGACGGGGAGATCATCCTGAAGACCCCGAGTCTGATGGACGGGTATTATCATGATCCGGAAGCCACCGCCGCCAAGATCGTGGATGGCGAGCTTCACACGGGGGATCTCGGACACGTGGATCCCGGGGGCGTCTCATCGTCCTGGGGAAGAAGGATGAGGTGATCGTCCTGACAACCGGGGAAAAGGTTTACTGCCCGGAATGGGAGAATGAGCTCAATGCGATGACGGGATCGGAGACTGCGCTGTATTCCAGAGACGGAGAGAGGCTGACCCTCGCCGTGGTCTCCCGTCATATGAGTCGTGAGGAGATCTGGGAACAGGTGGAGAAATTCAATAAGACAAAGCGCAACAGCATGCAGATCCGGGGGATCTCTCTATGGGGCAAGCCGTTTCCGCGAACGGCACAGGGGGACCTGCAGAGATGGCGGATATTGGAAGAGAGCGGGGAATAAGCTTCCCCGCTCTTTTTTAATATTTCATGATTCCTTTGGAAGCCGCCGCTCCGATCTTGTAGATCGGGTTTTCAAACCGGCGCTTCACCGTATCCAGCATGTCGCGGATCGGGATGCTCTGCGGACAGACGGTTTCGCACTTGCCGCATTTGATGCAAAGACCGGCATTGGAGCGGTCCTTTCTGAGTGTCGTACACATGAAGTATTCCCGGAAGGAGTTGAAATAGTTGTCCGAGTAGCTGGCGTTCAAGGTGGCAAAGCAGGTGGGGATGTCGACCCCCCTCGGACAGGGCTGGCAGTAACCGCATCCGGTACAGCCGACCTTGATGGTCCGGTTGATCGCAGCCAGAACGCGGTCATAGAGAGCAAGTTCCTCCTCTGACAGGTGACCGGGTACACTCTCGGAGGCGATCCGGCAGTTTTCCTCCACCTGGGAGATATCGTTCATGCCGGAGAGGACGACACTTACCTGCGGATGATTCCAGATCCAGCGGAGACCCCAGTCGGCGGGGGAGCGTTTTACCGGCATCTTCTCAAATTCCTGAAGCGCCTCCTTCGGAAGGGCATTTACCAGACGTCCCCCGCGGAGCGGCTCCATGATGATCACGGGAAGACCCTTTTCGTGCGCATAG
>JAFPTK010000032.1 GCA_017400305.1 Lachnospiraceae bacterium | reverse complement strand
GGGTGAGTCTTGCGGATGAGATCCGGACCGACAAGGCCCTGCTGCATGACCAGATCGCCTGGATGAACGGAGAGATCAGCAGGATGATCATTCCGGCAGGGGCGGAACCGCAGCCGCCAGTGTCAGGACATGAATGATCCGTATTCCGGGTCCCTTTTCTGCTTTATACTCGCAGAAAAGTATAACTGCCAATTTATACTCACGAACGAATTTAACTGACGACTAAAACTCACTTCCACGGTATATGAAGTTCACGTAAATGATTCAGTATAAATGAGAAGAGATACAAAATGATGTTTCATTCGAGTAAAAGAAAAATCTTCTTATGGGCTCTTTGTGCGGTAACCATGCTCCTTCTTTCCTCCTGTGGTACAAAGATCGCAGCGC
The DNA here is from genome assembly GCA_017400305.1 of Lachnospiraceae bacterium. Lineage (GTDB taxonomy): Bacteria > Bacillota > Clostridia > Lachnospirales > Lachnospiraceae > Butyrivibrio. Next base: position 16,500 of record JAFPTK010000032.1, on the reverse strand, counting down.
CAATGTTGGACGCCACAGAGGCAGCGAAAGAACCGACAGAGATGTCAACGGTAGATTCTGCTTCGGAACCTTCTACGAAGCCAGAGCTCTCTGCATCCGATCACGGACCGTTTCCCTCCAAGATCGCCGTCGAAGCCATTCCGGATCTTCCTTCCGATTACCTCATCGCCATGGATATCTCATCCCTCCTTTCCGAGGAGGAGAGCGGTGTGATCTACCGCAACAGAGACGGTGCGGAAGCCCCGCTCTGCGAGATCCTTGCGGAAGCGGGGATCGATATGGTCCGTATCCGTGTCTGGAACGATCCCTATGATTCTGAGGGACACGGCTATGGCGGCGGAAACTGCGACGCCGAAAGAGCGGCCCGGATCGGCAAGGCTGCGGCGGATGCCGGGTTGTCGACCCTGATCGATTTTCATTACTCCGATTTCTGGGCGGATCCGAGCAAGCAGATGACGCCGAAGGCCTGGGAGGGCATGTCTCCCGGGGAAAAAGCCGAGGCCGCTTATCTGTACACCAGAGAAAGCCTCACCGGTATCCTGGAAGCCGGTGCGGATGTTCGGATGGTTCAGATCGGCAACGAGATCAACTACGGAATGGCCGGGGAAAAGGAGGAAAAAAACATCCTCCCGATCCTGAAGAGAGCTTCCGAAGCGGTGCGGGATACCGCGCGGGAGTGCGGAACGGAGATCCGTATCGCGGTACATTTTACGCAGATCGATGATGCGGATCAGATCGCCCGAAAGGCAAAATGGCTTAAGGACGGCGGTCTGGATTATGACATTTTCGGTTTATCCTACTATCCCTTCTGGCACGGTTCTCTGGCCAATCTGACGAAGGTCCTTAAGCAGACGGCAAAGGACACCGGGAAAGAAGTGATGGTCCTGGAGACCTCCTTCCCCTATACGACAGAGGACGGGGATTTCTCCGGAAACAGCGCGGGGGATACCGCCGAACTCGGCAGCTATTATGTGACTCCCCGGGGACAGGCACAGGCGATCCGCGATGTCGCGGCAGCCGCCCATGAGGCCGGAGCCATCGGGTTCTGTTACTGGGAGGGCGCCTGGATCCCTGTTCCCGGTGCCACAAAAGCCGATAAACAGAAGCTTTGGGAGGAACACGGCTCCGGCTGGGCATCCAGCTATGCCGGCAGCTACGATCCCGGGGACGCCGGAAAATATTACGGCGGCTCCTCCTGGGATAATCAGGCGTTCTTCGATTTCGACGGAAATCTGTTGCCTTCCATCGATGTATTCCGCGGGATCCGTGTCGGTACGGTCTCCGATGCCGATCCCATGAGCGGCTACTGCAGAGACCCCCTGGCGGAGACATCCGCTCAGCCCGAGAGTCTGCTGTTAAATCCCGGGTTTGAGGAAGAGGATATCTCCATGTGGGAGGTCTCCTATGAGGGATCCAGGGATCCCACCGACCGGCAGACCAAGGAAGCGGATGCAAGAAGCGGAGAAAATGCGTTCCATTTCTGGAGCGCCGGTGCGGTGGATTTCACCATGAAACAGACCGTAACCGTGAAAGAAACCGGCCAATACACCGCGAGTGCCTTTCTGCAGGGCGGTGATGTCGGCGATGACGCGGAGATCGTATTTTTTGTCATCGCGGACGACGATGTGGTCGTCGGAGAAGAGCCTGTGCAGCTTACCGGCTGGGTCAACTGGAAACAGCCCGTGGTGGAATTCTCTGCCGTGGAGGATTCCCGGATCACCGTCGGAGTCCATGTCAAGTGTGCGCCCGGCGGCTGGGGGACCATCGATGATGTGGTGTTAGCCTTGCAGAATGCAGACACGGCGCAGGAGAATTCGGCTTTGGGTCAGGATGAACAGAAGGTACAGGATATCACCCAATCGGAGAGCGATCCGGCTACAGACACGAAAAAGGAAGCGCAAGCAGTTTCCGCGGAAGTAAAAGCTTCTTCAGACACTCCGGCAGAACCGGTCGAATCTGCCACGGAACCTGCCATGGAACCGGTCGCCGAACCCATCGCGGAAGCACCTCCCGCACCGACACCCGCACCGGTCTCGATCGGCGGCGGAGGCGCCGGAAAGCTCGTGGTTATCGACGCCGGCCATCAATCGAGAGGCAACAACGAAAAGGAACCGGTGGGACCGGGAGCGAAGGAGACCAAGGCCAAGGTGTCCGGCGGTACCACCGGTGTCTCGACCGGTCTCACGGAGTATCAGCTCAATCTGGATGTCGCCTTAAAGCTCGGTCAGGAGCTTACAAACCGTGGTTATCGTGTCATCCAGTGCCGCACGACCAACGATGTCAACATCAGCAATTCGGAGCGGGCCGCGGTAGCCAATGACAATCACGCGGACGCCTTTGTCCGCATCCACGCCAACGGCTCCTCCAGTTCCTCGGCAAACGGCATGATGACGATCTGCCAGACATCCAAAAACCCTTACAACGCCCCTCTCTATGAGTACAGTAAGCGCCTGTCCGCCTGTATCCTGGATTCCATGGTGGCTGCCACGGGAGCCAGACGGGAATATGTCTGGGAGACAGACACCATGAGCGGCATCAACTGGGCGATGGTCCCGGTCACGATCATTGAGATGGGCTACATGACGAATCCCGCGGAGGATCAACTGATGGCGACGCCGGAGTACCAGAATAAGATCGTGCAGGGAATCGCAAACGGACTGGATGCCTACTTTCAATGACCCTTCCACCACAGGCGGAATTGACAAAAACAGTGTAAAATCATAGAATAACAAGGTACATCAACCATTCGGAGGAAGAATAAGATGCAGGTTTTTGAGGAATTACAGGCAAGAGGCTTACTGGCACAGCTGACAGACGAGGCGGAGATCCGTGATCTCGTCAACAAGGGCGGTGCGACCTTCTATATCGGCTTTGATCCCACAGCGGATTCGCTTCATGTGGGTCATTTCATGGCGCTGTGTCTCATGAAGAGACTGCAGATGGCCGGCAACAAGCCCATCGCTCTGGTGGGCGGCGGCACCGGTATGATCGGTGATCCCTCCGGCAGGAGCGATCTGCGGCAGATGATGACGGTGGAGACCATAAAACACAACTGCGACTGCTTTAAGGAACAGATGAGCCGGTTCATTGAATTTGATGAGGCGGGCTCCTCTGCGCAGAGTTCGAAAGCGATCATGGTCAACAATGCCGACTGGCTGATGGATCTTAACTATATGGAGTTTATCCGGGATATCGGACCGTGCTTCTCCGTGAATAACATGCTCAGAGCGGAGTGCTACAAGCAGCGTATGGAGAAGGGACTCACCTTCCTGGAATTCAACTACATGCTGTTACAGAGCTACGATTTCCTGATGCTCTATCAGAAATACGGCTGCCAGATGCAGTTCGGCGGCGACGACCAGTGGTCCAACATGCTGGGCGGCACAGAGCTCATCCGCAAGAAGCTCGGCAAGGACGCCTATGCGATGACCATCACGCTGCTCCTCAATTCCGAGGGGAAGAAGATGGGTAAGACCGCCAAGGGTGCGGTATGGCTTGACCCGAAAAAGACTTCGCCGTACGAATTCTATCAGTACTGGCGCAATGTGGACGACGCCGACGTGATGAAGTGCTTAAAGATGCTGACCTTCCTGCCCATCGAGGAGATCGAGGCCATGGAGAAATGGCCCGATGAGAAGATCAACGAGAAGAAGGAAGTGCTCGCCATGGAGCTGACCGCTCTCGTACACGGAGAGGACGAAGCCAAAAAGGCGCAGGCAGGGGCAAAAGCGCTCTTTGCCGGCGGCGGAGATGTCTCGCAGATCCCTGCGGCAGAGCTCAAAGAGGAGGATTTCCAGGCGGACGGTACCATCGGGATCCTCACCATCCTGACCAAAGCGGGGTTAGTTCCGTCCAACAGCGAAGCAAGACGTGCCGTGGAGCAGGGCGGGGTGACCTTCGGAGAGGACAAGGTCACGGATGTGAAAGCAGCCTATTCCAGGGATGCCTTTTCCGGCGACGGCGTCGTAGTCCGCAGAGGCAAAAAGAACTTCAAGCGCGTCTATCTGGCTTGACGGGATCGAGGGCGGCCATATGCAGAAATCCGATCTGTTTGTCGCTCAAATGATGGCTGACCTGGTCGGTCGAAAGACCGGCAAGATCAGCAAAGTGGAATACCAGCCGCAGAAACCGGCCTTTCGCGAGACTTCCGAGACGGAGACCCATTTATCGCGATCGTCGCCGGAATCCTGCGGCATTTCTTCCGCCTGGGTGACCAGGCTGTTCCGCCGCCTGGCCGCCGAAAAGGTCTGCGGCATGCACCGCATCATGGTACTCAGAGGGAATACCGTCATCGGAGAGACCGCATTTGCGCCTTTCAACATGGACGAGTGGCATGTGACCCATTCTCTCTGCAAATCCATGACCGGCATGGCGATCGGCATGCTCATCGCCGAGGATAAGCTGCATCTCGACGATCGGATCGCGGATATCTTTCGCGATGAACGGTCCCTCCTGACCCGGCTCTTCATCACCGACAGGATCACCATCAAGCATCTTCTCACCATGACCAGCGGTGTCAAGTACAATGAGACCGGCGCGATCTCCGGAAATACCTGGCTTCACGATTATCTGGAATCCGGGACCAACTTCGAACCGGGAACATCCTTTGAATACAACAGCATGAATTCCTACGTTCTCTCCGCTGTAGTGACAAAGCTCACCGGGGAAACCCTGATGGAGTATCTGCGGCCCCGTCTCTGGGAGCCGCTGGGGATCGACCGGATCTACTGGGAGAGCAGCCCGGAACAGATCACCAAGGGCGGATGGGGGATGTTCATCCGGATCGAGGATATGGCAAAGCTCGGCCGGCTCTATCTGCAAAAAGGTGTCTGGGAGGGACGCCGGATCCTGCCGGCCGAATGGATCGAAGAATCCGTGGGCACGAAGATCCCGACCGGGATGGATCGATGCGATCTCTACGGGTATCATCTGTGGCTCAACGAGGACCGAGGGACCACCGCCTGGTCCTTTAACGGGATGCTGGGACAGAATGTCTTCGGTTATCCCGATCTGGACATGGTGATCTGCACCAATGCCGCCAATGAGGAAGTCTTCCAGCAGGGACGCATGAGCAGGATCATCCGGGATATGATGAAGGAGCTCACTCCCGCAGACTCCCTTCCGGAGAATCCGAACGCACTGAACGAACTGAAGCTTCTCTGCAGGAGGATCCAGGGACGCTCGGCGAGACCTCTCGAGGTCACCGCCGGCGGCTGGCCGCGTATCGGCTGCTCCTTAAGAATCGGCAGGAACGACAGACACTCTTCCCGAGCGTCGATCAGCCGATCCCGAACGGATGGATCAGAGGGTGCCCGGATCAGACAGAAGGAGCACTATCGCAGGATCTGGATGAATCGTTTTGCGGGAAAGGTCTATGATCTAGATTCCACCGGAGAGGGCGTTTTTCCGCTTTTGACGCAGGTGATCCACAACAATTTCACCGACGGGATAACCAGCATCGGTTTCCGGAAGAGTTCCGGCGGAAGCCTTACCATCGATCTCTACGAGGGTACGAATGTCTATCCGATCCCCTGCGGCTTTTTCGGTAACTTCGGCCGTATGGAGCTCGATCTTCACGGGGAGTTCTATCGGATCGCCGTCCGATCGGATCTGACCACGGACGAGAACGGCTTTTATGTCCTTAAAAATGAGATCGTCTACACCGAGGAAGCCGCTGCCCGTATCATCAATATCTGTTTTGATCCGCAGACGATCGCCGGGAACGAGGATCCCTCTGCGGCGCCGGAACGGATCGAACTGCGTTTTGACGAGACCCCCGGTTCCTCCATGATCCTGCCTTCTCTGGAAATGATCACGACACAGAAGGCCAGCGGGCTGGACGGGTTTTTCATCAAACAGTTCTCTGATTTCGGCGGGATGGATGCCATCGGTATGCTCGCCTATGCGACCATCCGGCCGGTCGTCAGCGCCCGGCTCAGGATAACGGAACAACTTAAGGAAGGGAGGCAGGAATGAACAGACTGGCACAGATCGCACATTCATACGAGATGCAGATCGAGGAGGCGGTTTCGACGATCCGCGCCAGATGCGGGATACGGCCGCTTGTGGCGCTCACCCTGGGTTCGGGGCTCGGAGATTACGCCACTGCTCTTAAGGTGGAGGAGGAGATCCCCTATACGGATATTCCCGATTTTCCGGTATCCACCGCTCCCGGTCATGACGGCCGCTTCATCATCGGTTATCTGGATCAGGTCCCGGTCATCTGCATGAAGGGGCGGATCCACCTGTATGAAGGATATGAACCCTGGGATGTCGTATTGCCGGCCCGTGTGATGGGAAAGCTCGGTGCGGAAGTCCTGTTTCTGACCAACGCGGCGGGCGGGATCAACTTTGGCTTCATGGCGGGGGATCTGATGCTGGTCACGGATCATATCTCCACCTTTGCGCCGAACCCGCTTATCGGTCCCAACTTTGCGGAATTCGGTACCAGATTTCCGGATATGAGTCACATCTATGATCTGGAATTATGCGATCTGATCCGCGAGACCGCCCATCAGGAGAACGTTCCGTTGCAGGAAGGTGTCTATGTGCAGCTGACGGGGCCCTCCTTTGAATCTCCCGCGGAGATCCGCATGCTGCGTCAGCTCGGTGCCGATGCGGTCGGCATGAGCACCGTGATCGAGGCGATCGCGGCTCATCACGCCGGGATGCGCGTTGTCTGCATTTCCTGCATCGCCAACGCAGCCGCCGGCATGACCAAAGAGCCGCTTTCGGGAGATGATGTCAATCTCACGGCGGGAGAGACCGCTCCGATGTTCTCGCGTCTCGTATCCGGATCCATCCTTGCCCTCGGCAAGGCACTGAAAAAATCCTGAAAACAACACCATTGTTGCCTAAGCGACACAGAAAGGAAGTGACTTTGAAAACACGGTTTTTAAATGCAAGGATCCTTACCATGGCGGATGATCAGGAGCCTTTTATCGGAGAATTATGGACGGAGGGCAGCCGGATCCGCTTTGTCGGCACAAAGGAAGAAGCCGAACTGCGTCTTAAGGAGAGCGGGGAGCGCTTTCGTCCCGAGGAGGAGATCGACTGTCACGGAGATCTCCTGATGCCCGGATTTAAGAATGCGCACACACACTCCGCCATGACGCTCCTGCGCTCCCGGGCCGATGATCTGCCGCTCGATCAGTGGCTGAACGAACAGATCTTCCCGGTGGAGGCAAAGCTTACGGAGGATGATATCTATCACCTCACGAAGCTCGCCTTTCTGGAGTATCTGACCAGCGGGATCACCGCCTGCTTCGATATGTATCTGACCCCCCGCTCCATAGCAAAGGCAGCCGCGGACAGCGGTTTCCGCATGGTGCAGGTGGGAGCGGTCAACAATTTCAGTCAGTCCCCGGAGCTGGTGGAGGAACTGTATCAGGAGTTGAACGGGAGGGATGAATTCAATTCCTATGTCCTCGGCTTCCATGCCGAATATACCTGCTCACGGGAATTGCTGGAAAAGATCGCGGCTCTTGCACACAAGTATCAGGCGCCGGTCTTCACCCATATCTCCGAGACGAAGGGAGAGGTCGCCGGCTGTCGGGAGCGCTACGGCATGTCCCCGGTAAAATTCCTGGATTCCCTCGGGATGTTTGCATACGGCGGCGGCGGTTATCATCTGGTACATGTGGATGATGAGGACATACGGATCCTGAAGGAGCAGAAGATGTTTGTCGTGACCAATCCCGGATCCAACACGAAGCTTGCCAGCGGGATCGCCCCGATCTCCCGTTATCTGGCTGCGGGGATCCCGGTCGCCATCGGCACCGACGGACCGGCTTCGAACAATGCGCTGGACATGTTCCGCGAGATGTTCCTGACCACCGGACTCGCCAAGCTTAAAGATGACGATGCCTCCAGTGTCGATGCCCTTTCGGTCCTTAAGATGGCTACGGTGAACGGCGCCCATGCGATGGGGCTTACGGATGCCGATACCCTGGCGGAGGGCAAGAAGGCGGACCTGATCCGGATCGATCTGGATCAGCCGAATATGCAGCCCCTGAACAATATCCGCAAGAATCTCGTCTACAGCGGCTCCAAGTCCAACGTGCGGCTGGTCATGATCGGTGGAGAAGTGAAGTATCGCGATGGGAGCTTTTTCATCGGGGAAGACCCTGCTGCGATCTACGCGAAAGCGGAAGAGATCCGGAGCCGGATTGACCGTGAGATGCTTGAAGGTAACTGAGCATGGGGGATCCCGGATTTCTCTTCCTCTTTCTGATCGCCGCCTTTGCGGTATTTGCCGTGGCCGGATGGTTCAACGCCAGACGGGAGACGGCGGCGCTGCGCGAGCGACTTAAGAGAAGCTACGGGCGGCTTCCGGAGCGGAAGTATACGCCGGAAGAGACCGCGCGGATCCCGCGCTATTTTGAGGAGCATATTCCGGAGGATATCCGCTCCGGATTTCCCGCAGATCCGACAGAGATGAAAGATCTTTCCGCCTGCTTTGCGATCGATGATATCACAGCCAATGATCTGGATCTGTGGAGTCTCTTCGCCAGGATCAATTACTGTCGTTCCGCGGCGGGAGAAGAAGTTCTTTATCATCTTCTCCGTACCCCCTGCTATGACGAGGAGATCCTGAATCAGCGGGAACTTGAGATCGATCGGTTATCCGAGGAAGCGCTGCGGGTGGATCTGCAGATGAGCTATTCCCGACTCGGCGGCTCCGGCAAATATTCCGTCTACGATTACCTCGCGCTCCTTAAGCAGGTGGAAAAGCGCAGCAATCTGATCCATTACCTGGGCGCCGCGTTATGGCTTGCTTCTCTCATCCTGCTGTTCGTGGAATTCTCCTTTGGCTTTCTGGCCCTCCTCGTGATCTCGGGTTTCCAGATCATCACCTATTATCGTGTCAAGGGCGAGGCGGATGCGTATCTCTCCACCTTTGCCTACATCCTGCGGCTGATCGACTGCGGAGACGCGGTGTCCCGTACCTTGTCCGCCACAGCGGAGCGGCAGAGCGATTTTTCGGGTAAACTCACCGGGATCCGGTCACAGCTGACTGCGTTAAATGCTTTTCGCAAGGGGGCCGGTTTCCTCGTCAATTCTTCCCGCATGAACGGTTCCGGCAATCCGCTCGACATCGTCGCCGACTATCTCCGGATGCTGCTTCACATCGATCTCATCAAATTCAATCAGATGCTTCGGGAGGCCGGGTCCCATGAGGGCGAGATCGACGGACTGATCACGATACTGGGGGCATTGGAAGCGGAGATTTCCGTCGCCTGTTTCCGGGCTTCCTTAAAGCCTCGTCCCGACGGTTCCCGCGGTCTCTGCATCCCCGAATTCCTCCCGGATCATGCGGAGGGAGAAGAAGACGGAACGACTCCGCTGTCTCTGGAAGTCCGGGATCTCACCCATGTTCTCCTGGGAGAGGGAGCGGTCCCCAACTCCATTCAGGTATCCCGGGGCGTGCTCCTGACCGGTTCCAATGCTTCCGGAAAGTCTACCTGGCTGAAAGCATTGGGATTATCCGCTGTCATGGCTCAGACGATCCATACGGTGACGGCAGCTTCCTATCGTGCGCCTCTCTGTCGCATCTACTCCTCCATGGCGCTCTCCGACGACCTGCAGGGAGGTGAGAGCTATTATGTGGTGGAGATCCGGGCACTTTCCCGTGTATTGAGCGCGGCCCGCCTGAAACAGGCGCCGCCTGTCCTGTGCTTTATCGATGAAGTGCTGCGCGGCACGAACACGGTGGAGCGGATCGCCGCTTCCACACAGATCCTTAAGCAGTTTACCAGAGAACGCGCGCTGGTATTCGCCGCGACCCATGATCTGGAGCTTGCGGAGCTTTTGAAGGATTCCTATGACAACTACCATTTTGAAGGGGTTCTCACGGAAGAAGATGTCCGCTTCGACTATCGGTTGAAGGAGGGACCTTCCGAAACCCGCAACGCCATCGGTCTTCTCAGACGGTTTTCCTACGATCATGCGATCACGGAGCAGGCGGAAGCCATGGCGGAACGCTTTATCCGGACAGGAGAGTGGTCCCTGTGACACATGTGACGATCTATACGGACGGAGCGGCCCGCGGCAACCCCGAGGGGCCCGGCGGATACGGTGCGATCGTGCAGTTTACCGATTCCTCCGGAAACCTGCATGAACGGGAGTATTCTGCCGGCTATGACAGGACGACCAACAACCGCATGGAGATGATGGCCGCCATCACCGCGCTGGAGCATCTCACCAGGCCCTGCGCCATCGATCTGTATTCGGATTCCCAATATCTCATCAAGGCGATGAACGATCACTGGATCGACAAATGGCAGCAAAACGGCTGGCGGACTAGCGGCAGGGAACCCGTGAAGAATAAAAGCCTTTGGGAGCGTCTGTTAAGAGCCTGTTCCCCCCATCAGATCACCTGGCACTGGGTCAGAGGACATGCGGGACATCCCGGAAATGAGCGCTGCGACGTCCTTGCGACCACGGCCGCCGACGGTCCTCCGGAAACACTGCTTCACGATGACGGAAACGGCGATCTATCCGATGCGTCAAATGCAGAAACCTGATGTGACACTTTTATTTTTCCCTGTGATGTGGTAAAATATCGGGCATGAATGTCAATGATCTCTTAAATGTCGGCAGCGGCATATTAAATGATGTTTCAAGGGCGGTTGAGACCGGGAATTTTAACGGTCTCGGCGACAGGACCAAGGAGCGCGTGAACTTTGCGGTGTCGCAGTTCGCGTCCACAAACCCCGATCCGGCGGCCGGATCCTCCGGCCCGAAACCCACGGAAACCTATCGACCGGTATCCGGACAGACCTCCGTTCCCCCGAGGACAGCCAGGTACACTCCCTACTCCTATGCGCAATCCGCGGCCGGGAACCGGAGTTATTTTCTTTCCAAACCCAAGCAGCATACCACCGGACTGCTCAGGATCATCGGCGGGATCACGGGCGGTGTCGTCGGAGCGGTCGGCGCGATCGCTTCCTTCAGCACGGCCGGCACGATCGCTGCCATGGGCAATGTGATCGGAGGACTCGGTACCGCGATCTTTTCCGGTATGGGGATCGTCTTTGCCTCTTTGCTGTTTGTCTCCATGCTGGTCCTCAATTCCGGCGTCCGCTTGCGGAAGCTGGTCCGGGAATATTACGAATACGGCGCGGCCGTCGGTAATGCGGAGTATTTTAACATCAGCAAGCTCGCTGAGATGGTGGGGGACTCCGTCACGCAGACCACGAGGAATCTGGAGCGCATGATCCGCAAGAACCTCCTGCCCGGGGCGCGCTTTGACCGTAAGAAGACCACGATCATGCTCACGGACCGCGCGTATGAACAGTATCAGGCGGCGGAAGCCAGCAGGATCGAGCGGGAGGCGCACGCGCAGATGCGCGGAGAACCCGCCGTTTCGGTGGATTCGCATACGGATGATGACGTCAAACGGATCATCGATGACGGAAACCGTGCCATCATGCAGGTTCGGGCGATCAATGACGAGATACCGGACACCCAGGTGATGTCCGACAAGCTGTATCGGCTTGAGGAGATCATGAAGCGGATCTTTGAACAGGTCCGCAAGGATCCTTCCTCCGCCTCCGATCTTCGCCGTTTCATGGATTACTATCTGCCCACGACGACAAAGCTCTTAAGCGCCTATGTGGAGCTCGACCGGCAGCCCGTTCAGGGGGATAACATCAAGAGCACCAAGGCCGAGATCGAGAACTCCCTCGACACGATCAACGATGCCTTTGAACAGCTTTTAGACGGTATGTTCTCCGATCTGGCCATGGATATCTCATCCGATATCTCGGTGATGAAGACGATGATGGCGCAGGACGGACTCGCACAGGAGGATCCCTTTGCCATGCCGTCCGAGGACACCTTACAGGATGATCCGTTCGCGGTGAAACCGGAGCCGCTGAAATTCTAGATCAATCAAAGACAAGGAGGAAAGAACCCATGGCGGAAAATGCATTTGAGGATTTCAAGGTCGAAGCGCCAACTCTCACCTTCGGCGCGGAGGAAATGGTCGAGGAGGAGGCGAAGCCCACCCCGGTCAGCACGGAAGACCGCACCAAAGGGATGGCGGAGGATGCGAAACTCACGCCCGAGGAAATGGCTCAGGTGGACGCCTTTGTCGATCAGATCGATCTGACCAATTCCAAGGCGATCATGGAATACGGCGTCGGTACACAGAAGAAGATGGCGGACTTCTCCGAAAAGGCCATCGATAATGTGCGGACCAAGGACATGGGGCAGATCGGTGAGATGCTTTCCGGTCTGGTGACTCAGTTAAAGGATTTCGAGGTAGACGAGAACGATAAGGGGATCATGGCGCTCTTTAAGAAGGGTGGTAATAAGGTAACCGCCATGAAGGCCAAGTATTCCCGCGTCGAGACCAATATCAATGCGGTAGTCGCAGAGCTTGACAAGCATCAGCAGACGCTCCTCAAGGACATCGACGTGCTGGATCGCATGTATGATGCAAATATCGCGTATTTCAGACAGCTCACCATGTATATCATCGCCGGACGCAAGCGCCTGGAAAAGGCACGGAACGAGGAGCTGGTCGCCCTGCAGAAGCAGGCGGAGGCTTCCGGTCTCGCCGAAGATGCACAGAAGGCCAAAGACTTTGCGGCGCAGTGCGACCGCTTCGAGAAGAAGCTCTATGATCTGGAGCTGACCCGCACGATCTCGATGCAGACCGGTCCTCAGATCCGCATGGTGCAGAGCTCCGATACGCTGATGGCGGAAAAGATCCAGTCCACCATTGTCAACACGATCCCGCTTTGGAAGAATCAGATGGTCATCGCCATCGGTGTCGAGCATGCCGGACAGGCCGCCAAAGCGGAACGCGAAGTCAACGATATGACCAATGCGCTGCTCAAGAAGAACGCCGACATGTTAAAGACGGCGACCGTAGCGGCCGCGAAGGAGAGTGAGCGCGGGATCGTCGACATCGAGACCCTGCGCCACACCAATGAACAACTGATCTCCACCATCGATGAAGTCCTTGCGATCCAGAAAGATGGCCGTGAGAAGCGCAAAGCCGCTCAGCAGGAGCTGGCTGACATCGAGACGCAGCTTAAGAAAAAACTTCTGGAAGCGGCCAAAGCCTGACATCGGAGGGAAAAATGGAAGAGATCGAATTTCGTTATGATACACAGCTTTTACTGGATCGTTACGGCCTGGATGAAGATGAAGCGGACGATCTGGTGGATGAGATCCGGGATCACATCACGGATACCTTTTCCGGAGACTGTCTGTTAGTCGCCGGGGATACCGGCGAGGACGATATCGGCGGCGAGAAGGCGACGATCAAGCTGCATTATCATACGAATGAACCCTGGCTCGTATTGGAGTACTGCCGCACCCTCGGCGAGATCTATGACATCGTTGTGGAGGATATGCAGCGTCAGACCAATGGTCTGAAGGGGTAAAACCTTTCCGGATCGATGCGTTATTATATCGCGGATTGTCATTTCTTTCACGAAAGTCTGAATCATCAGATGGATTGCCGCGGTTTTTCCTCCGTCGGGGAGATGAACGAGACCATGCTGACCCGTTGGAATGACCGGGTACGCAAACGGGATGAGGTGATCATCCTGGGGGATCTGTCGGTTGGATCCGCGGAGGAGACCAATGATCTCCTCGGTCGATTAAACGGGAAACTGTATCTGGTCCGCGGGAATCATGATCGTTTCGGCAAGAATGCCGCCTATCGGACGGACCGCTTTGAATGGATCCGCGATTACGCGGAGTTAAGAGACAACAACCGGAAGGTGGTGCTTTGCCATTATCCGGTCATGTTCTACAATGGCCAATACCAGTATCAAAAGCCCAAGACCGGCGGCCTGGAAGGGGTCGTCATACCACCCAGGGACGAAATGCCCAATAAGACCTGGATGCTCTACGGACATGTGCATCTGACTACCGACGAGATCCTGATGCGCAGATTTATTCGGCAGACCAGGGAAACGATCAGGACCACCGGAGACAGCGAGGCGTACCATATCCCCTGTCAGATGATCAATTGTTTCTGCATGTTGTCGGATTATACACCGCTTACCCTCGATGAATGGATCGAAAACGACCGTAAGCGGCAGGAGAGTGAGCTTCAAGATGGCAAATAACAGAGTAATCGCAGCCGGTGCGATCCTATATGAGTGTGATTCCGATGTGGTCCACACACTGGATATCATCGCAAAAGGCACCGTGCGTGCCTCCAAAGGGGATGTCGTCTCCTTCGATCTGCCTGCCGGCAGCATCATCGGCATCGGTGAGTGCCCGGACCGTCTCTATACCATGACCTATGAGGCGACGGACGAGGTGACGATCTTTTCCTATCCCTATATCAATGAAGCTGATCTTGTCGCGTTATTCAAGGCAAATCCCAAGCTGTTGTCCATGCTGGTCACCAGCTGCACGCGTTTCGCCTACAATTTCCAGAGAGCCGCTCTGGAAGCGATGGAATATGCCCGCTCCGAGCAGACCCGGATCCGCGAGGCGTATGAGGCATATCCGAAGCTTTCCATCGCCGCCGGTGTGAAACCTTCCTCCTTTCCGGAGGTTGAAAAGATCGAGCCGCCGATGATGCTGGATCCGGCCCGCGGCTGGCATCGGGACTTCATCGACGATCTGTATTCCCATTCCGAGAAACTCAAAAAAGAGATCTTTACGATCCCCAGTATCGGTCTGGGGCTGGGACTCACCATCAATACCTACGCACTGGAGACCAGAGAATTCCTCACCCTGATCTTTGATTACCTGGATGATATCCGGGAGACCTCCGCGGAATTCCAGAAAGAACTGGATGCCCTGCGCAAAAAGAAGGATCCGGATACCGCTTCCACTGAAGCGGCAGGAGAGGGGGCGGCAGAAGAGGAGCTGGACGCTTCCGTGACAGACTGCCTGGCCGCGCTCGAAGCATTTGCCCGGCCGAATCCGGAATCCTTCCTGCGATTTAAGGAGAGTCTGACACTGTTTAAGAGACAGGCGGATCCCTACGGCGGAGATGACGTGGCGAGAAAGATCCGCCGCGATCTCACGGATGTCTTTTACGAGATCTATGTCTACACCTTCTTACGGAGCTACGACGTCCGCTGGGAAATGATCCCGCTGGGCGTCCGGATGTTCCTGCTGTTCGGTTATGTCGAACAGGATCTGGCAGGAGAGGAGAATACCCGGAAGCTCGCTGCCATCGCAGAAACCTACCGCATCGGTGCAAGCCGCTACGCCATCTCCGGCTATGAATGGCTGCGGCTCGTATACAGCGGGCAGGAGATGCCCTCCAAAAATGAATTTGACCTGGATTATCCGGCTTATCTCGCGGACTGCAAGCGTAACGGCGACATTCGGGACGCCGATGTCAAGCGTCTGATGAACAGTCTCATCGACCGGCTGAAATTTGAGGTCAAAAATCTCTTTGCGACAGCCAACCGCATCACCTTCGGACGGATCACGACCTTTGTCCCGGTGTTTGACAAGGAAAATGTCATCAAACCGCTGGAACAGGCATTTCTCAGTGCCAAACGCGTGGAGGGAGAACTGCAGCGCATCCGCAGCATCGATTTCCGTGCCTTTTACCGCCAGAGCGTGGTATCTCTGCCGGAGGTCGGTCTCAATTCCTTTTATCTGGATGAGGAGATCCTGCCGTATATCATCCTGATGCCCAATATCGGTTCCCGGGCATCCCTGTGGCAGGAGATCGATTCCCACAAGCGCACAACCCCCGCACGTATGGTCATCTCCATCTTCCATACGGAGAATGTGGAGGACTCCTTTACGAAGCTCTTCGCCGAATTCCGTTGGGAGATGTGCAAGACAGAGCAGGGGGTTCACTGGAATGATATCACGGATCCTTCCCTGACCTCCATGTATTGCGATTATCTGCAGTTTTATCGCAAAAATTCCTCCATGACCGCAGAGACCAAGGAAAAGCTCTCCATTGCGCTTAAGAACAATTCCAACAATTTCAAAAAGATCTTCCTGGCGGATTATCTGACCTATATCAAATACGAAGCAGCCGGCGCATTGCGGCTCAACAAGCATGCCCGGGAGATCCTGTTCAAATTCTGTCCCTTTACCAAAGATCTGCGCGAAAAACTCAAAGACAATCCGCAGTTTGCCGAATTCATCAAGCAGCATGATTTCCACTGTGCACAGAAGCTGAAGCCGATGCAGACCCTGCAGGCCAAACTGCAGAAAGCCGGTATGTCCCTGCCGGATCCGATCTATCTGCAGATGAAGTTCTATGAGAAGTAGGGATACAACTATTCGCAAAATACAGGTTTAACGAATAGTTGCACTTGGAGTCAATGGGGACGGTTCTGTTTGACTCATTTTTTGAGCCAACGGGGTCGGTTCTGTTTGACTTATTAGTATACTTGTTATCAGAGGTTTCTTTTGAGTAATTATTATTCTGATCATCCCGTAAGACGCAGAAAGAGAAAAAGACGCCGTAAGAGTCATGCGGGAGGTTTCATCGTATTCCTGCTCTTAATGATCCTGATCCTTACGGCGGTCGGTGTCGTACTGTAT
>JAFPTK010000262.1 GCA_017400305.1 Lachnospiraceae bacterium | reverse complement strand
TCCCGCCGGTGTAATTCCCCCGGCAGATCACCGTTCCGTCGTTCGTACAGCCGTCGATGATGTCCGTCTCCAGCATCTGCGCATTCGTTGTGCGATTGGAGAGGGTCGACACCTCCCGCTCCGGGTCGAATTCCATATCAACGCCCATCAGGCCGGCAATCCCGCCGACATCTCCGTCCGCCTCCACCTGTCCGGCATTGACACAGCCGGTCGCCCTGCCGCGGACCGCCTCCGTGAGCTTCTCCTCGGAAATATCCGAGGTGTAATCCGCCGGATCCAGGCTCCGGTTGAGCTGTTCCTCCAGCGCTTCCTGCATGAGATCCTCGATATTCGCCATCTGATCGTTGATGGATTTGAGATTTCCCACGGTCCCGGAGGTGGCATCCTTGAGGCTTACATTGAGCGAATCCGAGAGCGCGACGATCTGATCGATGGTGCTGTAGAGATCGTTCCCCGCCGTTTTGGCCGTATCGCTCACACCGTGTACCGTGAGATCCGTATTGGCGATCCTCTGGAGCGCATCCGCGATGAGCGGATCGACATCCGGCGTCTTCGTCAGCTGATCTCCCAGCGCATCCGCCGTTTCATCCACCTCCTTGTGGTCCTCGCCCGCTTCCGCATATTTCTTCAGGATGGATTCGATCTTCACGAGCGATTCCGTCATATCGGAGGTGTAGCCCGCCACTTCCGAAAGCTTCTCCCGCACCGTGGAAGCATCGATGGAGGCGCCGCTCTCCAGGGCCTCCTTCAGTTCCTCCTCGATCTCGCTCAGGCCGTCCATGGCCTTGATCAGACGCTTGCGCTCCTTATCCACTTCCTTCCGGTCTTCCTCCGAGAGCTGCACCTTGTCCAGATACGCTCCCAGCGCGTCGGAGAACCTTCCGCCCGCACCGCTGACCCGGTCGGCATAATCCGCGATCCTGCGGCTTGCCTCGGAAAAATCCGACAGGGAGGACTGCATGGCAGAGGTGGCGGCATTGGCCCGCGCCGCTGCCTCATCCGCACGATAGGTGGCGTCGTCCGTCAGGGTCTTGACATCCCCCTTGGCGTTATCGATCAACCCCGAGATCTGCAGCAGCCTCCGGCTGGTGTCATCCGTATACCCCTCCGTCTGGGAAAGGGTGCTGTCGATGGTGCTGCCGAGGGTATCCAGTGCTTTATCGATCTCCCCGAGTTTTCCACTGGTAAAGCTGATCTCCAGATCCGGCTGCTGCTGTCCCACGATCCCGCCGACATTTCGGCGTCCGAGGATCTCCCCCTCATTGCGGGAGGTCCGGATGCGGCCGATGGAACGGCCCGCGATCCCGCCGATATTGAAGCCCACATGCTCGTAACCCACCTTCTCCCGGTTGGTACAGGAGAGGATCTCTCCGGTATTGTATCCCGCGATCCCGCCGATGTCGCTTTTCTGCATCACATTGTTCGGCGTCGTCACGCGGCCGGTCTTTAAGATCTCGTCGATGGTGATCGTGATCTCATCGGTAGAGAAAGGGACATCCGTGTAGACTGTGTTGACCTGCGCCGCGTTCGCGCAGTCGGAGACCATTCCGGCATTCTCGCCGACGATACCGCCGATGGTGGTATCCCCTTCCACGATCCCCTCCGTCACACACTTTTTAATACTCCCTCCCTCGGCGTTGATCCCCGCGATCCCGCCGATATGATCATGCGCGCTGACGCTCCCCCGGAAGGAGCAGTTCTCGATAGTTCCGTGGTTGATCCCGACGATCCCGCCCACCGAGATCCCCCGTTCCTCCGGCAGGACCGCGCCGATCACCTTGAGATCCCGGATCGTCCCGTCCTGCGAGAGCTCCTCGAAAAGTGCCGAATGACTCCCGCCGGTACGGATGGTGACGCCGTTTATCGTGTGCCCTCTGCCCTCCAGGGTCCCCGCAAAATACAGGATACACGGGGTCTCCTGACCGGTCAGCGTGAGATCGGTCTCCAGGATCACCCTTCTTCCCATGGACCAGATATCGGAGTGCGTGAGTCTCGCGAACTCCTCCCAATCCTCCGCGCTCCGGATCATGTAATCCGGGACGGATGCCGCTTCCTCCTCCGCATGGACCGGGACCGCTATCTGAAGTGTCAGGAGAGAGAGCACGGACAGAAGGAGCGTGCATGCGATCCGAACGCGATCAGTCTTTCTTACCCGCATCTTTCCCTCCTTTCTCCCCGGGATCCGCAGCTTCCCGCTCATCCGTCTCTTCCTTCCCGCCGGGCGATGGGTCTTCCCCCTGCTCCGCAACGACCGTGCGTTCCGCCTCCTCGTCCTTGCGATACGCAAACATCTTATCCTCGATGGCCTGCGCCGGCTTGAGGGCCTCCTGAGAGGCGTTCTCCATGGTGCCCGATACGACCACCGCCTTGACCTCCCCGCGCACCACGGCGTTCATGGTGCCGATGACCGTGCCGTTGACCGTGCCGCGGATCGCGCCGTTCACCATGATCGTGCCATGTTCCTCCCTGGTACGGACCGGCATGGCGACATCAAAGGCCGTCTTCTGGATGATCCGGTCCCCGATGAGCAGGATCTGCGGCAGCACGAACATGACGAGCACGACGGAGATCGAAGTCCCGCGCGCCAGGCATTCACCGATGCCGGCGATACAGGGGTCCGATGTGATCTGAGACAGGAAGACACCGGCCAGGATCATCATGGAACCGGAGGTGATGATCGTCGGAAAGGCGAAGTTTAAGGCTTCGATGATGGACTGTTTCCGGTCGATGGTCTTGCGCAGCTCCGTGTAGCGGCTCGATATCACGATGGCGTAATCGATGTTCGCACCCATCTGGATGGAACTCACGATGAGGTACCCCATAAAGAAGATATTTTCCTTCATGATGGTCGGGAAGGAGAAGTTCATGAAGATCGCTCCCTCGATCACCGCGATCAACAGGACCGGCATGCCGGCGGACTTAAAGGTGAACAGCAGGATCACCAGGACAAACAGGACCGATACGATGGAGACGATCAGGTTATCCGTCTCAAAGCTCGCCCGCAGGTCCTTCTGGCTGGTGGATTCCCCGACCACCAGAACCGGCTGGTCATCGTAGTATTCCGCGGCCATGGTGTGGATCTCATCGATGAACGCGAAGGTCTCATCGCTCTCCTCCGGGAGATTTAAGTAGACCAGGATGCGGTCATGATCGGGTCCCTCCAGCTGCTTGCGCCCGTTGGAGATCTGTTCGTATGCGTCCGAAAGGGTGCGGTAGACATCGGGATCGAGGGTGACATATCCCTCCTCCACCTTTTCATAGATGTACATCAGGATGTCCATGAGCGGGACCTTGTAGGACGAGATCCCGCCGATGATGCGGCCGTATTCCTCCTGCTCCGCGGCATAGGCGCTGTAGAGCAGCTCGATCAGTTCGAAATCGACCCCGACGAGCTCCGAGAGCTGTCTGGGCGTCAGGGTGTCGGTCAGCATGTAGCCGCCCATCGCCTCGGTGTTGGCCAGCCCCTGGCAGTGATGCACCTCCGGTCGCGCCGTCAGCGCCTCCAGAAATTTCTTCTCACTGGGATGATCATGCCCCGGGACGACGACCGCCAGGAGATTCTCCCGTCCGAAGGTGTCGGTGATCAGATTGTCCGAGATCTGCACCTCGTTCAGGACCGGCGTGGAAAGTGTCGAGTATCCGTAAACATAGGGGCAGCTCTTGGAAAAATGAAACGCCATCACAAAGACACCGACAAAGAGAATCGGGATGATCGCGCGGGTGAGATAATCGAATTTCCCCACCACCGTGATCTTCGGGACAAAGCTCTTGTGCTTCGTCTTCTCCATGACACCGGAAAACAGCACGATGAGACCCGGCATCAGCGTGAAGACGGTCAGGAGCGACAAGAGGATCGCCTTGATCAGGATGATGCCCATATCCGCGCCGATCTTGTAGTGCATGAATACCAGCGCGAAGAGGCCCGAGATCGTGGTCAGGGAGCTGGAGAGGATCTCCGGGATCGATTTGGAGAGCGCCACGATACAGGCATCGCGGACGGAAAGCCCGCCCGCATACTCCTCCTTGTAGCGGTTACACAGGATGATGGCATAGTCCACCGACAGCGCCAGCTGCAGGATGGAGGAGACCGAATTGGAGACGAAGGAGATCGTCCCGAAGAAGAAATTCGTACCGCCGTTTAACAGCATGGAAACAAGGAACGTGAGACCCAGCACCGGGATCTCCCCGAAGGACTCACTGGTAAAGAGCAGGACCCCCACCACGACCACGGCGACCAGTGCGATGATCGTCTTCATCTCGTTCTCGATGATCTCCGCCTGCTGATTGCCCAGGCTGGTGGAGACGTAGAGATCATAGGAGGAGAGCTCGCTCTTAACGTTATTTAAGGACTCCAGTGCACGGGGATCGTCCTCATCGTAGTTAAAGGTGAGGGAATACAAAGCTCCGCCGTCATTGTAGTGCTTGACGAACTCCTTCTCCTCCTCCGTTTCCTCCGTAAAGCCGACGGACTGGACACCGTCCATCTCGGCGATCCGGTTTTTCAGCATCCGGGCTTCCTCCCAGGTGATGTTCGCCACCATGACCTTGGCGGTGCCGAAGGTGGTGAACTGTTCCTCCATCAGATCCAGCCCCTGTCTGGTCTCCGTGTCGCCGGAGAGATAGGCCGCCAGATCATTTTCCACGTTCACCCAGTTGGAGGAAAAGAAGGAAAAGATGAGAGCGATGATGTAGATCAGGAAAAAGAGCATTCTCTTGTCTACAATGAAAGATGCGATTTTGATCATAACCGATGATGTCTGCTTCTCGTTATCATTCATAACTGTCACTTGCTTTCTTACCGGAGATCCCCGGCCTTCCGACCCGAAGGTTCCCGGGGACTCCCGCGGTCCCGGTGCATCGGCACGAAACCGCCAAAAGACGCCGGCTGTTACCGGCGCCTCCCAAGCCCCGCTCCGCTGTCAGGTCCGTCGGCGGGGCAGTCACTTCTGTTGTACCTCATTTGATTTTGTAACACTATACACCTTTTCCCCCAAAAAAGGAACAGACAATCGAGAAAAAAAAGGATATACTGATACTGCCATGAAAAATGTCTATTCTGCATCGACGACCGTCAAAAAGCTTGCCTTCTGCCTCTTAACAGCCCTTACCCTCCCGATGATCCTGACGGGTTGCGGCAGGAGGGAGGAACCGGTCTCCCGGACGGATTTCTGCTTTGATACGGTCGTCTCCGTCACCCTCTATGATATCCCCCGCAAGGACGGGGAGCGATTGCTGGACCGCTGCACGGAGCTGCTTACGCACTATGACCGCGAGGTCTTTTCGGCCCATGATGAACGCGCGGTCCTCTGGCGCTTCAATCACGCCGACCCGGGGGAGGGGTCTCTGACGGCTCGTCTCCGGTCAGCCGATGTCGATCCGGAGTTCCTCGCTCTGACCGAAAGGGCCTTCTCCTGGCAGGCCCGGACGGACGGTGCCTTCTCCCCGACGCTGGGATGTCTCATCGATCTGTGGAATATCGGCGGTGATCCTCCGGGGCCCGTTCCCACCCGGGAAGCGGTTGCAGAGGCCCTTTCACATAGCTCCCCAGAGGATCCGGACGCCAGACTGGATCTCGGCGGGATCGCCAAAGGCTACGCCGCGGACCGGCTGAAGGAATATCTGACGGGAGAAGGGGTCACGAGTGCGGTGATCAATCTCGGCGGCAACGTCCTGCTCATCGGAGCAAGACCCGACGGCTCTCCCTTCCGGGTGGGGATCCGGGATCCCGGCTCCGGCGGGGAATCCTCTGTCATCCTGACCATCCCGCTGTCCGATCAAAGTGTCGTCACTTCCGGGATATACGAGCGCTATTTCGAGGAGGACGGCGTGCGCTACCACCACATCCTCGATCCATCGACCGGCTATCCCGCCGACAGCGGTCTCTCCTCCGTCACGATCCTCTCTGCGGATTCCGCCGACGGCGACGCCCTCTCCACCGCCTGCCTCGTCCTGGGCGCAGAAAAAGGACAGGCCCTCATCGAGAGCCTGCCCGATACCGAAGCCCTGTTCATCACTGCAGAGGGAGAGCAGATCCGCACCGCAGGCTTCCCGGAAGATCTTGCGGGATATTCCGCCCTCACTCCCTCCCGATCGCGTGACTGACGATGGCATCACGGATCTCCGGACATTTCCACTCGCCGGTCTCACGATCCAGGATACCGAAGACCTCCCCGCTGCCGGAGAAGGCGCCGTTGTCCCACCAGAAGACCGGCATGCCGTTGGCGGCGGCACTGGCCGTATAGTATCCGGCAAAGGAGGCGCGGGCTTCCAGATTGCCGTCCCGGTCCCTGGCGCCGAATTCATCGATCACCACCGGGATCCCCTTACTGACATACTTCTCATAGAGCCGGTACTGAAAGGTCCTGATCTCCTGTGTATCCGCGCTGTAGAAGGGATCAAAACCGGCCGTCCCGTTTTCCTCCAGTGCGAAATGATACGGGGTGTAGGCGTGGACGGAGATGATCAGATGATCCCTGATATCCTCCGCATCCGCGGGAAGGACAAAGTCCTCACAGAGAGCTCCGTCCGGTGAGGCACAGTACCCGGGACACATGAGGTAACAGGTGCGGTGAGATCCCTCCACGCTCCGGACGGTGTCCACGAAGAGCTGGTTCAGTTCGTTGATGACGGCGATGGATTCCCGCACCTCGGCGGCGGGGTCATTTACATCGAACCACCATTCGCTCGCTTCCCCCACGAGGCGGGGTTCATTCATGGATTCAAAGATCAGCCGGTCGTCATAGTCCTTAAAGCGCTCCGCCACCTGCTGCCAGACGGCGCCGACATATTTCACCGACTGCGCCCGATGCGCCTGATCCGGATACAGGCCCTTCGCCTCCGGATGATTGTCGTGATGGATATTGAGGATGACCTTGAGATCCGCTTCCAGCGCCCAGTCGACGATCTGATTCACCCGGTCCAGCCAGACCGGAGAGATCGTGCCGCTCGCATCCGCGATATGATTGTGCCAGCTGACGGGGATGCGCACAGAGGAGAACCCGGCCTCCCTGAGCGCCGCAAAGATCTCCCGGTTCGTCGCGACCGGCTGCCAGCAGGTTTCGGTCTTTAATTCATCCGAGAGATCCTTGGCAAGGGAGCCGTCCTGATAGGCGTCCAGGGTATTGCCGAGATTCCAGCCGGCACCGAGACTCCTCGTAAAGGACAGTGCCTCACTCTCCGGAAGGACTCTCTTCATGATGGCATACCGCTCGACTGCAGCCGTCTGCTCCGATCCGGCCCCGGATCCCTGCTCTGTCATCTCTTCTTCCTCTGATCCCGCAGGCTCGGAAACCGCCTGTTCCGGCTGCGTCACCTCCGCTTGCGTCTCATCCGGTTCCGACTCCGCGGCCTCCGGTGTCTCGGCCTGCGCGGGCGAGGGATCCTCCGCCGTGAGCGCCGTGACCGCCTCCTGCGTCTGTCCGGTTGTCGGAACGGCACTGCAGGATAAGAGACTTAAGGCAAGCGCCGGGATACAGACAGCGGACAGAAAGCGCCTCCTCATGCCTCCACCTTGGAGATGGCCTTCCTGGGGCATTTCTCGACGCAGACACCGCAGTGCTGACACTTCTCCTGATCGATCCGCGCCACGTTGTCCTCGAGCGTGATCGCTCCCGCCGGGCAGTTCTTCACACAGATCCCGCAGCCGATGCAGCCGACCTTGCAGGCCTTCATGACGACCGGTCCTCTGTCTTTCGACCGGCAGGCCACCGCCTGCGTCATGGAATACGGCACCAGATCGATCAGATGCCGCGGGCAGATGTCCACGCACTTTCCGCAGGCCTTGCAGGCCTCCTTGTCCACGAGGGCCACGCCGTTCACGATATGGATCGCGTCAAACTGACAGACACTCACGCAGGTCCCGCCCCCCAGGCATCCGTACTCGCAGGCCTTGGGGCCCGCGCCGGGGACCTGATCGATGACGCGGCAGTCCGGTGCTCCGACGTATTCGTATTTCACTTCGGCGTTGTCCGCGGTGCCCTGACAATGCACATAAGCGACCTTCCTGTCCTCTTTTCCCGCTTCCACGCCCATGATCCCGGCGATCACAGCCGCCACCGGCTCCCCGCCGACCGGGCACTGCCCCACCGGCGCTTCCCCTTTCGCAATGGCTGCCGCCAGTCCGGAACAGCCCGGGAAACCGCAGCCGCCGCAGTTATTCCCCGGAAGAGCCGCCAGGACCGCCACTTCCTTTTCATCTACCTCTACATGCAGTTTATTCGACGCGATACCGAGAAAGAGTCCGATCAGAATCCCGACTCCCGCAACGATCGCAACCGATAAGATCACACCCTGTACCATAGTACGCTCCTTACCTGTTTATCCGCGAAGTCCCGAGAAACCGACAAACGCGATGGCCATCAGTCCCGCTGTCAGAAGCACCATCGGCATTCCCTTGAAGGACTCCGGCACATCGTTGAATTCCATCTTCTCACGAAGTCCCGCCAGGATCACGATCGCGATGGTGAAACCGACCGCCGTGGCAAACCCGCAGATGATCCCCTCCAGGATATTGTATTCATTCTGCACATTTAAGAGAGCCACGCCCAGCACCGCGCAGTTGGTGGTGATCAGAGGCAGGTAGACGCCCAGCACCTGATACAGGGACCGCACGTATTTCTTGAGGAACATCTCAACAAACTGCACCAGCATGGCGATCACGAGGATGAAGACGATCGTCTGCAGGTAGGTCAGATCGAGCGGGAGCAGGAGGAACCGGTAGATCACTCCGCAGACCGCCGAGGCGACCGTGATGACGAAGATGCAGGCGCCGCCCATACCGGCCGCCGAGCTGACCTTTTTGGATACGCCGAGGAACGGACACAGCCCCAGGAACTGGCTCAGCACCACGTTATTGACCAGTGCCGAGGTCACCATGATGGAAAAGAGAACCGCGATCGTCGCACTCATGCTTCACCTCCGTTCTGTGCCGCATCCGTGACCAGCACATCCGTATCTGTCGTGTCGCGGAACTTTGACACATCCTTACCCTTCTGCGCCCTCCGTCTCTTGATGCGGTTCATGGCCGCAATCAGGAAGGCCAGCACAAAGAACGCCCCCGACTGCATGATGAAGATCGAGACCGGCTGATACATGCCGAGGAAGGCCCCCACCGGGCCCGGGATGATGGTCCCGTCCCCCAGAAGCTGCACGCCGAAAGCGGTTCCCGCGCCGATGAACTCCCGGAAGAATCCCATGACCGTGATGGCGCAGGTAAAGCCGAGTCCCATGCCGAGTCCGTCGAAGAAGGCAGGGATCGCGCCGTGCTTGGAGGCATAGGCCTCCGCTCTGCCGAAGATGATGCAGTTGACGACGATGAGGGGGATGTAGACCCCGAGCGCGTCGTTCAACGCCGGCAGATAGGCCTGGATCAGAAGCTGCACCAGCGTCACGAAGGACGCGATGACCACGATGAAGGACGGAATGCGCACCGTGTCCGGGATGACCTTCCGAAGGAGCGAGATGATCAGGTTGGAAAGGGCAAGGACCGCCGTTGTCGCCAGTCCCATGGTCAAGCCGTTGGTGGCGGAGGTCGTCACCGCTAACGTCGGGCACATGCCGAGCATCAGGACCAGAGTGGGATTCTCCGCGATCAGGCCGTTAAAGAACCGCTCGCCGGGGGAGTCCGCCTTCATTCCAAGCGCCCCCTTCTTATCTGCCGCGTCCATCAGGACACCTCCTTTCCGTCGTCTGAGTCTGACAGGCTCCCCGTCAGATCCGATCCGGACAGCACCTGTTCATAATATGCCAGCCCCGCGTTGACCCCGTTGGTGATGGCACGCGTGGTGATCGTCGCACCCGAGATCGCATCGATCGTCTCCGGCAGCGTGTCCGTGGAACGGATCACCGTGAAAAGTGACGGCGGGATATCCACATCGTCGAACTGAGGGACCAGGACCTTCTCCGCGTTCATGCCGAGTCCCGGTGTCTCGTTGATGGAGATGAGGGAGATACCGTTCACCTGCCCCTCATTCGTGATCCCGAGTGTCCAGGTGATATCGTCCCCGTACCCCATGGAAGTGATCTGCAGTACATATCCCACCGGCGCTCCGCCGATCTCCGCGACCTTGACGTCATCGATCGAAACCTTGGCGTAATTCTCGTCACCCGCGAGGATCGCATCCGCCTCTGCCTTGTCAAAGGCTTCGTATTCGGTAAAGGTGGCGGAGGGATAGGCTTCCTGGTTGGCCCTCTGCTCCGCCAGCGCCTTCTGTACGCGGATGGGCTCCTTGGTCACCTCATAGACGATCCCCAGCAGTGCCCCGGCCACCAGTGTGATGACGAAGAGGATCAGAGCATTTTTGATCGTTTCCTTCATGCCTTCTGCACCTCCTTTTTCTCCTTCACGGGCTTCCTGATGCCGAATGCACGCGGAAGCGTCCATTTCTCGATCAGGGGGACCAGGAGATTCCCCAGGATGATCGCGTAGGAGACCCCCTCCGCACTCGTGCCGAACATGCGGAAGACCCCCGTCATGATCCCCAGAAAGATCCCGTAGATGTATTTCCCGGAGCTGGTGATGGGACTCGTGACATAGTCCGTCGCCATGAAAAAGGCACCGAGCATCAGGCCGCCGCCGGCGAGCTGCGCGGAGAGATAGGCCGGATTGAAGCCGTTGCCGCGGAATAACTGCACGATCACGACAAAGACCGCAAAGGATACGATATAGCTTCCCGGGATCCTGAGGTCGATGATCCCCAGCAGGATCAGGATGCAGGCGCCGATCACGATGGCGATCATCGAGGTCTCACCGATCGTACCGGAGATATTGCCGGTCACCATGTTCAATACGTTCACCGGCTCGCCGTTTTTGATCATGGCGAGAGGTGTCGCGGTAGATACGGCATCGAGCGGGAAATTCGTCATCGCGGCCGGGAAGGAGATCAGCAGAAAACATCTTGCCCCGAGCGCGGGGTTCATGAAGTTCTGCCCGAGACCGCCGAAGAGCATCTTCACGACGATGATCGCGAAGATACCGCCAAGCACCGGAACATACCACACCACGGTGCTGGGAAGGTTCATTCCCAGCAGAAGTCCCGTCACCACGGCGGAAAAATCACCGATCGTCACGGGCTTCTTCATCAGCTTCTCATAGAGAAACTCCGTCACCACGGTCGTTGCGACCGACAAAAGCAGGATGATCAGGGCATTTGAGCCGAACCGGTACACGCCGTATCCCGCCGACGGAAGGAGGGAGATCACGACCCAGAACATGATATTGGAGGTCGTCACCGCACTGCGCACGTGCGGATTGGATGAAACTCTTCGCAGATTATTGTCACTCATGGGTGCTATTTCCTCCTCTTCGCAAGCTGGATCTTGCGCATGCCCTTGATGAGCTGTGTGAGCTGCCGTCTCGCGGGGCAGATATAGCTGCAGCAGCCGCACTCGCAGCACTCCATGCCGTATTCCCTAAGGAAACGCTCTTCCTGCCCGTTCTCGACCGCGTCCGCCAGGTTTTTGGGGATCAGGCGCTCCGGGCAGACATCCACGCACTTGGCACAGTTGATGCAGGCGCTCGGCGCAAGCTCCGCCACCGCGTCCCGGGTAAGACACGTGATGGCCGAGGCCGTCTTGGTCGTCGGCACATCCAGATCAAAGATGGCGAATCCCATCATCGGGCCGCCGGAGATGATCTTGGCCGGTTCCTTGACGAAACCGCCGGCGTCCTCGATGAGATCCCGATAGTTCATCCCGATGCGGACCTTGTAGTTGCAGGGATCCGTGATGGCATCGCCGGTGATCGTGACGATCCGCTCCATGAGCGGCCGCCCCTCCGTCACCGCGCGGTAGACCGCACAGAGCGTGTCGACATTGTCCACGATGCAGCCGGCATCCGCGGGCAGCATGGAAGAATTGATATCCCGGCCGGTGCAGGCATGGATGAGCATCCGCTCCGCCCCCTCCGGGTATTTGGTCTGTACGACCTTGACCGTGATCTTCGGATCGTCCTTGACCATATCACCCAGGATCCGCGCCGCATCCATCTTGTTGTCCTCGACCGCCAGGATCCCGTGCGCATTGGGGAAGAGACTCACCGCCACCTTAAGGCCCCCGATCAACAGCTCCGGTTCCTCGATCATGCGGCGGTAGTCCGAGGTCAGGTACGGCTCACACTCCGAACAGTTGGCGATGACATAGTCGATCTTATCCGGCTCCTTGGGGGAGAGCTTCACAGCGGTCGGGAAGCCCGCACCGCCCATGCCGACCACGCCGGCCTCCCGGATGAGACCGATCTTCTCCTCCGTGGTCATCTCCTCGAAGGGCTTCATCTGCGGCCACTCCACCTCTTCGTAGAGGCCGTCATTCTCGATGATGATGGAATCGATCATCCCGCCGGTCACGACCCGGCGCTTCTCGATGGATTTCACCGTGCCGGAGACCGTCGAATAGATGGGAGCGGAGACAAAGCCTCCCGCTTCCGCGATCTTCGTGCCGGTCAGCACATGATCTCCTTTGTTGACAATGGGTTTTGCCGGTGCACCGATATGCTGCGAGAGCGGATAGACCATCTCGCTTCCCGGCTGAATGGTCTTGATGGGTTTGTCCTTCGTGAGTTCTTTTCCCTCATAAGGATGGATCCCACCAAAAAAAGTTCGATTTGCCATCTCCTACCTCTTTGCCTTGTCTGATCGTCAGATTGGGCGGTTTTCGCGAAAACTGCCAAAACGATTATACTCCTGGCCCTGAGAAATATCCATATTTCACCGAAAAAAGTTCGCTCCGATGGTATAATGGGACCATGAGTGAACAGATGAGACCGGCATGTATCGCATATTCCCTCTCGGGGATCCGCACGGAGGAGTACCGCCCCTGGCGGTCGGAAGACACCGGCACGGCCAGAGAGGTTTTTCTGGACTTCACACTGAAGGACCGCACCTTTGCCGCCCCCCTCTTTGTCCACCGGGACGGGATCTATCTGTGGCTCTCCGGTGATCACGGGCGGCTCAGAGCGCCGATCCTCACGGAGGAGCTTAAGTTTTTCTACCCGAATCCGCAGGATTACTACTATCTGCCGATGGAAGACGAGGCGATCCACAAGAGCGTCTCCTCCTTCGTCGAGCGCTCCCACCGGGTGCAGGCCACGGTGACCACCTGCTACACGAAAAAGAGCGGCATGTTCCTGCCGGTCCTTGCCGTTTCAGCGGAGCGGGATTCCAAACCCGCCGAAGTCTTCCCGGGCTACCCGGAGCGCACCCCGGTCTTTCGCATCTCCTGGCGGGATCATCGACGGTTTATTTCCTATCCCGGGGAACAAAAAGAGGACATGGAACAATACCTGCTCCATGTCCTGTCCTGGTTTCTGTCAGGTTCCCGCAAGGAACCGATCACATAGCCGGCTTCTCGTAGAAGAAGGATCCCTTCCGGGTGAAGCCCACATCCTTGTACTGCACGATCTGCTCCGTGCTGCCGATGAAGAGGAATCCCTGCGGCTTAAGGGAAGCGAAATAGTCGCGGAAGATCTTGTCCTTGGCCTCCTCCGTAAAGTAGATGAGGACGTTGCGGCAGACGATCAGGTGGCAGTCCTTGGGATAAGGATCGCGCAGCAGATTGGCCTGCTTGAACTCCACATGCTTCTTCACCTCATCGGAGATGACGTATTTTTCGCCCTCCTTCTTGAAGAACTTGCTCTTGAACTCCGCCGGAACCCCGGCCACGCTCTTGGCGTCATACATACCGGCCTTGGCCTTGCGAAGGGCCTCGGCGTCCAGATCATAGGCCAGAACCTTGATATCCGCCATCGGCACATGCTTGGACATCAGCATCACGATGGTGTAAGGCTCGTCACCGGTGGAGCAGGCGGCGCTCCAGATCTTTAACCGCTTGCCGAACCGCTCGATCAGGGTCGGGATGATCTGCTCATCCATCAGCTTCCACTGATCCACATTGCGGTAGAACTCCGAAACATTGATCGTCAGATGCTCGACAAAGTCATTGAAGAGCTGCTTGTCCGATTTGATGCCCTGAACAAATGCGTCATACCCCGGGAAGTTGTTCTTGCGGATCATATCATTGATCCGGCGCTTCATCTGCGCTTCCTTGTAGGCACTCAGATCGATCTTCGTCAGATCAAAGATCTGCTTCTTAAACTTCTCGTACGCCGGATCCGGCTTGGTGGGTTCTATCGGCATCTGTCCTGTCTCCTGTCAATTACTCTGCTGTCTCTGCCTCATCACCGGCGATCACTTCGTCGATATTGACGGTCTCGGCCTCATCGTCGGCAGCACTCTCGCCGTCCGATGTGAGCTCCTTGATGCTCAGGCTGATCTTGCGATCCTCTTCGTTGAAATCAACGATCTTGGCTGTCACTTCCTGTCCGGTGGTCAGGACATCCGAAGGCTTGTCGATATGCTCCTTGGCGATCTGCGATACATGGAGAAGGGCGTCGATCCCGGGCTCCAGCTCGATGAAGGCACCGAAGTCAGCCATACGGGCGACTCTGCCGGTGACGATATTGCCGATCGCATACTTGGAGGAAGCATCCTTCCAGGGGTTCTCATCCTCAAACTTGCGGGAGAGAGCGATCTTGGATCCGTCGATGTTCTTGATGAGGACCTTGACGGAATCGCCGACCTTGAACACCTTCTTGGGATTCTCGACACGGCCCCAGCTCATCTCGGAGATGTGCAGCAGTCCGTCCGCACCGCCCAGATCGATGAACGCACCGAAATCCGTCACATTCTTGACGACACCTTCGATGATATCGCCGACCTTGATGGTCTCGAACAGAGCCTTGGCCTTCTCCGCCTTCTCCTCGAGGATGAGCATCTTGCGGTTACCGATATAGCGGCGTCTGCGCGGATTGTACTCCGTGACGACGAACTGGATCTCCTTGCCGGCATACTTGGTCAGATCCTTCTCATAGGCATCCGACACGAGGCTCGCCGGGATGAAGATCCTGACTTCCTCGACCACAACGACCAGACCGCCGTCAAGAACCTGCGCGACCGTTGCTGTCAGGACTTCCTTGTTGTTATAAGCATCCTCGATCCGCTTGTTGCCGCGGTCAAGAGCCAGTCTCTTGTACGACAGGATGACCATTCCCTCGGAATCGCCAAGCTTTACCACCTTGACGTCCATCTCGTCGCCCTTTTTGACGACCGTGGTCAGATCCAGCGAATTGTCGTTGCTATACTCGTTTCTCGTCAGGATGCCGTCGGATTTGTACCCGATGTTTAAGATGATCTCCTCCGGTTTGACGTCGATGACCGTCCCCTTGACGATCTCCCCGGTATGTATCGTTTTGAACGACTCATCCACCAGGTCAATGAAACTCTTGTTGTCCTCTGACATAATTCACAACCTCCTCAATGATCTTTTGCGGGGTGGACGCTCCCGCTGTTATTCCAACCCTTTGGACCGATGACGGCCAGGTGAGCCGCAGATCCTCCGGGGTATGGACAAAATCCGTCCGCGGACACAGACGTGCGCAGATCTCATAGAGCTTCCTCGTATTGGAGGAATGCGCTCCGCCGACCACGATCATGGCGTCGACGCTTGCCGCAAGGGCTTCCGCCTCCCGCTGACGCTCTTCCGTCGCGTTACAGATCGTATCCGCAATATTAACATCATACTCTTTTTGTTTAATGATTTCAACAATTTCTTGAAATTTTGTAACCCGATATGTGGTCTGTGACACGATGGTAACGCGGCTTGTCCGTGGAAGATCCAGTTCCTCCGCCGCTTTGACGTCCGCCACGACGCGCACAGCCCCCTCTCCCGCCGACCATCCGACGATCCCCTGCACCTCCGGATGCCCGGGATCCCCGACGACGATCACGATCCTATCTTCCTCCCCCGCCTTCTCGACGATCTGATGGATCCGTTTCACAAAGGGGCAGGTGGCGTCCACGACCCGGAACCCCAGCTCCGTGATCCCCTGCATCACATCCCGGGACACCCCGTGGGAACGGATGACGACGATTCCGGGCTCCTTCCCCTGCGCCGTATCGGCAAGGGTCTGAAGCTCCCCGATGGTCTCCACCGCCCGGACCCCCTGCTCCTCAAAGGAGCGGACCACCTCCTCGTTGTGGATGATGGGGCCCCAGGTGTAGATCGAGACGTCATCCCCGTACTGCCGGATCTCCTCCTTCAGCGTGTCGACCGCGCGGTTCACGCCGAAACAGAAGCCCGCATGTTCCGCCAGGATCACTTCCATCGCAGACCTCACCTTCCCCGGCAGATGTTTAAGATGGTCTCCGTCACCTCCTCGATGGAAAGCTCCGAAGTGTCAACGAGCGTGGCATCCTCCGCCTGTTTTAACGGTGCGACGGCGCGGGTGCTGTCCTGCGCATCCCGTGCCTCGATATCTTTAAGGATCTGCGCCTCATCCGCCTCCTCACCCCTTCCGGTGAGCTCCAGATAGCGGCGATGTGCACGGACTGCGGCGCTGGCCGTCAGGAAGATCTTGCACTCCGCCTTCGGCAGGACCACCGTGCCGATATCCCGCCCGTCCATCACCACATCGTTCTCCTCTCCCAGCCGCCTCTGAAGTGTCAACAGGCGCGCCCTGACCGGCGGATAGACACTGACGGCGGATGCCGCTTTGCTGACCTCTTCCGTCCGGATCAGTCCGTTCACGGGTTCCCCGTTTAACACCACCACCTGCTCACCGCCCTCATGGCGGATCGTGATCTCGGCACGCTCCGAAGCCGCCGCCACCGCAGCCTCATCGGAGAGCTCCACTCCTTCGCGCAGCATGAAGAGCGCCATCGCGCGGTACATCGCTCCGGTGTCGACGTAGATATACCCCATTTGGGCCGCCACTCTCCTGGCGATCGTGCTTTTTCCGGCACCGGCCGGTCCGTCGATTGCGATCTGACTCATTGCAAGTTCCTCCTTTTCTTCACGTCACCGTGCAGCGACCGTGTGCGAATGAGGGCTGCGTCCTGTGAATGCTTCCTTCACTGTCACCGCTGCTCCTGTGCAGCATGGATGCCGGCGAGCCGTCCGGTGGACCAGGCCGTCTGCAGATTATAACCGCCGGTCAGGGCATCCGTATCCAGGATCTCCCCGGCGAAATAGAGGCCGGGTACGATCCGCGACTGCATCGTATGCGGATCCACCTCCCGCACGGACACACCGCCGCGGGTGACCACCGCTTCCGCAAATCCGCGGGTCCCGGACACCGTCATGGTCAGGGACTTGATGAGTCCCCCGAAAGCAAGCCGTTCCTTCTTCGTGATCTCCCCCGCCCGCTTCATCGGATCGATCCCGGAGAGCGACGTCATCACCGGGATCAGCTTCTGCGGGAAAAGGGAACCCAGTGCATTCTTAAATGCCTTGCCGTGCTCCTCGTCAAAGGTCCGGACCAGCCGCTGATCCAGCTGTTCCGGTGTCAGTGCGGGCTTGAGATCGACAGAGAGCCGCACCCCCTTCAAGCCTTTATGATACCGCGCACTGGCGGATAATACAAGCGGCCCGCTGACACCGAAATGGGTGAAGAGCATCTCCCCCTGATCGGCAAAGAGAGGCTTCTTCATCCCCTCCGCCGTCATGGTGAGACTCACATTCTTAAGCGTCAGCCCCTGCAGGGAAGGGCACCAGTCCTCCCGGATCTCAAAGGGCACCAGAGAGGGTTCCTGCGGCTCGATCCGGTGACCGAGCTCCTCCGCCATCCGGTACCCGTCGCCGGTGGATCCGGTCTGGGGATATGCCAGTCCTCCGGTGCACAGGATGACCGCGTCCGCGGACAGCTCCTCTCCGCTCTTAAGGATGACGCCGGCCGCCCGGCCGTCCTTGACGATCACCCGGCGGACCGCGGTGTGAAAGCGCGATGCCACCCCCGCCTGTTCACAGCGCTTTACGAGAGCGCGGATGACATCGGAGGAATGATCGGATACGGGAAAGGCGCGCTGCCCCCGCTCGACCTTGACCGGACAGCCGCTCTCTTCGAAGAAACGGATCGTATCCTCCGGCGAAAAGCCATAGAGCGCCGGGTATAAGAATCTGGGATTCGTGACAATATTGGGGAGGAATTCCCGGACCGGACGGTCGTTGGTGAGATTGCAGCGGCCTTTGCCCGTGATATAGATCTTTTTCCCGGGCTTTTCGTTCTTCTCAAGGAGCGTGACCCTGCTCCCCTCC
This sequence comes from Lachnospiraceae bacterium, assembly GCA_017400305.1. Lineage (GTDB taxonomy): Bacteria > Bacillota > Clostridia > Lachnospirales > Lachnospiraceae > Butyrivibrio. Next base: position 4,295 of record JAFPTK010000262.1, on the reverse strand, counting down.
TCTGCCGCAGAAAAAGCCGCCATAAGACCGGCGGCTCCGCAACCTGTGACGATGATGTGGCGCAATGCTCTGACCTTTCGATCAGACGCCCGAGAAGGAATGGTACGCGGCTGACAGCAGCGCGATGGAATCCTCGTCCGAGAGATCGTAATCACCGGACACCGCCATGCAGGCGGCCCCATGGATGAAGATCCACATCTGCATGAACAGATGCTGCACATTCTGTGCTCCCATGGCGGAAGCCTTGTTGATCTCCTTCACGATATGGTCGCCGTCTCCGTTGACCAGATCGTACATGCTCTTGCTGCCCTCCGCACGCTCCGAGAGGAACAGGAGGCGGAAAAGATGCGGGTTCTTCTGTGCGAAATTGATATAGCAGAGTCCGAGATCCACGAACGGGATATCATGGGACTTGTCAGCGGCCGCGTAGAACTCCTCATAGAATTCCACGGACTTCTCATAGACATCCTTCTTCAGATCAGCCATTCCCTCATAGATACGAAAGATCGGCTGGGTGGAACAGCCGGCGGCCGCTGCGAGCTTTCGGGACGTGATTGCCTCAAAGCCCTCTTTTCTGGTCAGCTTGAACGCAGCTCCGACAATTTCCTTCTGTGTGATCGTTGCCTTTCTTGGCATTTTCGCTTCTCCCGAACTGATGGTAAAACACGCTTCATAGCAACTGTAACATTCGTTATTTTACGACCGGAATTACGAAATGTCAAATATAAATTTTCGTTATTTTCAAAATCACATGATATACAATATGTAGTTTGAAAAAGCACTTGGAATCGAATATCTTGTTGCGATTTCCTCCTTGTTGACCAGGATACCTCCGATGGTTTCGGGAAAAAGATTTTCGAAGCCGTCCACCCGGATCCGCATCCCCGTCATGTGCCACTCAATGTGCGTAAATACGTGCTTTGCGGGGGGAATCGGCGTCATGCGGATCGGCTCGATCCCCTGCGCGCGGCACCAGGTGAGCACCTCATTCTCCGTCCGATGACCCTCCAGACCGGGCAGTTCGTACAGCCCCGCCAACAGGCCCCTGTCCGGTCTCCTGCGGATCAGGATCCGGTCCGCATCCTCGATCAGAAGGATCGTCCGCTCCTCGATGCGGCGGGCCTTCTTCGGTGCCGACCTGGGGAACTCCGTCTCGCAGCGCCTTAAGTGTGCCTGACAGAGACTCTTCCACGGACATTCCGCGCACTTTGGCAGCCCCGTCGGAAGACATACGGTCGCTCCGAGATCCATGAGGGCCTGATTCACACGCCCCGCCGCAAACGGTTCCCGTGGCAGGACGGCCGCGATCGCATCCCGGATCCGTCGTTTTGTCTGCTCTTTCCCGATGTCATCGGGATCCGCGTGCATCCGCGTGTAGATGCGCAGCGCATTGCCGTCCACCGCGGGACAGCATCTTCCATAGGCGATCGACGCGACGGCGCCGGCGGTATAGCAGCCGATCCCCGGGAGCTTCTCAAGGCTTTCCGGATCGGAGGGAAGCTCCCCGCCGTACTCTGCAAGGACGATCTGTGCGGCACGTTTCAGATTCCGCGCACGGGAATAATACCCCAGTCCCTGCCACAGCTTCATTAACGCGTCATCCGGGACGGCCGCCAGCGCCGCGATATCCGGCAGCGCCTCCAGAAACCGCTCATAATAGGGCTTTACCGCCTCCACGCGCGTCTGCTGGAGCATGATCTCCGAGATCCAGACATGATAAGGAGACGGATCCTCCCGCCAGGGGAGGATCCGTCTGTTCTTGTCGTACCAGCTTAACAGTTTCCGGATCGATGTCTTCAAGCGTTGACGATCTTGCCGAAATCAGCCTTCAGGGAGGCGCCGCCGATCAGTCCGCCGTCGATGTCCGGCTTGGAGAGCAGCTCCGCCGCGTTGCCGGCGTTCATGGAACCGCCGTACTGGATGCGGACCGCTTCCGCGGTGGGAGCGTCGTACAGCTCTGCGATCAGATCGCGGATCATCTTGCAGACCTCCTGTGCCTGATCTGCCGTAGCCGTCTCGCCCGTTCCGATGGCCCAGATGGGCTCGTAGGCGATGACCAGGTCCTTGACCTGATCGGCGGTCACGCCGTCCAGATCCCAGGTGATCTGACGCTTGATCCAGTCGGCATAGGTGCCTGCCTTGCGCAGTGCCAGAGACTCGCCGCAGCAGAGGATCGGCTTCAAGCCGGCCGCAAATGCCTTCTTTACCTTGGCGTTGATCAGGATGTCATTCTCGCCGAAGATGTCTCTTCTCTCGGAGTGGCCGATGATGATGTAGGTGACACCGGCATCCTTGAGCATCGGAGCGGAGATCTCGCCCGTGAACGCGCCCTTGTCCTCGATGTAGAAATTCTCTGCGCCCACCAGGACATTCGTGCCCTTGACCGCATCGACCACCGGGACGATATCGATGGCGGGGACACAGTATACGACATCCACCGCGTCGTTCTTCACCAGGTCCTTAAGCTCTGCGCACAGGGCCACCGCCTCACTGGGGGTCTTATTCATCTTCCAGTTGCCTGCAATAATCCTTCTTCTTGACATGATATACTCCTTTCGTCTTTCACCCATTGCTCATAAGCGGGACAGCTCCTATAGCGCTCATAAGCAGACTCGAATCTGCTTAGCAGATTCTGAATCCTTAAGGAAGTTCCGCTCTCGCTTCGCTCGACGGAACTAAGTGATCGCTAAGCTAGAAAAAACCTCGCTAAGCGATCACTTATCATCAGCCGCAAAAACGCCGGGAAGCTCCTTGCCCTCGAGGAATTCCAGGGAAGCGCCGCCGCCGGTGGAGATATGGCTCATCTTGTCCGCGAAGCCGAGCTGATTGACCGCAGCCGCGCTGTCGCCGCCGCCGATGATCGTGGTGGCTTCGGTGTCTGCGAGAGCCTTGGCGACCGCCTTGGTGCCCTCGGCGAGGACCGGATTCTCAAAGACGCCCATCGGTCCGTTCCAGACAACCGTCTTGGCCGTCTTCACGGCATCCGCGTACAGAGCGCGGGTCTTGTCGCCGATGTCCAGACCTTCCTTGTCGGCCGGGATCTTGTCGGAATCAACGGTGGCCACGGAGATGGAAGGATTGTCGATGGGATCCGGGAAGGAATCCGCTACAACAGTGTCGACCGGAAGCAGCAGCTTCTTGCCGAGCTTCTCCGCCTTGGCGATCATCTCCTTGCAGTAGTCGAGCTTCTCGTCGTCCACCAGAGACTTGCCGATCTCGCAGCCCTGCGCCTTTAAGAAGGTGAAGGCCATGCCGCCGCCGATGATGAGCGTGTCGCACTTCTCCAGCAGGTTGTTGATGACATTGAGCTTGTCCGCCACCTTGGCACCGCCGAGGATCGCGACGAAAGGACGTACCGGGTTCTCCACGGCATTGCCGAGGAAATCGATCTCCTTCTGCATCAGATAGCCGACCGCATTGTTGCCGCCCTTTTCCTTGATGTACTTGGTGACGACAGAGACGGAAGCATGGGCGCGGTGAGAGGAACCGAAGGCATCGCAGACGTAATCATCCGCGAGGTCGGAAAGCTCCTTCGCAAAGGCCTCGCCGGCCTCGGTGGGCTTGGTCTCCTCCTTGCCGCGGAAACGGGTGTTCTGCAGGAGCACCACATCTCCCTCGTTCATCGCGTTCACAGCCGCGGTGGCAGCGTCACCGGTGACGTTGTAATCGGCGACGAAGTTCACAGGCTTGCCCAGCTTCTCGGAGAGGCGCTTGGCAACGGGTGCGAGGCTCTCGCCTTCGTTGGGGCCGTTCTTGACCTTGCCCAGATGGGAGCAGAGGATGACCTTCGCTCCGCCGGAGATCAGCTTGTTGATCGTGGGAAGAGCCGCGACGATACGTGTCTCATCGGTGATCTCACCGTTCTTGAGCGGTACGTTGAAGTCGCAGCGCACCAGGACGCGCTTGCCTTTGACGGACAGATCGTCCACCGTTTTCTTGTTGAGTGACATGGGATACCTCCTTTGATTACTAAAGCGGCCCGGTCCAAAGGGACCGGACCGCTTGTTTACTATTCTCTGATATAAGCCGATCGCTTCGCGCTTCGCGCTCTCGCGATCGGCGCCGCCATTCGCAATTCGCGCCGCTCACCTGCGGTTTCGCGTCGCTGTATTGCTCATGTCGTCTTGCCGTCAGATGTCCACGCATCTGGCCGCGCAAGCGTGGCCATCTGTGTGGCCGCCTGACGGCTTATATCATCCAAGCTCGGCAAAATACTTGATCGTGCGGACCATCTGGCTGGTGTAGGAATTCTCGTTGTCGTACCAGGAAACGACCTCGACGAGGGTCTTGCCGTC
>JAFPTK010000261.1 GCA_017400305.1 Lachnospiraceae bacterium | reverse complement strand
TGGTGGCGGGCGCGATCGGCGCGATCGTGCACATCGTCGTGGTGCTCTTGATCTCCCGCGGGGGGCACGGATTGTATCCCTATGTGATCGCGCATCTCGCCGGCATTGCGGTCATGCTTGTCGTGACATCGGTGCTCATGTCGGTTTCTCTGTCCTATCGACAGGAGTGGATGCACGGCGTTGCGATCCCGTTCCTGTGCGCGATCCTGGCGGCGCTTCCGAGCTTTGCGCTGGGAGGCGTTTTTGTCGGCGTGATCGGAGAGGCATTGACGATCATTCTGCTCAGTGTCGTGGGGCTGTTTCTGTATATGATCCTTCTGACGCTTCTGCACGGGATCACGGAATATGAACTCTATCGGATCCCCGGCGGGAAGCTTTTCGCCGGTCTTTCCCGTGTGACAGGAAGGAACCGATGGGAGTAAGACCCGGTTCCGTCCTCATCTTCGGCGCCGGTCCGGCCGGACTTGCCGCAGCGATCGCTTCCTCCCGCCTCGGGGCGGATGTCATCGTTGTCGAAAAGACGGAAACCGTCGGACGTAAGCTGTCCATGACCGGGAACGGGCGCGCCAATCTCACCAATCGCAATCTGACGCCGGAGGATTACAACCCCGCCGCGAGAGAGAGGATGCGGGAGCATCTGTCGGTCTGCGGCGTCGGCGAGCTGACCTCTTTTCTGGCTTCGGTCGGGGTTTTTACACGGGCGGAGGGAGACGGGATCTATCCCACCTCCGGACAGGCGGTGTGTGTGACAGAGGCACTTGAGGACGCGGCTCTCCGCGCGGGAGTGAAGATCCGCACCGGTGCGCAGCTTAAAAGGATCCGCCCTGCGGACAACGGCGGCTTTTATTGCAGGGCGGGGGATGCGGATCTTTCCGCGGCCAAGGTGATCCTTGCCACCGGCGGCCTTTCGGGGCCAAGGACCTGTCATGCAAGCGGAGATGCCTATTATCTGTGCGAGCAGCTTGGAATGAAACTGACTCCGCGGCATCCGGCACTGGTACCGCTTCTCACGGAGGATGAGACGCTTCCGGCGGATTCCGGCGTGCGGGCATTGGCAAGAGTACAATTTGCGGCCGGTGATCGTGTGATCGCCAGGGAGTCGGGGGAGATCCAGTTTTCGCCGGGCACCTTTTCCGGGATCCCGGTGCTGCAGGCTTCCGGCAGGGTCGCGGAGGCGATGGCACAGGGAGAGGATGTGACTGCCCGGGTGGATCTGCTTCCCGATTTCGAGGGAGCGGACTGGACGAGAGCGATGGGGTTATTCAGCGCGCAGGCAGAGAAACGGCCGGTCCTTTCCTGTCTGAAGGGAATGATCAACGGTGCGCTCGCGGAGAGCATCGGCAAGAGACTCGGCATCGGCGGTGATGACCGGATCGGATCGATCACGAAAGCGCAGAGGGAGGCACTGGAAGAACAGATCCGTGCATTCCCTGTCCGGATCCGCGGGATCGGAGATTATACCAGAGCGCAGGCGACAGCCGGGGGGATCGATCTCGCGGAGACCGACAGATATGGCCGGGTGAAACGGCTTCCCGGGCTGTATCTGGCCGGGGAACTCCTGGATGTGGACGGACGCTGCGGCGGTTACAACCTGCACTGGGCGTTTACCAGCGGCCTCCTGGCCGGCATCCATGCTGCAACAGGCGGGGATTTTAACACCTTCGGGGAGAGGGTCCTCGCATGGTGAGACTGTCTCAGGTGAAGCTGGCGATCGATCCCGCGGGGAAACGGCAGGATCTGATCCGGATGCTCACGGAGCGATCGGCCGGGATCCTTAAGATCGATCCGTCGGATATCCGTTCGCTGCACATTGTGCGCCACGCGGTGGATGCCCGTCGGAAGCCCGAATTGTACGATGTCTACACCGTCGATCTGAAGCTCTCCGGGGAGAAGGAAAAGAAGCTGCTTAAGGTAAGAGCCCTTTCCGGACGTCTGTCCGCGGTTTCCGGGGAGAGTGAGGATCCTGCGGCCCGGATCATCGCCGATACCGGGAGGGAGAGGATCCGTCTGACGGAGCGGCCGGTGATCATCGGCGCGGGGCCCGCCGGACTCTTTTGCGCGTTGATGCTGGCCAGAGAGGGATACGGACCGGTCGTGCTCGAACGGGGAGATGATACCGATGCCAGAGATCGCGCGGTCCGGCAGTTCTGGACGGAGGGCCGGCTTGATCCCGAGAGCAATATCCAGTTCGGCCTGGGGGGCGCCGGGACCTATTCCGACGGCAAGCTGACAACGGGGGTACGGGACCCGGAGGGGCTGCAGGAGATGATCCTCAGATGCTTTGTCTCCGCCGGAGCACCGGAGGAGATCCTGATCGAGGCAAAGCCGCACATCGGGACCGATGTATTGAAGCAGGCGGTACAGGGGATCCGCAGGGAGATCGAATCGCTGGGAGGGGAGATCCGCTTTCGGACCAGGCTGGAGCACATACGGATCAGGGACGGCAGGGTATCCTCCCTCCTCACCTCCGACGGAGAATTGCCTGCACAGGCGATGATCCTTGCCATCGGGCACAGTGCGAGGGATACGATCGGCAATCTGGCCGCGGACGGTCAGGTGCAGCTCCTGCCCAAGGCCTTTGCGGTCGGCTTCCGGGCGGCCCACCGTCAGGAAGTGATCGATCTGGCACAGTACGGGATCCGTTCCGTCGATGCGAAGGGGGCCCTTCCGCCGGCTGCCTACAAGCTGACATTTGGCGGCGCGGACGGGCGCGGCGTGTATTCCTTCTGTATGTGTCCCGGCGGCAGGATCGTCAACGCCTCCTCCGAGGAGGGGATGACGGCGGTCAACGGCATGAGCGAGCATGCAAGAGACGGAGCCTATGCCAACAGTGCGATCGTGATCAGCGTCACCCCGGCGGATTATGAGGGGACCGATCCGCTGGCGGGCGTCCGGTTTCAGAGGGATCTGGAGCGGAACGCCTATTGTGCGGGACAGGGAAGGATCCCGGTCAGCACGTATCGGGATTATGCGGAGGCTGTCTCCGGCGGTTTGAGAATTGCCGGAGCGCTGCCGGCCGATCTGGAGGAGGGATCGGTATTCTGCGGACAGATCCGACAGGCGGATCTCTCGGGTATCCTGCCTGCCGCGTTGAACCGTGGGATCGTGGAGGCGATGGGAGTGTTCGGCAGGAAGATCCGCGGCTTTGACGGAGCGGATGCGCTCTTTGCCGGTATAGAGAGCAGAACTTCTTCTCCGGTGCGGATCACGCGCGGGGAGGACGGTCAGGCGATCGGGATCGCAGGCCTGTATCCCTGCGGTGAGGGGGCCGGGTATGCCGGCGGTATCATGTCCGCCGCCATGGACGGGATCCGGACGGCCCGGAAATTCATGACAGCTTATTCGCCCTGTGAGGGATTATGACCAGGCAGGAGATCCGCCGGATGATCCGGCAGGCAAGAGAGGATCTCGGTGCCGCCGGACGCCGCGTGAGGGATGAGAGGATCAGAGAGCGCCTGTATGCGGATCCCGCGTGGAAGGCAGCCGGGATCATGATCACTTATCTTTCCTGGGAGTATGAGACGGATACCTGGATGATCATCCGCGATGCGATGGCGGAGGGGAAGACGGTCTATGCCCCGAGGATCACGGACCGGCAGGCGGGAAGGATGGAATTCTATCTGCTGGAGGAGGAGCTGCGTACCGCGTCAGGCCCCTACGGGATCCCGGAACCGGTCGGTGACCGGCTGCTCCCGGAGGACTGTGCGGATCAGCACACACTGTTTCTGATGCCGGGTGTCGCTTTTTCCGAAAACCGGGACCGGATCGGTTACGGCGGCGGATTCTACGACCGGTATCTGGAGAGAAGGACGGATTTGATGAATCGCGTCGCTCTGTGTTATGATTGTCAGGTGACGGATGCCGTCACGAAGGTACCGCTCCTTCCGACGGATATCCGGCCGGACAGGATCATTACGGAGACCAGAACGATCGGATCATGGTAGATTGGGGACAGGTTAAAAACCAGGTCATGCGGACGGAGCAGCGCCTCCATGAGGAGGGTCTGCTGATACGGCTGTACGGGAGTGTGAGCTGCCGGATCGATGAAGAGACCATGTATATGGGCGGCGATGATCTGAGAGAGCACGCATTGTCGCAGGAGGAAGTCCGGCGGGTGAAGTTTCACCGTGCGCGGGGGATCGCGGCGGTGCATGCGGCGATCTATCGCACCAGACCCGATGTGAACTGTGTCGTCTACGCCAGACAGTGCTACGGATCCGCACTCGGTGTTCTGAAGCCGGACGGTCTCACAGCCGAGAATGCGGCAGGGGAGCTGATCCGGATCCGGGTGGCGCCTTTTTCCATGCCGGGATCCGATGCACAGCGTTCCCATATCCGCCGCATGGCGGCCAGGGACAAGTCTGCCTATTTCTTTATCATCTCCGGCGGCGGTGTGCTGTCCTTTGGGGCGACACCGGAGGAGACGATCGGCGCGGCGGTCTCGCTGGAGAGCTTCGCGACGGAGT
>JAFPTK010000260.1 GCA_017400305.1 Lachnospiraceae bacterium | reverse complement strand
ATGCCGAGCACCAGCGCCGAGGGGTTCTCCTTTTCCTTAAAACCCGCGAGCACCGGCGCCGCCAGCGCGTAGTCGTAATACATCCCCGTCAGGTCGCCGCCCTTCATATGGACCGACTGCACGCCGAAAAGCACATTGGTCGACAGGATCGTCGCCGACGCACTGTCCCGCACCTGCAGGTAATTATAGACGGACTCCCCCTCGTAGGTCAGTCCCCGCTCCCAAAAGGCGAAGCGGTCGGAATTTCCGAAGATCGAGCAGAAGATAAAAATAACAACTGGTACGATAACACCCGTTTTCTTTCCTCCAGAAGAAAGGAAATAAAGGATGCTGATCACCAGCAGGATCCCGGAGAAAAGCAGGAAGGTCACCGCGGTCCCCACCGCCGGAATGGTCACGAAGGTGGGCAGGAAGGTTCCCAGGATGCTGCCGATGGTGTTCCAGGCGCCGAGGGTGCCGACGATCCGCCCGCTCTCGTCGAGGCTCTCCGTCGAGTACTTGACGAGGGAGGGCGTGACGGTTCCCAGCAGGAACAGAGGAAAGACGAACAGGATCATGCAGGCGAGAAAGGACGCCCAGATGAGAAAGCCGATATTGACGGTGACCACGAGGAGACCGGTGATGGCGAGGATGATGTATTTTCCGACCAGGGGGATCGCGGCGATCCAGACCGCGGCGATCAGGATCCGGCGGTAAAGCTTTGCGGGATCGTTGTCCCGGTCCGCGGTGCGCCCGCCGTACAGGTTTCCCAGCGCCATGGCGATCATGATCGTTCCGATGATGATCGTCCACACGATCTGTGAGGAGGAAAAGTAGGGTGCCAGCAGCCTGCTCGCCCCCAGCTCCACGGCCATGACGGCCATACCGGAGAAGAATTCCGTGAGATACAGATACCAGCGCTTATGAAGTATATTTCCCTTACCCATGTATATTCCCCCGGATGCTCACTCAGCCGCCTCCATCATGTCATCACCCGTTGTGTCTTCGGCCCCGGACGGTCGCACGGCCGGTTATATCATCGCACCGTCTTGCGGTACATCTTTTCTCCCCGGAAATAGGTTCCGCACTTCTCCAGCTCCTGCATGACCTTGTCGTAGCCGGCCGCCGTGTCCCAGCAGGTTTCGCGGGAGAGACCCCGCGTGACCGCCGGACAGACGAGGATCCTCGTATCCGGAAATTCCGTCGACAGCGTCATGAGCGCCCGCCTGGCATGAAAGGCCTGGCAGCACAGGATCATGGTCGCGGGCAGCCTGCCGTCCTCTTTCAACAACAGTTCCCGGGCAAAGACCGCATTTTCAAAGGTGTTCCGCGAACGGTCCTCCTTAAGGATCGCCTCCTCCGGCACCCCTGCAGCGAGGAGCGTATTCCTCTGATACTCCCATTCCGTCTCCGGAAAGGGCTTTCCCACCGCTTTCGCTTCTTGCTCCATGCGAGCGAAGATCTCCTCCGGATCCGCGCCGTCATTCGCCGCGAGCTTGCGCATCTGCGCCTTCAGGTCGGCGGACTGCTCCCCGTATCGCCCGGTCGGCAGGACTCTGGTCGCAAAGCCCGCGTGGTAAAGCTCCGCCGCGCGCCTCGCCGGCTCGATCCGCGCCGAACCGCACACCATGATCAGATCCGCCTGCTCGGGCTGATCCTCAAGAAAGATGAAATTGGCGATGTCCTGCAGGGTTCGATGCATCGGGATTTGCTTACCGCGCCATGATCTTTACAACTTCTCCGACATACAGGATGTGGTTGTCGCCGTCGGGGTAGAACTTCTTGTCAAGGCCCTGGACGGTGAAGCCGTCGGGCTTGAGCTCCTGGCGGAACATGGTGTTGCAGAGGATGACGGTCGCGGCCTCGTCGATGAACGGGATCCCGAGCTGTGTGGCGGCATGGAGTCTTGCGCCGGCGATCTTGTCCTCATCGCGCCCGGAGACGGAGCCCATGAACTTGTACTCCCGGGCATAGGTGCTGTGATCCAGGAAGGAGAGGGAAAAGGCCCCCGTCGCGTCCAGGCACTCCCGCGTGAAGCGTGACTTCCGCACGAAGGCAAAGACGACATCCTTATCCCAGATGACACCGATCCCGCCCCAGGAGGCGGTCATCGCATTGATCCTGTCGTCCTTCCGGGAAGTGATCAGCGCCCAGTTCTGACCGATCGCTTTGTAAAAGCTCTCCTGATACTGCGCCGTGGTGATCGGCTGAAATACGTGGTATTCATACTCCTTCGCCATAATTCCTCCTTCTCTCAAAACGCCCGGATCTCGTCCTCCTCCGTGAGGCCCGTATTCTCGATGCGGACGATCTCCGCTTCGTAGCTGATCTGCGGGTTCACCTGCACCGTCACTCGATCGCCGACCCGGTGGCCGATGAGGGCTTTTCCCAGCGGCGATTCGATCGAGATCCTGCCCTTGAGGGAATCACCGCGGGCCGTCGTGACGATCTTGTAGGTGTCCTCGCTCCCGTCGTCCGTCATCCGGATCGTCACGGTCTTGTTGAGCCCCGCCTGATCCTCGTCCGTCTTGTCCTCGATGATCCGGGCGGTCCGGATCGTGCGCTCCAGGAACCGGATGCGGCTTTCGTTCTCGTTCTTGGCCTTCTTGGCCGCGTAATATTCAAAATTTTCCGAGAGATCCCCCTGGGCGCGGGCTTCCTTGACATGGCCCAAAAGCTCCGGCCGCACCACGAGCTTGCGGTGCTCGATCTCCCGCTCCATCGCTTCGATGTCTTCTCTCGTCAGTCTGTCATTCATGGCTCTTGCTTCCTTGTAAAAGAACGCCGGCAGTGTGCCCGCCGGCGTTCTTCTGTTTCTTCATGATCCGATACAAACGGCTCTTTATGGTCGCTCGCAGGCCATGGATGCCCGCTCGCGATCCGGCTTATTTTCAAGCCTTTCCGTCAGATCCGAGCACGTTCTTGATCTTGTGTGCGACCATATCCTTGACCGCCTGGCGGGCCGGCTTGAGATACTGTCTGGGATCGAAGTGATCCGGATGCTCCGCGAAGTACTTGCGGATGTTGCCGGTCATGGCGAGACGGATATCGGAGTCGATATTGATCTTGCAGACCGCAAGCTTGGCCGCCTGACGCAGCTGCTCTTCCGGGATACCGACCGCATCGGGCATCTTGCCGCCGTAATCATTGACCATCTTGACAAATTCCTGCGGGACCGAAGAGGAGCCGTGCAGAACGATCGGGAAGCCCGGCAGACGCTTGATGCACTCTTCGAGAACGTCGAAGCGCAGCGGCGGGGGTACCAGGATGCCGTCCGCGTTGCGTGTGCACTGCTCGGGGGTGAACTTGTATGCGCCGTGGGAAGTGCCGATGGCGATCGCAAGAGAATCGCAGCCGGTCTTGGAGACGAATTCCTCGACCTCCTCCGGACGGGTGTAGCTCTCTTTGCCTGCTTCCACCACGACCTCATCCTCGATACCGGCGAGGGTCCCGAGCTCAGCCTCTACGACAACGCCCTTGTCATGGGCATACTCAACAACCTGCTTGGTCAGCGCGATGTTGTCCTCAAAGCTCTTGGAGGAAGCATCGATCATGACGGAGGTGAAGCCGCCGTCGATGCAGTCCTTGCACAGCTCAAAGGTATCGCCGTGATCTAAGTGCAGTGCGATCGGGATCTCCGGATACAGTTCCACCGCCGCGTTGACCATAGCGACCAGATACTTGTGGTTCGCATAGGCACGTGCGCCCTTGGAAACCTGCAGGATCACCGGGCTCTTGAGCTCGGAGGCCGCTTCCGTGATACCCTGAACGATCTCCATGTTGTTGACGTTGAATGCGCCGATCGCATAGCCGCCGTCATAAGCCTTGGCAAACATGTCCTTTGTGGTTACTAATGCCATTTTCGAGACCTTCCTTTCTGTAAAAAACCATACGCAGGTGACAAAATCCAAAAAAAATTATACCGCAGTTATCCGAGGACAACAAGAGGAAATCGCTTCTCACGTAAAATTCAGCCTTCTTCCGTGGGCAAGGAAATTCTCCGGATCGTGGGAAATGCCCCGGGCGTACTTAAAGATCATCCCGGATTTCTTGGGGAGCGTCACGGTGAGCAGTCCGTCCTTGACAAAGCGCTCCTCCGCCACCGTATGATAACCTGCAGAGCCCGTCATCAGGAGGTTCCGGACCACCGCCTTCCGAGGAACCCCCAGGACATGGACCTCATAGTCGTCCGTCACCGTGTATTCGTTGCGGTTGATCAGGATGACGCAGGCCGCGTCCTTGATGAAACGGCCGTAGGCGAGGACCCCCCGCTCCGACTTCAGCCTAAGGAGCGAGCCGTGCCGCAGCTCCTCATTTTCCCTGTGGATGCGGATCACGTCCTTGTGAAAAGCAAGGAGCTTCAAGTCTTCTCTCCCCCAGGGGTAAGTCCGGCGGTTGTCCGGATCCGTGAAGCCGCACACCCCCGCCTCGTCGCCGTAGTACACCGTCGGTGCCCCGGGCCAGGTCATCTGCACCAGCACCGCCTGGCGAAAGACCGTCGGATCAACTCCTTCGGAGGCCGCGGCGTGTCCCAGGGTGCTCACCCGGCCGACTTTGCCGTTGGTGCGGGTGAGGAAACGCGAGTGATCGTGGTTGGAGAGCTCATTCATGGCGGAATAGAGGGATCCCTGCGGGAAATTCCTCGCCGCGCGGTAGCTCATCGTGTCCCAGAAACGGTCCTCGTTGCCCACCGCCCCGGGCTCAAAGGCGTCGCTGTGCTTTTCCATGCCGGTGAAAAAGTAGCTCACCGGTTCCATGAAGGCGTCGTAATTCATGACGGTGTCCCACTCCCCGCCCTGCAGCCAGGGGCCGGCGTCGCCGTAGTGCTCGGCGATGATGATGGCCTCGGGGTTGGCTTCTTTGACCGCCCTGCGGAAGCGCCGCCAGAAGCTGTGATTATAGGCCTCGCTGTGTCCCAGGTCCGCGGCGACATCGAGCCGCCAGCCGTCAGCACAGTAGGGCGCAGACACCCATTTGCGCGCGATGGCGAGGATCTCCTCCGCCAGCCTCTCCGATCCCTCATAATTGAGCTTCGGCAGGGTGTCATATCCCCACCAGCCCTCGTAATGCGGGTTGTAGGGCCAGGCGTCCCGGGTAAAGGTGAAGTAGTCGTGATAGGGACTTTCCCTGCTGATATAGGCGCCCTTCTCGTAGCCGGGCGCATTCTCGTAGATCCGCTCGCGGTCCATCCATTTGTTAAAGGAGCCGCAGTGGTTGAACACACCGTCGATGATGACACGGATGCCCCGTTCGTGCGCCTTCTGCACCAGCAGAGCAAAGAGCGCGTCGCTGGCGTCCAGGTTCTCCCGGGAGCTCAGGCGGGTCACGTAGCGCATCGGCGGGGGCCCGTCGGTGATGACGCGGCCGAAGTGCGGGTCGATGTGCGCGTAGTCCTGCGTGTCGTATTTGTGGGTGCTCGGGGAGCAGAAGAGGGGGTTGAAGTAGATCACCTCGATCCCCAGGTCCTTTAAGTAATCCAGGCGTTCGATGACGCCCTGCAGATCCCCGCCGTAGAATTCCCGGATATCCCCGCCGGTCGCGGACGGCAGTCTCGTCCAGTCGGCGATGCGCACCGTCGGCTGTCCGTTGTAGAAATATTCTCCGTCCAGTACGTCATTGGAGCGGTCCCCGTTGCAGAAGCGGTCGGTGAAGATCTGATACATGACGGCGCCCTCCGCCCAGGCGGGGGTGTGGAAGCCCGGGATGATCCGGAAGCACACCCGTTCCCGGTCCGTGCGCATGAGGCCCAGTCGGTCATAGGAGAGTTTCTGCAGGGGATAATGGATCTCAAAGAAGTAGTCGAGCGGCGCGTCGGTGAGCTTTCGCTGGGCACGCCAGTAGTAGAAGTCCTTCTGTTTGGTGCGGAGCTTGACCATCGGCTCTCTGATGGAGATGACGCCCTGTTCCGTGTCTTCCCCGTCCTCCACCACAAGACAGATGAGATCGACACTCACGACATCCTCCACACCCGTGCGGAGCGTGATCGATACGGTGTCGCCGGGATCTGCCTGTGCGGGCTTGAGAAACTGAGGGGTCATATCATGGAAGATCTCGTTCGACAGGGTCATGGCTTACTCCGCTTCCGTCGCCGGCTGTGGATCGGTCCCGGAGAACAGGCTCTCGAATTCTTCCCTGGTCAGCTTTTCCTTCTCGATCAGGAGGCGCGACGCTTCGTGCAGGACGTCCATGTGGGCGCTGATGATGTCTTTGGCCCGCTGGTAACAGGAGTCGATGATCTGCTTGACCTCGCGGTCGATCTCGCCCGCCATCCGCTCGCTGTGCTTGTGACGGTGCCCCAGGTCGTAGCCCAGGAACACGTCGTCCTCTTCCTCCTCGTAACTGATGACGCCGATGTTGTCGCTCATGCCGTAGCGGGTGACCATGCGTCTGGCCTCGGCGGTGGCTTTCTTGATGTCGGAGCTGGCGCCGGTCGTGATGTCGTCCGCACCGAAGATGAGCTCCTCCGCGACGCGGCCGCCCAGGGAGACCGTGATCTCCTCGAGCATCTTCTGCCTCGTGGCGAACATCTCATCCTTCTCCGGCAACGGCATGGTGTAGCCTGCTGCCCCGACGCCCGTGGGGATGACGGAGACGGTGTAGACCGGCCCGACATGCGGCAGGACATGGAAAAGGATGGCGTGGCCGGATTCGTGGTAGGCCGTGATCTTTTTCTCCTCGTCGGAGATCACGCGGCTTCTCTTTTCCGTTCCGATCCCGACCTGGACAAAGGCTTCCTTGATATCTGACTGGTTGATGAATTTGCGGTCGCTCATTGCCGCGCGGATGGCGGATTCATTTAAAAGATTCTCGAGGTCCGCTCCGGTGAAGCCGGCTGTGGTCTGCGCGATCTGCTTCAGGTCCACATCCTCGGCCAGGGGCTTGCCCTCCGCATGGACCTTTAAGATCTCCTCGCGGCCGCCGATATCCGGTCTCGAGACGGTGATCTTGCGGTCAAAGCGCCCGGGGCGCAGGATGGCGGGGTCTAAGATGTCAACGCGGTTGGTCGCCGCCATCACGATGATCCCCTCGTTGGTCCCGAAGCCGTCCATCTCGACCAGGAGCTGGTTCAGGGTCTGCTCTCTCTCGTCGTGTCCGCCGCCCATGCCGGTCCCGCGGCGTCTCGCCACGGCGTCGATCTCATCGATGAAGATGATACAGGGGGCATTGAGCTTGGCGTCCGCAAACAGATCCCGCACACGGCTGGCGCCGACGCCGACGAACATTTCCACGAAATCCGAGCCGGAGATCGAGAAGAACGGCACACCGGCTTCTCCCGCGATCGCCTTGGCAAGGAGCGTCTTACCCGTTCCGGGAGCGCCTTCCAGCAGGATCCCCTTGGGAATGCGCGCGCCCACGGCGGTGAAGCGCTCGGGGTCCTTGAGGAACATGATGATCTCTTCCAGCTGCTCCTTTTCCTCCTTGAGACCGGCGACATCCTTGAGCATCGTCTTGTTCTCCTCGGGGGAGGCTTTTCTGGCGCGGCTCTTGCCGAAGTTGAGCATCTTGCTGCCGCCGCCGCCCGCGTTCATCGCGTTGTTCATCATCACGAAGAAGAAGACGCTGAAGATGATCATGAGCAGCACCGGAAGCCAGGTCACGAGGTGAAAGCCCTCCGGCGAGACGTCCCGCACTTCCGGATCGACATGGTAGATCCTCAGGAGGCTTTCCGCCTCATGGACGTCTGTGACGTAGAGGGTCCGCTGTGTCCCGCCGCGAAGGGTCACACGCAGCGATCCCGTCGGGGTCTCCTTATTCTGCGTGATCACGGCTCCGGCAACGAGTCCGTCCTCCAGATCCTGTGTGAGGGTCCCCATCGTGTAGGCCTGGTCACCCCCGTTTGATGCCTTGCCCCGGTTGTACTCCAGGAAGATCACCAGCAGGACGAAGAGCAGGATGATCCAGAAATAGAAGGCAAAGCTGCGTTCCCGGTTGTTATTGTTGTTCACCTCAGAGAACCTCTCT
>JAFPTK010000259.1 GCA_017400305.1 Lachnospiraceae bacterium | reverse complement strand
ATAGCCCGTAGCGGAATCGAACCGCTGTTTCCGCCGTGAGAGGGCGGCGTCTTAACCGCTTGACCAACGAGCCACATACGCGTCACACGCGCAACATGGGTATATTACTACAATTACGGCTTTTATGCAAGCACTTTTTGCTGAGAGGGATGGGCGGTGAGGATCCGGCCTTATCGGCCCCATATCGTGACTTTTCTCTCTATACAGACGGCAGATATTGTAGTATAATTCTTATGTTGTTTTTTATCTCATACAGGGGGACGATTCCATGGAAATGTTTTGTAAGAGCAGCGAGAAGGGAAACCTGGAGGAAGCCGTCAGGGGACTGAGGGATCCGAAGCTCATCCTGATGATGGTGCATGACGGGAAATTTGAGGCGCACGTGGAGGAGCTTGAGAAGCTGTTTCCCGGCGTGCCGAGCATCGGGATCACCGGGATGGGGTATACCGGCCGGGTCACGGAAAACGGCGTGATCATCACGGCTTTTACCGGTAATGTCTCCGCGGCGGCAGGTGTGCTGGAAACTGTCTCCGCCAAGCCGGCCCGCAATATCGGCCGTCTGATCTCGGATCTGGGAAAGGTCCGCCCCGGGAATGACAATACGGCGCTCATCGATTTCTGCAGCGGCAATGACGCCTGTGTGGTCAGTACCCTGGAGGGCGTCGTGAAGAAGCACCATCTGGCTCATATGGGAGCTACCAGCGAGACCGGTGATGTCTCGGCCAACGGCAGGGTCTACCGCGACAGCGCGGCGTATGCCCTCATCAAAAATGATAATGGCAAGGTCCGTTCCTACAAGGAAAATATCTATGTCCCGCGGGAGGGCGTTCGTCTCCTGGCATCCAAGACAGACAAGAAGAAATACTATATCGGCGAGCTCAACGGCAGGCCGGCCAAGCAGGTCTACATGGAGCTGACGGACTTAAAGGGCGGCGATATCGGCAACCAGACCTTCAGCAATCCGCTGGGGCGGATCAACGGGGAGGACATCTCGATCGTCTCCCTCAAGGGGACGGAGGGGAACGGGATCACCTGCTACCGTCAGGTCAATGACTCCGATATCCTGACGATCCTGGAACTGAAGGATCCCATGGAAGTCGCACGGCAGACTATCGATCAGATCCATGCCGATTTTCGTAAGGTGTCGGCGATCTTTTCCGTCAACTGCGTCTTCCGGTATCTGCTGATGTCGGAGCGCGGGGAATTCCAGAATTATGTGGCGGGGCTTGACGGCGTCGCTTCATCCTGCGGCGTGATCGGATACGGGGAGCATATCGATGCCCAGTTTGCCAATCAGACCATGACCTGCGTTGTATTTGAATAAAGGGGGACCCAGCCATGTTCGGAAGAAAGAATAAAGCACCTGAGGAAGCGGTTCAGATGAGCGAGACCGTGTACCGCCTGGATCCGGAGATCCGCACCAGTGTCGATTACATCGCGGAATCCGTGAAGAACTGTCAGCGGGAGTTAGTAAAAAATGAAGTGGATTCCCTGACCACACTGCAGGAGATCTCCGGGACCTTCGGGAATATCATGAACGAGAATGAGGACTTGAAGAGTAGCCTGGACAGCTTTCGAGATGTCCTCCGTTCGGTGCAGGAATCCGCCGCGGGCTTTGAGGAAGCAAGGGCGGGGATCGGGAACAGCGTCCAGAAGGCACAGGATAAGATGACGGAGCTGCGGGAGAGCACAGGGGAAGTCAAGCAGAGCTTTCAGGAGATGGAGAGCGGTTTTGATTCCTTCCGTCTGGCGGTGGATGAGATATCGGCGTACATGAGGGAGATCGTCGGGATCGCTTCGCAGACCAATATCCTTGCGCTCAATGCCAGCATCGAGGCGGCGCGGGCCGGGGAAGCCGGCAAGGGCTTTGCGGTCGTCGCGGTGCAGGTGAGGAAGCTGGCGGATGAGATCAAGCAGCTGATCGACAAGGTGGACGATTCCATCGGAAATGTGAGTAACGAGAGTGACCGTCTGACATCTCGCATGCGCGATTCCGTGGAAACGCTGGACAGAAACATCGTCGATATGGATACGACCTACGCGACATTTGATGAGATCATCGAGAGCGCCAACGAGACGGACAATGTGCAGAAAGGGATCCAGGAGGCGACAGAGGAGGCTTCCGGGCAGCTGGAGGGGATCCGCACGCGCTTTGATGAGATCAATTCCAACTGCGGAGAAGTGCTGACCGATCTGGATCGCATGAACCGCCTCGGAACCACCAAGAGCAGTATCTTTGAGAATATCGACAATCTCGTCGGACAGATCCCGCCGATCCTGTCGGAGTGAGCAGGACCTGCCGGATCTTGATCCCGGAGATACGATCCGTCAAAAAGCCCCGCTGCTCTCAGCGGGGCTTTTAGTATGCCGGATCCGGCGCCGTCACATCTGCGCCGTGTAGAGCTTGTAGTAATATCCTTTCTTAGCCATCAGCTCATCGTGCGTGCCGCTCTCCATGATCCCGCCGTGGTCGATGTACATGATCCGGTCGCAGTTGCGGATGGTGGAGAGACGGTGGGCGATGATGAAGGAGGTGCGTCCCTTGAGCATCTCGTTCAGCCCCTGCTGAAGGGCGCGTTCCGTCTGCACATCGATGCTGGAGGTCGCTTCGTCCAGGATCAGGATCGAAGGATCGGAGAGGAGGGTGCGGGCAAAGGAGATCAACTGCTTCTGCCCTTCGCTTAAGGAGGAGCCGCGCTCGCGGACAACGGTCCGATAACCGTCCTTCATCTGCCGGATAAAGGAATCCGCGCAGACCCGTACCCCGGCCTCCCGTACCTCCTTGGAGGAGGCATCCAGCTTCCCGTAGCGGATGTTGTCCTCGATCGTTCCCGAGAAGATGACGCTGTCCTGCATCATGATCCCCATATGGGAGCGCAGCGAACGGAGCGTCACATCGGAGATGTCCTTTCCGTCGATCTTGATCGTCCCCTCCTGAATATCGTAGAAGCGGGAGAGGAGATTGACGATCGTGCTCTTGCCCGCGCCGGTGGGACCCACCAGTGCGATGCTCTGCCCGGGCTCTACCGTGAAGGAGAGATCCTTTAACACCTCGGTCTCATCATCGTAGGAGAATTTCACGTGGGAAAATTCTACACGTCCGGTGACCTCACCGATGTCGGTGGCCCCCTCGCGGTCGCTGATGGTCACGGGCTCGTCGATGGTCTCGAAGATGCGCTCCAGATAAGCGATGTTGTTGATGAAGTTGTTGAAGATGTTCCCCAGGTTCATGATCGGCTGCCAGAAGAACGAGGCGTAGCTGGAGATGGCGACGATGGTGCCGAGGCTCTTTTCCCCCTGACCGAAGATCACCAGACCGAACAGGAAGATGGCGGCGCGGACGCAGACGGAGATCGCGTCGATGCCGGGCCACACCAGGTTGGAGTAGTTGACGGCCGTGAGCCAGGTGCGCCGGCAGTCGTCCGAGAGGCGGGCAAAGGTCTGGGCATTCTCCTCCTCTCTGGCGAAGATCTGCGTGATGCGCGCGCCGACGATGTTCTCCTGGAGATAGGCGTTTAAGTTGGAATTCTTGTTGGAGACCATCTGCCAGGCCTTGCGCTGCTTGTTCTTGATCCAGAGCATGAAGACCGCCAGGATTGGCACGCCGCACATGACGATGAGGGCCAGTTCTACATCGACTAAGAACATGAAGACGATGATGAACAGCAGGTTGAAGCCCTCCAGCACGATATTGATCAGACCGTTGGAGAGCATGTCGGATACGGAATTGACATAGTTGACCACGCGGATCAGGATCTTGCCGTGCGGCCTGTCGTCGTAGTACTGAAAGGAGAGCTCCTGCAGGTGATGGAACAGATCCTTCCGGATATCGTAGATGATATTCTGGCTGGCGTTGACCATGAGCCTGCTGCGGATCGTGTTGAACAGGACGCTCACCGCGTAGACGCAGATCAGGGTGCCGACCAGCAGGAACAGCAGCCGGTAATCCGCCTGCGGGACCGCCACGTCGAGCGCCCGGCGGATGATCATCGGCGCCAGGTATCCGAAGGCACCGCCCAGGCCGCTGAGTACCAGGGCGATCACCATTTGCTTTGCATATTTCCGGATGTAGACAGAGGCCCGGAGCAGATGTTTGATATTGAAGGGCTCGTCGAGATTTTCGTCCTGACGGAAGGTATTGCGCGCCATCTCAGATCCCTCCTTCCTGCAGCTTTGCGATCTCACTGTAGTAGCCGCCCAGGGCGATCAGCTCGTCGTGGGTGCCGCTCTCGGCGATCCGGCCGTCGCGCATCATGAAGATGCGGTCCGCCGCCCGGGCCGTGGAGACACGCTGTGCGATGATGAGCTTCGTGGATGGGAAGTCCAGATGCTTTAAGGCGTCCTGGATCTCCTTCTCGGTTTCCATATCCACGGCGGAGGTCGTGTCGTCGAGGATCAGGATGGAGGGCCGGACCGCCAGGGCGCGGGCAAGCGAGATGCGCTGCTTCTGTCCGCCGGAGAGACCGACGCCGCGCTCTCCGACTACCGTGTCATATCCCTCGGGCATGCGCGAGATGAAGTCGGCAGCGGCGGAGTAGCGGGCAAACTTGATGACCTCCTCCAGCTTGATGTGACTGTCTCCGTAGGCGATATTTCCCTCGATCGTATCGGAGTAGAGCAGGACATCCTGGTTGGCCAGTCCGATATTCTTGCGCAGATCGTGCAGGCGGAAGTCCTGCACCGGGGTATCATCGATCAGGACCTCTCCGGTGACCGGCTCATGGAACCGCGGGATCAGGTTGATGAGCGTGGTCTTGCCGCAGCCGGTCTCCCCCATGATGGCGATGGTCTCCCCAGGCTCGATGGTAAAGGAGATGTCGTTCAGTACCGGCATATTGCCGTCCTCATAGCGGAAGGAGACATTCCGGAATTCGATCCTGCCGTGGAAGCGGTCGGGATGCGGAAGCGCCGAGGGCAGATCCCGGATCCCCGGCTCGGAGTAGTAGATCTCCATCACCTTGTCCGAAGCGGCGGAGAAGCGCTGGAATTCATTCAGGATATTGCCCATCATGCGCATGGGGTTGGCGACGGCCCAGATGAGGCCGGAGATCGTGACATATTCGCCCATGGTCAGGCTCCCGCGGATCAGGAAGACGCCGCCCACCGCGAGCATGACCACCGGCATCAGATCGGCGAAGGCTTCCACGTAGGGGAAGAAGTGGATCCACACGAGACTGGTCCGCTTGTTGGTGTCCCGGTAGTCCGTGTTGGCGCGGTCGAACTTCTCCTCCTCGAAATCTTCCATCGCAAAGGCTCTGACCACGCGGTTTCCGGCGATGTTTTCCTGCGCGATGGTGTTCATCTGCGCGAATTTCTCGCGGAGCAGGGCGTGCATCGGTGCGACCTGCCTGCGGAACAGATAGATCGTGGCGAAGACGAAGGGGGCGATGGCGAGAATGGCAAGGGCCATCTTCCAGTTGATCAGGAAAAAGTAGATCGCCGTCACGGAGAAGAGAGACAGCGCTTCGATCAGGGCGCGGACCACCCAGGCGATCATGTGCCGGACCGCGTCGAGATCGCCGGTGACGCGGGTCATCAGATCCCCGGTCCGGTAGGTGCTGTAGAAGGTCATGTCCTGGCGCTGGATCTTGTCGTAGAGGAAATTGCGGATCCGGTAAAGCGCGCGCTGGGAGACCCGTTCATAGGCGATACAGTCCGTGTACACGATCAGGGTCCTTAACAGCGTGAAGCCGACCATCGCGATCAGCAGCTGATACAGGAGATCCCTGTGAAGCCGCAGGTTTTCGGCTGCCTGTTCGCCTGTCAGGAACAGATCCACGATCCGCCCGGAGAAATAGGGGACGGTCAGCTGCATGATGTTGTAGACGATGGTCCCCGCCATGGCGAGGAAATACAGGAAGTGTACGCCCTGTGCGTTCTCCCAGAGCCAGCCGATCCGGGATTTCGGGTAAGTGTGTTCCTTGTGCCTCATGTTGTGCTCCCTGCTGCAAGATGACGGTCATTGATGATGTAAACACCAATTTTACCATCGCCATCCATGGAAACTTATCGTTTTTTGATATCCTGCGGAACAATTTTTGATGGATATGGCCGGATATGGCGGGATACGGCTGCTTCGGATTCCGGTTGCCAGTGGGGGAGAGGTATTGTAAAATAGGAGTGTTTTGTAAACTTGCACTCAGGACAAGGTGAGATTCCTGACCGGCAGTGATGCCTCCGAAGGGGAGACGAGTCTGCGAACCGCCGAATACCAGGCGGCCGAACCGGTGAGAAGACGGTACCGACGGTGAACGGGGTGCTTGCCGCCCCAAAGTCCGGAAGGGAGAGGGGGAAAATGATGCCATTCAAAACTTTATCGGAAGAACTGATCGCAAATCTGACCTTTGTGGTGGTCTGTCTGGTGGTCGTGCTGGTCGTCATGACCATCGCGGTCGTGTACGAACGGATCGTCCGCAAGAAAAACGGCGGGACCGAGCGGATCCTGTCCACCCGAAAGATCGTGGTAGTCGGGATCTTCTCCGCGATCTCGCTGATCCTGTTTCTGCTGGACTTCCCGGTATTCTTTGCACCGGCCTTTTACCGGATCGATTTCTCGGAGCTGCCGGCGCTGATCGCGGCCTTTGCTTACGGGCCGGTGGCCGGTGTGTTGATCGAGCTGATCAAGATCCTGCTGAAACTGTGTATTAAAGGAACTTCCACGGCATTTGTCGGAGAGCTGGCCAACTTCGTGATCGGCGTGAGTTTCCTCCTGCCGGCCGCCATGCTCTATGAGTTCCGCAAGACCAAGAACATGGCGCTGATCTCCTGTCTGGTCGGAACACTCTGTATGACGGCATTCGGGACCTTCTTCAATGCGGTCTATCTGCTCCCGGCCTTTGCGACGCTCTACGGGATGCCGATGGATGCGATCATCGGGATGGGAAGTGCCATCAATGCCTCCATCAGGGATGTGACGACCTTTGTGTTCTTTGCGGTGGCGCCGATCAATCTCTTAAAGGGCGGACTGGATTCTCTCATCACGGTCCTGGTATATAAGAAGCTCAGACCGTTCCTTAAAACGGAGCAGAGAAAAGCCGCCGGGGCGGCAAAAGTTGAGTAATGAAAGGAAGTATGGTATAATTTAGTGTTATGAAAAATGCGAATGAAGTAACTTTATCCATCGTGATCCCGTGCTATAACGAGCGGGACAACATCGAGACCATCGTGCGCAGGGTTCTGGATTCTCCCGTGGAGAAGAAGGAGATCATCGTGGTCGATGATATGAGCACGGACGGCACCAGGGAGATCCTCGAGGAGAAGATCCGTCCGCTCGTGCAGCAGATCGTTTATCACGAGGAGAACGGTGGGAAAGGAGCGGCACTCAAGACCGGCTTTGCGCACGCGACCGGTGACATCGTGATCATCCAGGATGCGGATCAGGAGTACGATCCGAATGAGTATCCGATCGTGATCGAGCCTATCGTGCGCGGGGAGACGGAGGTCTGCTACGGCTCCCGCTTCCTCCACAGCAAGGCCAAGGGATATTTTGCGAACCGCGTGGCCAATAAGGTGCTGACGTGTCTCTCGAATCTTTTCACGGGGCTGAAGCTCACCGATATGGAGACCTGCTACAAGGCCTTTAAGCGGGAGATCATCCAGTCGGTCGACATTCAGGAGAAACGCTTCGGCTTCGAGCCCGAGATCACGGCGAAGATCGCCAGGATGGGGATCCGGATCAAGGAGGTGCCGATCTCGTATCATCCGCGGACCAACGAGGAGGGTAAGAAGATCGGGATCCGGGACGGATTCCGCGCGATCTACTGCATCCTTCGCTATCGGAAGGGATGACGGGAGGAGATGTCGGAGCTTTTATCGAGCAGTCCGGCGGATACGCGGGCGTTCGCGGCAGAGCTGGCACGAAAGGCGGATCCGGGGGATATCGTCACGCTGGACGGTGATCTCGGAGCCGGCAAGACGGAGTTTGCCAAAGGGTTTGCTGAGGGGCTTGCGCTCCCCTATCCCGAAGACGTGGTGAGTCCCACCTTTTCCCTGATGCAGATCCATGAGGGCGGCAGGCTTCCGATGTACCATTTCGATGTATACCGTCTGGAGGACGCTTCGGAGGCAGAGGAGATCGGGATCGACGAGTACCTCTTCGGAGAGGGGGTCTGCCTGATCGAATGGGCATCCCGGATCAGGGAGATCCTGCCCGGGGAGCGGATCACCGCAGTGACGATTGAAAGAGTCCCCGGCCGGGGAGAGGAGGACCGGCGGATCACGATCCGTCGTCCGGACGATCATGAAGATATTGGCGATTGAAGCGTCCGGTCAGGTGGCCGCTGTCGCTCTGTCGGTGGACGGGCGGCTGGTCGCGGAGTACCGGGTCGACCACAGGAAGACACATTCACAGACGCTGGTTCCGATGCTGGATGAGCTGCGGCGGATGACGGAGCTGGATCTGACCGCGCTGGATGCGGTCGCAGTCACCGCCGGGCCAGGATCTTTCACGGGTCTTCGGATCGGTGCCGCGACTGCCAAGGGCATGGCCTTTGCGCTGGGGATCCCCATCGTGCCGGTGCCTACCACGGATGCCATCGCCTGGCAGCTGTACGGAGAGGGCGGTATCGTCTGTCCGATGATGGATGCCAGACGGAATCAGGTTTATACGGGCCTGTACTGCTTTCACCCGCAGATGCGGGGCGGGCGGCCGCAGGCGGAGGATATGGAGGTTCTGACACCGCCCTGTGCGGTGCCGGTGGAGGAGATCCTGACGCGGATCAATTCCCTTGGCCGGGAGGTGACGTTTACGGGAGACGGTGTCGGTGTCAGTGAGGCGGCGATCCGGTCTCTGGTGAAGGTGCCTTACCGGTTTGCACCGTCATGGAAGAACCGGCAGGATGCGGCGGCGCTGGCGGATCTGGGAGCACTCCGGTATGCGGAGGGCATCACGGTCTCCGCGGAGGAATTTGCGCCGGTCTATCTGCGTGCGTCCCAGGCGGAACGGGAGGCGGCAGAGAGGAAGAAGAAGGAGCGGGAGGAGGCTTCGGCCCCGTCAGCTCCTGTTGAGATCGTGATTCGGACGATGGCACCGGAAGAGGTGCCCATCGAAGCGGCCCGGGAGGCTGCCTGTCTGGGACATGAGGCGTGGAACGAACGGCAGCTCATGGATGTGGTTGCCAGACGGGATTGTGTATATCTGGTGGCGGAAGCTACCGGTCAGGTGATCGGACATGCCGGGGTGCGCTGTGTGTGCGGGACCGGCGAGGTCACCAATGTTTGTGTGGATGAAAACAGGCGCCGACAGGGCGTCGGTGGGATGTTACTAAGGGAACTGATCCGCAAGGGGGCGGACATCGGGATCGATGCCTATACCCTTGAGGTGCGCGCGTCTAACGCTGCGGCTCTTAAGCTGTATGAGAAGAGCGGCTTTGTGCGGGAGGGTGTGCGTCCCGGTTTCTATGAGGATCCCGCTGACGACGCTGTCATATTGTGGCGCAGGGATTGACGGGATCGGGGGATCGGTTTGATCGAAGCCTGTTTACTGGGAACCGGAGGAATGATGCCGCTGCCGTACCGGTGGCTGACCTCTCTGATGGTTCGATATAACGGAGTCAGCATCCTGGTGGATTGCGGCGAGGCGACACAGATCGCGATGCGCAAGAAGGGCTGGAGCCCCAAGCCCATCGACGTGATGTGTTTTACGCATTATCATGCGGATCACATCTCGGGGCTTCCGGGGATGCTCCTCACCATGGGCAACGCGGAAAAGGACACGCCGCTCCTCATGATCGGTCCCAGGGGATTAAACCGTGTGGTGAGCGCCCTCCGCGTGATCGCGCCGGAGGTGCCCTTCCCCATCGAGTTCCATGAGCTTTCGGAGCCGGAGGAGACCATCCCGCTCCCGGGAAATGAGACCTTTACCATCACGGCCTTTCGGGTGAACCACAACGTGACCTGCTACGGCTACCGCTTCGATCTCTCCCGCGCCGGGAAGTTTGATATGGAAGCGGCGGAAGCGGCGGGGATCGAGAAGAAATACTGGAACCGCTTGCAGCACGGAGAGACGCTGACGGACGATTCCGGGCGCACGCTGACGCCGGACATGGTCCTCGGAGCGCCGCGCAAGGGACTGAAATTAGTCTACACGACGGATACGAGGCCGACGAAGAGCATCGCACAGCATGCCGCCGGTGCGGATCTGTTCATCTGCGAGGGAATGTACGGGGAGCCCGATAAGGACGAGCAGGCCAGGGAAAAGAAGCATATGACATTTACCGAGGCGGCGACGCTGGCCAGAGAGGCGCAGGTGAAGGAGATGTGGCTCACCCATTACAGTCCGTCGCTCAACAGACCGAAGGATTATCTGCCGCGGGCACAGGCGATCTTTGCCAATACCGTTGCGGCAAAGGACGGTCGGACCGTCGATCTGTGTTTCCCGGGGGATACGGAAGAAGAGGGAGAAAAGTGACGAAGACCGGCGTACAAAAGGGATTGATCCTGATCCTTCTGGCGGCAGCGATTGCTGTGGCCGTGTATTTCGGTTACCTCAACCGCAAGCCCTCGTCCTCCGAGGATCCGGTGACCGTCACCGAGGTGCAGGACATCCTGCTGTTGGATCTGGAGAATCACTATCCGCCGACGGCTCGGGAGACGGTGATGAATTTCTGCCGGATCTACAAGGCGCTCTACGGTGAGACCGCAACGGCGGACCAGATCGCCGCGATGGGAGACCAGCTGCTGGTGCTGTATGATCAGGAGCTGATCGATCACCAGTTTGATTATCAGGGCAGTCTCCTGCAGGAGGTCAACCGCAAGAAGGCCGACGGCTATACCATCACCAATTACCACGTCCAGAGTGCGGAGGAGATCGAAACGGGATATGTGGAAGGCCATGACATCTCCTATGTGAAATGTATGATCACGATGCGCAAGGGGTCGCAGCTCAATGCGACCAATTATCTCTTTGTCCTGCGGTTAGAGGAATCCAGCGGAAGATGGAAGATCTACGGCTGGACACCGGCGAGTGACGATGCCTGAGCAGACGGCAAAAGATGTGACGCTCCTTGCGATCGAGAGTTCCTGCGACGAGACGGCGGCTGCCGTCGTTCGTAACGGCAGGGACGTTCTGTCCGATATCATTTCCTCCCAGATCGCGATCCACACGGAATACGGCGGTGTCGTGCCGGAGATCGCTTCGCGCAAGCACGTGGAGGCGATCACTCTGTGTGTCCGCAGAGCACTGGCGGAAGCGGGAGTGGAGCTTAAGGATCTGGACGGGGTCGCGGTGACCCACGGACCGGGGCTGGTCGGCGCACTGTTAGTCGGTGTTTCCTTTGCCAAGGCACTGGCGTTTTCCGCGGATCTGCCGCTTCTCGGTGTCCACCATATCGACGGACATATCAGCGCCTGCTATATCGAGGAGAAGTCGCTTGAGCCGCCTTTCCTCTGCCTGGTGGCATCCGGCGGACATTCCCATCTGGTCTGTGTCCGGGATTACGGGATCTACGATATCCTGGGACAGACCCGGGATGACGCGGCCGGAGAGGCCTTTGACAAGATCGCGCGCGCCCTTGGTCTGGGCTATCCCGGGGGACCAAAGATCGACGCGGCTGCCCGGGAAGGGGATGCCCGCGCCTATGATTTCCCGCAGGCTAAGATCGGCGGCGCATCCTATGATTTCAGCTTCAGCGGGCTCAAGTCCGCGGTGCTCAATCTGTTAAACCAGAGCCGGATGGCGGGAGAGGAGCTTCGCGTCGCCGATGTCGCGGCTTCCTTCCAGCGGGCGGTGGTGGATGTGCTGACGGAGCATCTGCTTCGGGCATCGGAGGACACGGGGATCCGGACGATCGCCATCGCCGGCGGTGTCGCATCCAATTCCGCGCTGAGAAAGAGACTGACAGAGGAGAGCGCGGCACGGGGGCTCACCTTTATCTGTCCGCGGCCGGTGCTCTGTACGGACAACGCCGCGATGATCGGGGCGGCCGGGTATTACCGGTTCCGCCGCGGGGAGCGGAGCGATTGGGCGCTCAACGCGGAGCCGAATCTTCCGCTTGGCAACCGGGAACGGCGGTTTCACGCGGCCGGAATGCATGGACATGACGGAGCGGCCGGAGTAAAAGGAGGAGAAATGTCATGAAGACAGCAGCCATCCTGCTCGGGGCGGGAAGCGGTACGCGGATGGGCGCAGACACGAAGAAACAGTATCTCAACCTCTGCGGCAAGCCCCTCATGTATTACGCGATCTATGAATTCGAGAACAGCTTTGTCGATGATCTGATCCTGGTGGTGGCGCCGGGAGATGAGGATTATGTGCGGAAGGAGATCATCGAGCGATATGATCTCCGGAAGGTGACGGCGGTGGTCGCGGGAGGCAGGGAGCGCTATCACTCCGTCTGGAACGGTCTGCAGGCGGTCCGCGGGGCGGAGTATATCCTGATCCACGATCTGGCCCGGCCTTTCGTGACCGAGGATATGATGCTGCAGGGGCTGAACGCGGCCAAGGAGACCGGTGCCGCTGTGGTCGGTATGCCGGTGAAGGATACGATCCGTATCACGGACCGGGACGGCATCGGGATCGATACGCCGAACCGGAATACGGTCTGGGCGGCGCAGACCCCCCAGGTATTTGAGGCGGAGCTGATCCTGAGCTGCTACCGGAAGCTTCATGCCAATGAGGAGGTGATCCTTTCCGAGGGAAGGCAGATCACCGACGACGGTCAGGTGGTGGAGCTCTTCTCCGACCGGAAGGTGAAGATGGTGGAGGGGGCGTATTTCAACATGAAGGTGACGGTGCCGGAGGATCTGGCGGCGGCGGAGGTGATCCTCAAGTCCCGCTCGGATCATCGTCTCGGAGGGGAACGGGACGACGGCGCGGTAGGCAGCACGGAGCGGTATTTCGGGACGGGAGTGCGCTGATGGAAGATGTCTTGATCAAGATACTGGAGTATATCGGCCCGTTTGCGGTCGCCTATGTCTTAAATTGGCTCCTCACCAAGCTCATGGATGAGTCCAAGATGCGGGGGAGGCTCCATATGGTCCTGCTCCGTTCGCTCATCCGGCTGGCGATCTGGCTCGGAGCGGCGATCATCGCGGTATCCTTTGTCCCGACCTTCTCCAAGACCTGGGAGACTGTGGTGGCCTCCTCCGGGATCGCGGCGGTGGTCCTCGGTCTTGCGGCCCAGTCGACCCTGGCCAATGTATTTGCGGGGATCGCGCTCTCCGTGACCCAGGCAAGGCCCTTTGATATCGGCGACCGCATTCAGATCGGCACCACGGATCCCGGCTTCGTCGTGGACGCCACGCTGCGCCATGTGGCGATCCGGACCTTTCAGAATGAGATGATCTACGTGCCGAATTCCGTGGTCTCCAGTTCGACGATCATCAACTTCACCAAGATGACGGAGTATTCCTATCCCATCACGGTTTCGGTGGCCTACGGCACCGATGTGGAGCTGGCGATGCGCGTGATGTCGCGCGTGATCGCCACCCATCCGCTGTACCGCGGAAACAGTCAGGTCCCGATCCTCTGCCGCGAGCTGGGGGATTCCGGTATTCTGCTCAGGGGCATGATGACCACCGCACGTTTCATTGAAAACCCCGGCGCCTGCTCCGACTGCCGGGTGGAGATCCTGAAACGGTTTGCGGAGGAGGGGATCGAGATCCCGTTCCCGCAGATGGATGTGCATCTCAAGCCGGAATCTCCGGCTGCGACCGAGGCATAGGATGGACACCGGGAAGCGCAGCTATCATTTCATGGATGTCCTGCGGCTCCTGTCCATGGTCGCCATCGTGTTCTATCACATGGTGATCCAGCTGGGCATCACCGGGATCCGGCAGATCGAGGCCACCCGGGTTTTCTACGCCAATAAGAACATGCACATCGCGACGGTCGGCGTCGGGCTCTTTTTCCTGCTCTCCGGCGCAGGCCTGATGCTGGCGTACGGGAAGGACGCGAAGTTTTCCGCTGTGTCCTTTTTCAAACGCCGTTTCTTTAAGATCCTGATCCCGTTCTACCTCGTCTATGCGTACCGCATCCTGTTGGGTGTGCTCTGCACGGGGAAGAAGCTGGCGGTCTTCTTTCCGCCGGAGCGGGCGCCCTGGCGTTTCATCTTCACGATCCTCGGCGTGGACACCTATCTCTCCAACTTCGGCGTGGAAACCTATTCCCTGGGGATCGGGGAGTGGTTCTTAGGCTGTCTCCTTCTCATGTATCTGCTCTTTCCGCTCCTTCGCTGGTGCATGGTCCGGAAGCCGCATCTGATGGGGATCGCTGCCGTCATCTACCTGCTCGTGACAGTGTTTACCTACTCCATGACACCCTATGCGGATGTCGCGCCCTTCATCAATTTCACGGTCAAGATCTTCGATTTCGTCGCCGGGATGTATCTGGGGATGATCCGGTTTAGGATCCCGAAATGGACGCTTCCCCTCTGCCTTGCGGTACAGGCTTTCTACATCTTTTATCCCGCGTATCTCTCCACGCCGGAGTGCCTGAACATCGCGCTCCAGTTCCTTTCGGCCTTTGTCCTGTTCCGTTTCCTGGAGCCGGTCTTTGAGAAGCTGCCGCATTTCATGAAAGCGGTGCGGTTCCTGTGCGGCTTCACCTATCCCTATTTCCTGGTCCATCATCTGGTGATCGATCTCCTGACGTCACGCCTCGTGGGCCTGCCCACGACCAACGCGGATCTGGCGCTTCTCTTCCTGTCGGAGATCCTCGTCACGAGTCTCCTCGTCCTGCCGCTTCGGGCAATGCACGAGAGGATCCTGAAGAAGGTTCGTTCCTGAAGGGCCATGCGTGAGCGGATCCCGGAGTGAGGCTGGCCCTGAGTGAATCCGATCCGGTGTCGATATCTGTCCACCCTTGACGGGGGCTGTCCCCTTTGCTATGATATAGGAGTTTTCTGATGGAGCGGTATCGAAGCGGTCATAACGAGGCGGTCTTGAAAACCGTTTGGCTTAACGGCCACAAGGGTTCGAATCCCTTCCGCTCCGCTTGAGTAAGTACCCGGAAGCCCGCATGGAATCTGCATTCCCTGCGGGCTTTCCCGTATCGGTGCGCCATGGATAGTGTCAAGTGAACTATGAAAATCCAGAGCCAGGAAAAAAGGTTCCCATGAACATTAAAAACTGTGCCATGTGGGAGAGTAAAAAAATGATAAGACTTGCAGAACAACAGGATAAAGAAGCGTGGTATGCTCTCGATGCGCATCTTCCGGAGTCGGAGTTTGATGAAAAGGTGAGGCGCGGACAGGGGTATGTATGTGTCGAAGATGACAGGATCATAGGGGTGCTCAGGTATCATCTTTTCTGGGATAATACGCCGTTCCTCTCCATGCTTTTTATTGACTCCGCTTACCGTGGGAAGGGATACGGGAAGCGGTTGATGGATCGTTGGGAACAGGATATGAGATCCCGGGGATACGGGATGCTGATGACATCGACACAGGTCGATGAGGAGGCGCAGCACTTCTATCGTAAGCTGGGTTATAAGGATTGCGGCGGATTTGTGATCGATGTCCCGGGATACGAACAGCCGATGGAAATGATCATGATCAAGGGGATAACACATAGCATTGAGTAAAGAACACCCGGATTTCAGCTAAGTGCAGCTGTCGGGGCTGGAAAAGATCGATCATCGTGTGATGATGGGAGAAAATGTTCTGTATTATCAAAATAAGATCTGCTGTGGGAGACGTAGATCAGGCATGAGACAGAATAGGCTTTTTGCCATGGATTCTGCGTTGTATAATAGGGCTGTCTTTCGGTTATATTGGCGGTAGCATATCGGTGTTTGTCAGGATGACAGGGCGGAAAGGATACGTATGATGAAAGACGGGCTTGGTGATTCCTTTGAAAAGTCATGCGGAGCGATCGTATATACCATTG
Organism: Lachnospiraceae bacterium; assembly: GCA_017400305.1. Lineage (GTDB taxonomy): Bacteria > Bacillota > Clostridia > Lachnospirales > Lachnospiraceae > Butyrivibrio. The sequence goes on along the minus strand of JAFPTK010000259.1, from coordinate 142 downwards.
AGAATGGAAGGATTAAATACCTTCTTGTCGAGGAAGTAAGCGGATCTCACAGTTTTCCCAAAGGACATATGGAAAACGGGGAGACAGAAAGAGAGACAGCTCTTCGTGAGATAAAAGAGGAAACCGATCTTGCCGTCAGTCT
>JAFPTK010000258.1 GCA_017400305.1 Lachnospiraceae bacterium | reverse complement strand
GCGGTCGCAAGGAGAAGAGCATGAGAGGAAGGGTGTACGTTGTGGGGATCGGCCCCGGAGACTATCGCATGATGACAGAGGAGGCCGATGAGATCCTGAAAGGATGTGATACGATTGTCGGATACAGGACCTATACCGATCTGATCAGGGACCGTTATCCGGACAGGGAGATCATCGAAAACGGCATGAAGGGGGAGACAGAGCGCTGCCGTATCGTCATCAGAGAGGCGGTGTCCGGCAAGACGGTCGCCCTGATCTGCAGCGGTGATGCCGGGATCTACGGGATGGCATCTCCTCTGTTAGAGATCGCCGATCAGGAGGGATTCGATGACATCGTGATCGTTCCCGGGGTGACGGCGGCCTTAAGCGGCGCCGCGATCCTGGGTGCTCCTCTTGGCCATGATGTGTGTCTGATCAGCTTAAGCGACCTCCTGACGCCCTGGGAAAGGATCGAAAAGAGACTTCGCTGTGCTGCCGAGGGGGATTTCTGTATCGCGATCTACAATCCTGCGAGCAGCAAGCGCACGGATCACCTGAAAAGAGCCTGCGATATCCTGCTGTCGGTCATTTCTCCGGAAACCGTCTGCGGATATGTCCGGAATATCGGAAGGGAAGGGACTGCAAAGAAGATCTGCACCCTGAAGGAACTGCGGGAGGAACCGGTGGACATGTTTACCACCGTATTCATCGGGAATTCTGCGACCCGAAAGAAAAACGGCTGGCTGATCACGCCCAGGGGGTATCATGTATGAATAAAACAGTGATCTTCGGCGGGACCACAGAGGGACGGATCCTGTCCGAGCGGCTCTCGCGCGCAGGCAGGGCGCATCTTGTCTGCGTCGCCGGTACATACGGGGAGGAGGTCTTACGGGAGTCGTCCTGCGCGCGGATCCACATCGGTCGTATGGACGAAGAGGAGATGGTGCGCTTCTTCGCATCGGAAGAGATCGGAGCGGAGGATCTGATCCTGGATGCCACGCATCCCTATGCGACGCAGGTCACGGAGAATATCGGGAAAGCCGCAGAGAGGGTTCATGCAACCTGCGTGAGGGTCCTGAGAAAACCGGAGACGATTTCCGTCCGGGATGCCGTTTTGTACTCCGACATTACCGAATGCGCCGGGGCATTGGGGGATTCGACCGGGAATATCCTGCTGACCACCGGGAGCAAGGAATTGCCCTCCTATTGCACTGCGGTCTCCGACGAAGTAAAAAAGCGAACCTATGTCCGCGTCCTTCCTTCTGAAGAAAGCCTGATGATCTGTCGGAAAGAGGGGATCGAACCGGATCACATCATCGCCATGCAGGGGCCCTTTTCGGAGAGCCTCAATCGCGCGATCTACGGACAATATGAGATCCGGCATCTGGTGACCAAGGAAAGCGGGAAGGCGGGAGGCTTCGATGAGAAGATAAGGGCTGCCGCGGAAGAGAATGTCAGGGTCCATCTGATCAGGAGACCCGGCCCGGAAGAAGGGATCACCGTGGATGAGGTATGGGAGCGGTTTTTCCCGGAGCTCTCCGGCGGAGGGGAGTACCTTCCTTCTCTGGTGCTGGCCGGGATCGGGATGGGATCGGAGGACGGGATGACCGTGGCTGTCCGAAAAGCCATCGAGGAAGCTGATGCGGTCTTCGGCTCCGGAAGGCTGATCAGGGATCTCCGGGTTCCGGTGAAGTATGAGATGTACAGGACCTCCGAGATCATTCCGGTACTGGAACGGGATCGCCCGGTCAAGGCCGTTGTACTGTTTTCGGGAGATACAGGGTTTTACAGCGGGGCGAAGGAGGCGGCAAAGGGATTCCGAAAATGGAGAGAAGATGTCCCGATCCGGGTATTGCCCGGGATCTCTTCGATCGCGTATCTTGCCGCAAAGCTCGGGGAAACCTATGAAGATGCAGCGGTCGTAAGCCTGCACGGGAAAAATACCCCCGCGGATATTGTGCGTCTGCTGGACAGCGTGTCCTGCACCGAAAAGACCTATGCACTGCTCTCCGGTGCCGGAGATATTCGGATGATCGCGACCGCCATGACGGATCGCGGGATGGACGGGACGATCGTTGCGGGTACAGATCTCTCCTATGCGACGGAACAGATTCGCAGCCTCTCTCTGGACGAGGCAACGGACTTTACCTGCGACGGACCGGTGACGATCCTGATCCGTAATCCGGCGTCCGCCCGGCGTATCCTCCTGCCGGTCAGACGGGATGAGGATTTTATGAGGGAGCGTATCCCGATGACCAAGGAATGCGTCCGTCATGAGAGTCTGATCCGACTGGCTCCGAGGGAAAGGGACCTGTTATATGATATCGGCGGCGGGACCGGAGCTGTGGCGATCGAAGCCGCGGCGTTACATCCGTCCCTGCGGGTTGTGACCATCGAGAAAAAGGCGGAGGCGGCAGCGCTGATCCGCCGCAACGCAGAGAAGAACAACACGCCAAACCTGACGATCCTGGAGGGAGAGGCGACGGAGCTGCTCCCCGGATTGGATAAGCCGGACGGCGTCTTCATCGGCGGAAGCGGGGGCAGGCTTAAGGAGATCCTGCGGATCCTGCGC
>JAFPTK010000257.1 GCA_017400305.1 Lachnospiraceae bacterium | reverse complement strand
GGGAGATCTGCTGAAGAAGGCGGGATTCTAGGCTTCCTTTTTCCCGTACAGCAGCCAGAACGCTGCGCCGATACACACGGAACCGCCGACGATATTGCCGAGGGTCACGGGGATGAGATTGTGAAGAAGTCCCGCGATCCCCGGTGCATCGGCACCGGTTAACGCCCCCGCGATCATACCGGCGGGGATGAAGTACATATTCGCCACACTGTGCTCAAAGCCGCACAGGACAAAGAGCATCACCGGCAGGCAGAGGCCGATGATCTTTCCGGGTGCTTCCGTCGCCGACATGGCAAGCCACACCGCCAGACAGACCAGCACGTTGCACAGGATGCCCCGCAGAAAAGCATCTCCGAAGGAGAGCGACGCCTTGGTATTGGCCGTGGCAAGGACGCTCGTAAGAGCCGCCCCGTCAAACATCCCATAGACATGTCCCAGATTCGCCATGGCGGCGATCAGCAATCCCCCCGCAAAGTTTCCGAGATAGACAAACAGCCAGTTCTTCAGGACCGCTGACAGGCGCACCCGGTGCGCCAGCCACGGAATCGACAGCAGGCAGTTTCCGGTGAACAGCTCTGTCCCCACGATGACGACCAGTGTGAGCCCCACCGGGAAGACGCAGGCACCGGCGAGCTTTCCCGCCCCCGGTGCGGCAAGAGCGGCGATCTGACTCCCCAGTCCTCCCAGCGCGATAAAGGCACCGGCAAAGATCCCGGACAGAAACTGCTTCCGGGCAGGCATGCCCGCCTTGGCCTCCCCCACCGACAGGTAATCGGCGGTCACCGTCGCTGCGTTCTTCATATCTTTCTCTCCTCCGTCTCAAAATCCGACAGAAGGAGGGTCGTTAAGGACGCCTCCGGCTCCGCTGTGAGACGTCTGGATTGATTCAGGATGGCCTCCTCCACCAGATTGCGCGCGAAGCGCCCGTTTCCGGCCTCGGCGGCGTTGACCGCCTGGACCGTATCAAAGTACAGGGTCAGCGGCTCCCTGGCGCTCTCGTCGATCTCGTAGCCCTTGGAGGACGCGATCGTCTGGGCGATCCGATACAATTCCTCGCCGGTGTAATCCGGGAAATCGATGAGATTGGGGAAGCGGCTCTTGAGTCCCGAATTGGCCGTGAGGAATTCCGCCATCTCGTGGGAATAGCCGGCCAGGATCACGATGAGATTGTCCCGGTTGTCCTCGATCCCCTTGACCAGGGTGTCGATCGCCTCGAGTCCGTAGCTGTCATCCTTGCCGCGATAGAGGCTGTATGCTTCGTCGATAAAGAGGACACCGCCGATGGCCGATTGAATGACCTGATTGGTCAACGGTGCGGTATGGCCCACATAGCGCCCCACCAGATCCGCGCGTGACACCTCTACCAGCTGCCCGCCGGTCAGGACGCCGATGGCCTTGAGATACTTGCTGACGATCCGCGCGATGGTGGTCTTGCCGGTGCCCGGATTGCCGGTAAAGATCATATGCTTGTTCACCTCTCCGGTCTTGAGGCCTTGCTCCTCGCGGCGCTTCTGTACACCGTAATATTCCTCCAGACTCAGGATATACTTCTTGACCTCGGTCAGACCGATGATCCCGTCCAGTTCCTTCCGGATCTCCTCGATCTCCCCGCGGTAGCGCTCCGGCAGATAGCGGGACAGGTCGATCCTCTCCTCCCCGCGCTTTGCGGAGACCTTGCCGCCCTCCTCCGTGAGGACGAGCTCCGTTCCCTTATCGATATCCCCTTCCAGCCTGGCCTGTGCCAGGGCCTGGAGCACCTTCTCATAGAAATCCAGGATCCCGCGCACCCCCGCCTGCCGGTCCGCACAATGCGCGCTGTAGGCCAGGAAGCTGTCATCCGCCGAGACGGTTAACGACACCTGCCGGCCCGCCTTGTCCTTGAGCTTCGCAAGCTCCGTCTCCGCGATCCTGCGGTAGGCCTCTTCCTCCATTGCGCCGGTCTGGCAGACATCCCCTTTGAGTGCATCGATGAAAGGAGCCCCCAGGATACCCGCCGCCTTGTCCAGAGACTTCTCCGTGAGGAATACCAGATACTTTCCCTCCGCCGTGATCTCACTCACCGCCGAAGAAGCCAGAGAATTCTGCACATTGACGAGATTCCCCTTCTGCATGATATAGCGGCCGGGGAGCTTAAAGATCCCCTCCGTCACCAGCGTATTCAACTGCGTCAGGAAGGAGGGATGACAACCCTCCGGATTCTCGAAGAGAAGGATCTGCGCCGGTCCGGCCAGGGCCGCGTAGATATCCTGCACAAAGAGATTCTCCGCCGCCGAATCGGAATAAGCCGTCAGATCGATCCGGCTGATGTCCGCATTCTTGAGGATCTTTCGCTCCTTCAGCTCCTCCGCCAGCTTCTCCAGTCCGTAATGTCTGCCGGTGTCCGGTTTCCCGGTCACGAGGAGCGAATTGCGGGCCTGTTTTCCCTCCGGCGGCATGACAAAGGGGCGTTTGAAGGCGATCACCAGACGCTTGATGTATTCCGCCTGTCCGAAGACATGCTGTTTGACCGCGTCCTCCGTCCCCTCGAAGACCTCCAGCGCCTCCTCTCCTTCCAGCGCTTTTGTCTCCTCCGGAGCGGATGCCGCTGCCGTTTCCGTCTGCGAAACCGCTGCCGGGCGGATCCCGAAGTCCCGCTCGATATTAGCGTTGAGCTCCCGGATCTCCTTGCTCAGCCGTTCGTGATTGGCCGCTAACTGCGCGGTGATCGGATCGGTCCCCCCGCCGAAGACCAGACCGTCGGAGGGGGTCTCCCCTCTCAGGCGCTCCAGATTCTCGCGCAGTGTACCGCCATGCTTTTTCTTAAGCTTTGCAGCCTGGGCGATCTCCTCCTCGGAAAACTCCGAATTGCTGCCGATGGAGCCCATGGCGTCCAGAAAACTCTCTCCCATCACTGTACCCTCCAGGGATTATTGGCATCGATGTCGGTGGGATCCCAGCCGCGGTTGGGGGAATTCGGGTCGATCCGGATCGCATCAGGCTTTCCCAGCGGTCCTGCGACCTTGTCATTGGAATAGACCAGGACCTGCGTCCCCACCTTACAGTTGTCATAGATCCACTTGGCATCCGCGACAGACAGGCGCACACAGCCGAGGGAAGCCGCCTCTCCCAGGAGATTGTACTGATCCCACTCGAGCTGATCGGGCGACTGCGCATAATACGGAACGGAGTGAAAGAGGATGTGCTTATTGAAGCGCACCGCATACCGTCCGTAGGTACCGTCCTTCATCAGGCGCCAGTCATAATAATTGGATGTCTTAAACTGTCCCTCCGGGGTGCCGTGTCCCTCCCGTCCGACGGAACAGACCATGGATTTGACCGGTGCGTAGGCTTCCTTTCCGTCCGGGATGTAAATAGTCACGCAGTTGAGCGCCTTATTGACCAGGATCACATAATCCGGCCGCGGATCCTTGACCGCCGCACTGCCCTTGACTCCAAGCTGCAGAAACAGCGCCAGAGAGATCAGTACCAGTGCGACCGATCTTTGCAGCAGGCGCTTTCCCCTGCTATCTTCCGATGGCGTCCGCTGTTCTCTGTTCCACATTTTCGTATCCCTTTCTACTTTTTCCTCAGATCGGATGATCCTCTTCATTCCTCATCCTGACTGTCTCTTCCCGTATCTCCCAGGATCTCGATCATCTCACGAATCATCTCCTCATCCTTTAAGCGGAAGAGGATCTCCACCCGGCGGGATGCCTCCGCATCGATCTCCCCGTGCTCATCCAGGACCGGGTTGCTGTAGGAGCGGCCGCTGGTCGATGTCACGGCCCGCAGGCTCTCCAGTTCCTCGGGTGAGAGGACCTTGCTCTTGTCATCCAGACAGTAGGATGCCACGGAATAGGCCCGCTTCTG
>JAFPTK010000031.1 GCA_017400305.1 Lachnospiraceae bacterium | reverse complement strand
CAAGGCGTCGCTCTCCTTCGGAGATGCTTTTCTGCGGGGCATCCTGTGCAACGTGCTGGTCTGTCTGGCGGTGTGGCTTGCCATGTCGGCGACGGAAGCGGCCGGAAAGATCATCGGCCTCTGCCTGCCGGTGATGCTCTTTGTCCTGTGCGGCTTTGAGCACAGTGTGGCGAATATGTACTTTATCCCTGCCGGTATGATCGCAGGAATGCTGAACGGTGCCGATGCACCGGGGATCGCGGGACTGTTTCACAATCTCATCCCCGTGACCCTCGGCAATATCGTCGGCGGTTCCGTGTGTATCGGCGCAGCGTTCTGGCTGCTGTACGGGAAAAAGGAAGCCTAGAATCCCGCCTTCTTCAGCAGATCTCCCAGAGAGGTGGTCGCTTCGCCGTCGCTCTGGTATTCCGCGAGCTCCTCGCTCACCGCTTCGGCGGGCACTTCCTCCAACGCTTTCATACTGAGGGAGATCTTCCCCTCCTTGATCTGCGTGATCTTGACCTTGACGCGCTGCCCGACCTTCAGGACCTTGCCGGGATGCGCGATGCGTTCTCCGCCGGAGATCTGGGACACATGAAGGAGCCCCGAGAGCCCTTCGCCCAGATCGACAAAGGCACCGTAATCCTTGATGCTCTCCACGACACCCTCGGTCACCAGACCGACGTGGACATTGGAGGCCTTGGCGGCTCTCGCCTTGTCCGCTTCCTCCTTGAGCAGCTCCCGGGCGGAGAGGATGAGCTTCTTCTTGTCCTTGTCGACATCCGCGACGCGCACGCGGATCGTCTTTCCGACATAGCCGCTCAGGGCGTCCTCCTCCACAAAGGAGAGGGCGAGCTTGGAGGCGGGGATGAAACCGCGGGTGTCCTCCAGATAGGCGACCACGCCCGCTTTCACCGCGGAATCGATCTTGACGGTAAAGACCTTCTGCTCCTTCTGGTACTCCCGGAAGCGATCCCACACCAGCACATCACTGGCCTGTTTTCTCGACAGCAGGATGTTGCCGTGTCCGTCATCCGTCCGGGTGACCGTCGCTTCCACCTCTTCCCCGATGGTGACATCGTGGCGGATGGAGAACTTTGGATCCCCCGAATATTCCGCGGCGGGGATCACGGCCTGCGTATAGTAGCCGATATCCACCATCACCTCCGTGTCGGTCACCCCGATGACGGTGCCCTTTAAGATGTCGCCCTCATTGATCTTGCGGAAGGAATTGTCGATCTCCGATTGAAAGTCCTGCATGGTTTCCATGGGTTTTCTCCTTTTCAAAAAAGATTTTTAGAAATTATATCAAAAAAAGTGTTGACAGGCAAAAATGCCCGTGTTAGTATTACTCCATCAGACGTAGTACGACAGACGAAACAACGCGACACATAGCAACGAGACACATAGCACGATACGCATAGCAACGCGACACACAGTAAAATGGATGCGACCGAAAGGGTTTGAAGGAGAGGATTATGAGTACGATCAGCAGCGACGTCATCCGGGGATACATCGATACGATCATCCTGTGCCTGATCTGGAAGGGACCTTCCTACGGGTACGAGATCTCGAAACGGATCCGCTTACTCTCGGATGACAAGTATATCATCAAGGAGACGACCCTCTATTCGGCGTTCACGCGGATGGAAAAAAACGGCTTTGTCAAATCCTACGCGGAGAATGCGGACAATGGCAAGCGCCGGACCTATTACGCGATCACCGAGGAGGGGCGGGATTATTACAAGGACAAATGCGCGGAGTGGAAGCTGACCAAGGAAGTGGTGGAACGGTTTGTTACGGAAGGGGAGAATTGAGATGGAAACACTGCGGAACTACTTAAACTCGATGTTTGAACGCTACCCGGCAACTCCGGAGGCCGAGCGCGCCAAGGCGGAGCTGTGGCAGATGATGGAGGACAAGTACAACGAGCTGATCGCCGACGGCAGGAATGAGAGCGAGGCAGTGGGCATCGTGATCTCGGAGTTCGGGGATCTGAACGAGGTCGCGGACAGCCTGGGAATCTCCACCATGCTGACCAAAGCGACGCAGAGCGATGCGGCGAAGGAGCAGACCGATGCGGGAACGGCGTCCTCCACAGAGAAGAGCGCGGAGTCGGTCTTTGCGGAAGCCGGACGGACCTACGCGGAGGAGACCGACGCCATCTGGCGCGATGTGACGGGACAGGATACGTCCGCGGAGCAGGGACCGGCGGCATCCTCCGGGACAGGGGACCAGGGAAAGACCGGTGCCTGGTGGACCTGGCACAATGAGGCGGCTACAGGCGGCGACGGATCCGATACGATCTACCGGTATCTGAACGCGATCCTCTCCGTCTACTGGCAGACCGTAACCTGCCTGTATCTGTGCATAAGCTTCTTAACCTTCCGCTGGTGGATCACCTGGATCATCTGGCCGCTCGCAGCCGTCCTGCATTCGATCCTCAAGAGACTGGTCCTCGGCGATGTGAGCGCACGCGGCGGACGTACCTATCGGAACCGCCTGGTGGCAGCGGTGCTGGAATCCTACTGGCCCTGCGTGGTATTTGTCTACTTTGCGGTGAGCTTTCTGACCGGACTTTGGGCTATCTCCTGGCTCATCTTTGTCATCGCACCCTTTGTGCGCAACTATCTGCAGAAGATGTCATTCGATGAGGAGGCAGCGGAATGAGACGATTATATCTGACCATCATCACACTGATCACGGTCGTGTGCGTGATCGCAGGTACGATATCCCATGCGATCGGCTTCGCTGTGAAGGCGGGAAAGATCTTCGGCAACGAACTGATTCAGGAAAGCGAGGGAGATATGACCAGAAATTACGAGGGCGGAGGAGCCTTTCAGGAACTTGACGTGGAGGTGGAGGTGGCCAATGTGGTGCTCCGCAGGGGGGACAGCTTTGGGGTCACCTTTACCGGGCAGAAGGAACTGGAACCCGAGGTGGAATGGGAGAACGGCGAGCTGAAGGTCGAGCAGAAGGGCGGCATGAAACTGACGCGCAGCCTGGGACTGGCGGGCGGATTCCACCGGAAGAATGAATTGACGATCACGCTTCCGGAGGGGGCGAAGCTTTCCTCCCTGGATCTGGATATGAAATACGGCAACTGCCGGATCGAGGACATCACGGCCGATGATTCGGAGATCGTACTGAAAGCGGGGAACATTACCGCCAGTGACAGCACCTTTGCGGATCTGGAGATCGATGCGGATGCCGGGAACATCGAGATGAGGGATTGCTCGATCGGAAAAGGACAGGTTCGCGCAGACATGGGAAATATCAGTCTGAAAGGGCTGGACGAGATCTCCGATCTGGTCTGCGATGCGGATCTCGGTAATATCGAAGCGGAACTGAAGCAGGCGGCCTCCGATCTGACGCTGGTATTGGAGACCGATCTCGGCAATGTCAGACTCAACGGGGAAAAGCTCTCCGGACGACAGACCGTGGGCAGCGGCAAGGCGCGTTTCGAGGCAAAAGCGGATCTCGGGAACGTGGAAATCAAGACCGCACAGTAACCGTCACGGAGATCCCGGGACCCGGTTCGGGGATTCTCATCTCCGGGGGCCGATCGGTGCGGCACGGTGATCCGTCAGCGGATCGAGCGGATCATCTGCGCCCGGTGGTGCCGCGGAACAGATCGATCGCATGCCGGATCCGCAGCGTGAGGATCTCGGGGATCAGAGGCCTGCGGATATAATCGGTCACGGACAGCCCCATGACGGCAGTCTGCTGCTCCTCCGCCGCATCACCGGCGATCAGGACGACCGGCACCTCCAGAGCCTTGACCTCCTCTTCGGCTTTGCGCAGGCGCTTTAAGGCCTCGATCCCGTCCATACCCGAGAGGCGGATGGAGAGCAGGATGACATCCGGACGATTTTCGGATGTGAAATCCAACAGCTCCTGTCCGGAGGAGAGACTGGTCACCTCCATCCCGGCGGCGGACAGCGTCTCCTTCGCAAGCCGCAGGTCGGCGGGATCCTCCTCGACGACAACCACCCGGCTGATCTTCGGCGGAGCGGGACGCATGGACGCGCGCTCTTCCTCATCCATTTCCTTCTCGGAATCGATCATCTCATACTCATAGAAGATCTGGGCCTGTTCATGGTACACACTGTCATCCCATGCGGATACCGTGCGGTCGATGACCTTCTGGATATCCGATTCGCCGACGCCCGGCAGGAGCAGGAAGAACTGATTCGGTGCGCTCTGCATCATGATGTCACTGTTGCGCAGCGTGTTGCGCAGGATGTTGCCGAGATGCTCCGTGATCTGGGAAAACTCCGAGCGATCGATGTCGGGAGACATGAAGACGATCGTGAACAGCACCTTGTAGGCGGTGTTCTGGTACCGGTGCATGTACCGGATCATATAGCGATAGATGTAGCCGAAGGCATTCTGACCGAGCCACAGCGCGCGGTTGGCGATATTGCGCTCGCCCAGGATCATGCTCAGCTTTTTGAGATCTTCGATCCCGGCGGCGGAGAAATCGATGGCGCCGTCCTCGCTGTAGAGCGTGCAGGAGTGCTTTCCGTTCTGCTTGGAGTAGTAGAGGGCGCGATCCGCTTTCTGCAGCAGATCGGGATAATCCGTGCCGTACTTCGGTACCATGATGGCGCCGGCCGAAACCCCCAGAGGGAGATTGGCTTCCGCGCCGAGGATGTCCGCCGCGGCCTTGGAGAGCTGCTGGTTGATCCGCCATATCACGCTGTCAACGGCATCCTCATTCGTGACACCCGTGAAGAAGACGAGGAATTCATCACCGCCGACCCGGCCCACGATATCCGTGCCGCGAGTGTGTTCCTTCAGAAATTTGGCAAATGCGACGATGATCTGATCGCCGGTCTCATGACCGTAGATATCATTGACCAGTTTGAAATCATCCATATCCAGGATCGCCAGCACGCCGGTCTCATAACGGCAGGTTTCGGCGAGTTTTCTTTCTACATGAGTCTTGTTGAGGAAACCGGTGAGACCGTCCGTGGAGGATTCCTTGGTGAGCTCCTTGATCCGCTCCCTGTTGGTCAGTACCTTCTCGATCCGGTGGAGCAGGACGTCGGCGCGGAACGGCTTGCGGATGAAATCCTCCGCGCCCTGGTTAAAGACCTCCGTCTCGGCGGTGGCGTCATCGTCTCCGGTCATATAGATCACCGGGATCTGCATCTCGGTCCGCCGGGAGAGCTCCTCCATCATCTTAAGGCCCGACATGACCGGCATGTTGAGATCCGTGAGCACCAGATCGGGCTGCTTTTCCTCGTACAGCCTGATCCCCTCGGCAGCTGACTCCGCGCAGATCACTTCGTAATGATTCTTTAGGATATTGGTGGCAACCGTCAGGATCAGCTTCTCGTCATCCACGATGAGTATCTTGTCCATATTCCTCCTTTGTCAGCCGCTTTGTCAGTCCCCGAGCGCAAAGCGGATCTTTCCCGTGATCTCCTGATAATCATCATAAAGCTCCTGATGGTGGGAGCGAATATAATCTACATCCACCGCCTTACCGGCTTCCTCCATCTGCTTGAACCGGTCGGAGAGATCCGTGGCGCCGATCATCCGGGAAACACTCTTTAAGGAGTGCACCAGGATCCGGTAATCATCCCAGCTCTCCGCCCGGTACAGACGGATCATCTCCTCGGATTTGCTTACGGCACCGGTGACGTATTCCCGCAGGGTATCCAGATAGAGCGGAACACTGTCTCCGGTATACAGGATGCCCTCCGAGGTATCGATCCCGGCTTCGTTCAGGAGACGGATGGATTCCTCCGGAGTCCGTGCGACGGCAGCAGGCGCCTCTTCCGGCACGGCCTCCGGCGCGGTGTCCGGGATCCGGGCGGCATCATCGGGCCCCATATTCTGCGACGGGGCGGGCTCCTGCGGCGGAACGGACTCCGACCTGTCCTCCGTCCGCTGCTCCGCGATATCCGCCGGAAGGTACCTGGCCAGCATCTGTTCCAGCTGCTTTAACTCCACAGGCTTGGAGAGATAATCGTCAAATCCCACCCGGAGATATTCCTCTCTGGCACCGGTGATGGCATTTGCCGTCAGGGCGATCACGGTGGTCTGCGGACGCAGCAGCCCGTCCGAGTGAAGCCGCTTAAGGGTTTCGATCCCGTCCATCTGCGGCATCATATGATCCAGCAGGATGATGTGATAGGAATTCTCACGCGCAAGATCCAGCGCTTCCTGCCCGGATGCCGCCAGGTCCGCATGAATGTCGCAGAGCTGCAGGAGGTTAAAGAAGACCTTTCGGTTGATATCATTGTCATCGACGACCAGGATGCGGGCGCGCGGAGCGGACAGCGCGGTCGCCTGTCCGGAGGAAACGGGGTCGGAAACCGCGTCCTTAAGATCTCCCATCGGCTGATCGGATTCGATCCGCTGCCGTAAACGGAAGGAGAAGACGGATCCCTGCCCGTAGACGCTCTCGACTTCGAGGGAGCTGCCCATCATGTTGAGCAGTCGTGTGACGATCGCCATGCCGAGTCCGGTCCCCTCGATGGCGCGGTTGCGCTGTTCATCCAGACGTTCAAAGGTGGAGAAGAGCCGCTTCCTGTCCTCCGGCCGGATGCCGATCCCGGTATCCTTCACACTTACGATCAGATCGATCTCGTCACCGGTGCGGCCGCCGTCCCGGATGGAGAGTGTGACGCTCCCCTTCTCCGTGTATTTGACGGCATTGGTGAGCAGATTCATGATGACCTGGCTGATCCGCATATCGTCGCCGAATAACGCGGCAGGAAGTGTTTCATCCGCATCCACGCGGAAGGTAAGCCCTTTGGCGGCTGCCCGGTCGGAGATGGAATGGACGAGGCCGTTGATCAGTGCGGCGGTCTCGTAGCGGACGGGCAGGATCTTCATCATGCCGCTCTCCAGCTTGGAAAAATCCAGGATGCTGTTGATGAGCGACAGAAGCGTGTGACCGGACGAACGGATGCCGGAGGCATATTCCAGCGTATCCGCCTCCCGCGATTTCCGGAGGATCATCTCGTTCATGCCGAGGACGGCATTGATCGGCGTCCGGATCTCGTGGGACATCTGCGCCAGAAAATCCCCCTTGGCTTTCTCGGCGGAGAGGGCGGCGTCCATGGCTTCCTTCATCTCCCGGGCGTGTGTGTCCTGTTCGCGGATCATGCGGCGGAGCATACGGAAGACCATGACGATCGCCGACAGGAACGTGAGGACACAGATCAGGTTGAACAGGATGATGCGGAGGAAGACCTGCCGGATATCCGTCACGACGTAGATCGAGAAATTGCTGGAGGTGCTGCGGATCGCGATCATGATCCGCAAGGTGCCGTCATAATCGCGGAAGATAACGGCATCCTGCGTGTCCGGCATGAACTCGCCGTAGGGCAGGGAGGACACGTTGACCGTGCGGGTCTCGGACATCTGGTACCGTCCGTACGGATGGTTGATGATATTGCCGCCCGCGTCGACCAGAAATGCATAACCGTCCTCCGCGTAACTTCCGCCCAGGATATCCACCAGTTTGTCCATGTAGAAATCGATGCCGAAAACACCGAGGAACTCGCCGGTCGCGGCATCAAATACCTGCTCTGAGAGCGTGAGGCAGTAGAAACCGGTCTGCGCGTCGTAGTAGGGAGAGGAGATACTCCATCCGCTTTCGGAGGCCATGGTATCGAGGTACCACGTCCGTTCCTCCACATGCCATCCGGCTGCGGGGAGCCAGCCGTTGTTCATATAGACACTCGGCGACAGCTCCGGGTTGGCCAGATAGGAGACGGAGATCTCCGGATACTGCTGCGTGATGCGGTCCAGATACTCGATGCACCGGTCATAATCCTTTATCAGATCCGGATTGGTGGAGATCACGCTGCAGAACATATCCAGGATGCTCTTCTGCGAATGGATCCAGCCGGAGACCTCGGTCTCATAGGCATTGCCCTTATTCTGCATCTGGGAAATGCTCCAGCGCCAGGTGGCAACGTTGTTGAGATACAGACTGATCATCATGACGATCAGCAGAAAGGCGGTAATGATGGGAAGCACCCGGCGACTGCGGCTGACGGAGGTCTTCTTCTGCCGACCGGATCCGGCGCGAATGGCCTCGTTTGCCTTGAGGATACTGGTGTAGGATAAGATCTGATCGATCTTTTCCGAGAGCTTCCTGCCGGCTTCATGGATCGTGACGAGCTCCTCCTCGGGATACAGAAGCGGTGTGTCCCGGTGGGTCTCGGAGTGATCGACGATGATGCGGAGAGGTTCCTTCAGTTCCTCAGACAGATTGGTCAGAAAGGCGTCTCTGGATGCAAGAGCCTCCTCGACCCGTTTGCGGCTGCGGATCGTGGAGTAATACAGGATCAGGATGACCGCAAAGAGGGACAGCGTGAGGAGCGAGGTGATAAGCAACTGCAGATAGGAGGAGCGATACAGATCCCAGTCGCTCTCGCTCACGATCAGATACCAGCCGGTGCCGGAACGGGTGGCGAAGAGATTTTCATATCCCAGGCCGACGCGGACCCGGTTCGAGACCACGCTGTTTCTCACCTTGGCGAGAGAGTAGATCGCCGCATATTCCGGCAACACGTCGGCAAGCTGCTTTCCGATAAGTTCCTCGCTCGCGCTGCCGGCAATGATCCCCCGGCCGGTGACGATCACCGCGTTTTTCGCTCCGTTTCCGTACAGCTGCCGGACATATTTCTGGATGCGGTCCATATTGTAATCGATCCCCAGCACAGCATCGCCGTCCGCCAGAGAGACGGAGACCGTGAAGCAGACATCGCCGGTCACCACGTCGATGTAGGGTGGGGTGATATAGGGGGAACCGCCGTTTCGCATCGCACCGGTATACCAGGAGCGTTTGGAGGCGATAAAGCCTTCCCGGTCGTTGAAATCCGGCACGATATCCCAGTCCTCTCCGGCAATGTAGACATTGAGGAAACCGGGCTCCGAATTGCGGTAATACTTCTTGCGCTCATAGATCATCCGGGTGAGCTTCTCCCGGTCATTTAAGCAAAGCTGCGCCTGGATCGCGAGACGCATGACGTTATTCTTGGCGTCGTTCATGGCGCTCTCCATCTGCCCGCTGATGACGGAGAGCTGGTAAATACCGGCGTTCTTCGTCTGTGTCGCGGTCATCCGGAAGATCATGAGCGAATTCGTGAGGGTGATGGCAATGAGGAGAACGGCGATGACGATGCTTCCGCCGATCCCTTTGAAGGCATGCGGTCTCTTCTGGCGGATCTGTGATGATTCCGCGGTCCGGTCACCCTTATGTTTGCCCATGATTCTCCAAACAGCCATACTGCTATCTTATCATAAAGAAGCATACAGGTAGTAAACAATTTACAAAATAACACACGTTATTTACGATTTTTCGTCAATCTGGTTTTTTTTCAGATAATATAATGCTATAATCTAACGGATTATTATCCTCTGCAAGGAGTACCTATCGGATGGAAAACAGCAGGAAACGTGTCGCGGTGCTGATCGGGCAGGTCGACGAGGAGTTTCAGTCCGGATTTATCAGCGGATTCTCCGAGAAGACGCGCGAATGTGATGTGAATGTCAGCATCTTTTCGATGCGTATGAAGTTTCAGGACAGTGCGGAACGCGAGATCGGTGATTCCGCGATCTTTCATGCCTGCAATTTTTCCCTGTTCGACGCGGTCGTGGTGTATGCGGATTCCATCCAGTCGAGCGGTGTTCTGGAGAAGCTGGATAACCGCCTCCATGATGAATGCCGGGGACCGGTCCTCTTTGTGGATGGACAGAGCAGCTTCTTCCCGGTGATCTGGACGGACAGCTATCGTCCGACGGTCACCCTCATCGACCACCTGATCCATACCTGCGGTTACCGGGATTTCGCATACCTGTCGGGAAAGAGCTGGAGCAGACAGAGCCAGGTCAGACAGGAAGCGATCCGGGATACTCTGGAGGAGAACGGACTGACACTTTCGGATGACCGCATCTATGAAGGGGACTACTGGTACACCAGCGGCGTTTCCTGTGTGCGCAGGATGCTGGACAGCAAGAAACCGCTCCCTCAGGTGGTGGTCTGCGCCAATGATATCATGGCCATCGGTCTCTGTGAGGAGTTGCAGCGGAAAGAGATCCGGGTGCCCGGGGATATCGCGGTCGCCAGCTGTGATTCTCTGTTTGAGGGCAGGACCAGCCCCAAGGTGATCACCGCTGTCCGGCTGGACAGTGCCGGGTGCGGTGCCCATGCGGCGGAGCAGGTCCTTAAGATGCTGGATCATCAGGAGCCGACTCAACCGGTCAATGAATCCCCGGTCCTGGTTCGCGGCGAGACCAGCCGGCCTAAGGACGGCGGGGTGGATGAAGGGATCATCGGCGGAAGGCGCTGGAGCTGGGGGACATATGATTCCCAGATGAGTTATTCCGCGGTGTTCTGCACCTACGATGATGATCTGATGATCCCGCAGGATCTGGATTCCTTCCTGCAGGTTGTCTGGAGCCATCTGGCCCGCATGAGCAATATCCTGGAGTTTACGCTGGTGCTGGACAGCGCCTGGTCTGCTCCGGATACCACGGGGGGCGCCTACTCGGGATTAAAGCCCGCCGACAACGTGATCTGTGCGCTGCAGTATCGGCCGGCGGAGGCTGCTCTGGGGCCTGCCGGTGCCGAGAGACGTTTTGAGCTGCAGCGGATCCTTCCGGACTTTCTGACAGAGGATGAAAACCCGGTGACCCGTGTCTTCCTGCCGCTTTTCTTTGATGAGAAATCCTTCGGATATACGGCGGCCATCTTTAAAGCCGGCGCCAGCTGCGACAAGGAATACCGTCTCTACCTCGGCGCGCTCGCGCGGGGCTTAGAGAGCCTGCGCCGGACCATCACGTACGGCAACCGGGAGTTCGGTATCCCCGGACGGGATAAGATGCAGCCGGTCAAGAAACGGGCGGATCTCACAAGGGATGAGAAACGGGAGTTCAAGGAGTCCATGAAGATCCTTGACCATAACCTGTTCCGCTATTTCTTCCAGCCGATCGTGAGTGCGGAGACCGGGGAGATCTATTCCTATGAGGCCCTCATGCGTCCGGACAGCGCACTGTCGATCTCGCCGCTTAATCTCATCCGCTATGCCAAGATGGACGGACGGCTCTATGATATCGAGCGCGACACACTGGTCAATGTGCTCACCCTCATCAATGAGAATGAAGTCTTCCGGGATAAAAAGGTCTTCATCAACAGTATCCCCGGTGTGCTCCTCGAGGAGGAGGATCAGGCGCTGGTCGAGAGTCTGATCAGGAAGCATGCGGATCATGTCGTCATCGAGATCACCGAACAGTCGGAGATGGGCGACACCGAAGTGGAGGATATGAAGAAACACTACCGCGCCCTGGGTACGCGGGTCGCCATCGACGATTACGGGACCGGTTATTCCAACGCGGGCAATCTCCTCCGCTACATGCCGGATATCGTCAAGATCGACCGGACATTGCTGTCGGATATCGAGAAGAGCCATCAGAAGCAGCACTTCGTGCGGGAGATCATCGATTTCTGTCATGACAACGGGATGCTCGCCCTGGCAGAGGGGGTCGAGACGCAGGATGAGCTCCGCACGGTCATCCGTTTCGGGGCGGATCTGATCCAGGGCTATTACACCGGCAGACCGGCACCGGAACCGGTGGAATCCATCAATTTCAATGTGCGCAGTGAGATCCGCCGATTCCAGCAGGAACGGCAGGACGGTTGCAATCAGACCGTATATGTGGCCGGAAAAGCCAATCGCGTGCTCATGTCCAACCTCATCAAGGAGGGGATCACGCACATCCAGATCGGCGAGGAGCGCATGACCTGCCGGGATATCGCCATCTCCGGCGCGCCGGGACAGCGCTCCAATATCCATATCGAGGTGATGAAGGGCTACGAGGGCGTGGTCACGCTGGAGAACGTCTGCCTGTCCAATATCAAGGGGAGACCCTGTATCGATATCGGCGAGAACTGCCGAGTGATCCTGATCCTGTCCGGGACGAATATCTTAAACGGCATCGGCATCCATGTCCCGGAGGGAAGTGAGCTGCGCATCGAGGGTGCCGGCAATCTGGAGATCCGCACCAATACCGACGGTTACTACGGGATCGGTGCGGGAATGGATGAGCGCAACGGCAGGATCACCTGCTCGCAGGACGGGGAGATCCGCTTCAACATGAACGGGCGCGACGGTGTCTGCATCGGGTCCGGCAAGGGCGGCTGCATCGAGATCAATCGCGGCCGTTACAATATCGTACAGTCGGGGGAGTGCGGGATCGCCATCGGCGCCTTCTACGGCAACGCCTCCTTCTTTATGCAGGACTGCGAGATCAGCGTGGATGTGACGATGAACGAGGGCGTCTGCCTCGGCTCCGTTTACGGCAGCAGCGACATCAGCATCGAGCGTGCCGCGGTCAGGATCTACGCGGCGATGAAGCGGATGTCGGCGATCGGATCGCTGGGGGATGCCTCCTCCAAGCTGACGCTCACGGACGGGAGCCTGGACGCGGTGATCCAGATGGATGTCGGGACCTGCGTCGGCAGTCTGTCCGGTATGAGCCAGTTCGTCGTCACACGCGGCGGCGTCAAGATCGATTCCAGCGGAAGCAGGGCGATCGCGCTCGGCGGATACGAGGGCAGAGTGCGGTTGAAATTTGATATGGCCAATGTGCGCTGCGAGGTACGCAGTGAGGAGAGGACCGTGACCTATGCACTCCCCGAGGATATGAGGATCATAGACAGCCGGTGCCGCTTCATGGTCAATGGTGCTGACACGATGGTAAAGTGACGAGGGACGCACGATGATCACGGTGAATCAGATCGGATATCAGACAAAGGGGAAGAAGCATGCCACGGCGATGGGAGCGGCTTCCTATCAGCTGTTCCGTGAGGATGGGGAGAAGATCCTCGAGGGGAGTCTTCAGCCTGTCCCGGACGCGGGCAGCGGTGCGGAGGCGGCATGCATCGATTTTTCGGAGGTCACTGGCCCGGGAAACTATTATTTCGTGGATGATAAGGGGGAGAAGAGCTGTACCTTCCCGATCTGTGATACCCCGTATGCGCAGGCCTTCCCGGATGCGGTCCGGATGTTTTATTTCCAGCGCTGCGGGATGGAGCTCACGGAGGAATATGCGGGGAAATATGCCCATAAAGCCTGCCACCTGGGGGAGGCGGTCTATCTGGATGATCCGTCGAGAAAGCGGGAGCTCTCCGGAGGCTGGCATGACGCCGGCGATTTCGGCCGCTATGTGACCGCGGCGGCGGTCGCCCTCGGACATCTGCTGTATTCCTGGCAGCTCACGCCGGGGCCGCACGCACAGGAGCTTCACATTCCGGAGACGGGGAACGGAACGCCCGATCTGCTGAACGAGTGCCGCTACGAGCTGGACTGGATGCTCAAGATGCAGGATGAGGACGGCGGGGTACATCACAAGGCGACCTCGCGCGGTTTTGTCGGTTTCATCATGCCGGAGGAGGATCCGGAGCAGGTGGTCATCACACCGGTCTCTTCTCTTGCAACGGCGGATCTCGCCGCGATCACCGCGCTGGCGGCACGGATCTACGAACCCTATGACACAGCATATGCGGAGAGCCTGAAGCGGGCAGCCCTGTCCGCCGCGGAGTGGCTGAAGGCCCACCCGGACTTCCTCTTCCACAATCCCGAGGAGGTGAAGACCGGAACCTACGAGGACCTCTGTGATGCGGATGAACGCCTCTGGGCGGCGGCGGAGCTCTATCTGCTGACGAAAGAGGAGGAAATGATCGGGGTCATGCGGCAGATCCTGGAGATCCGTGTGGACATGACGGCCCTCGGATGGGCCGATGTCGGCGGATTTGCTGCACTTGCGGTCCTGTTAGCGGATGCCGGGGTCTTCCCGGAGGATCTGAGCGCCCGTTTCCGCGGCGCCCTGGTGGATGAGGCGGAGAGGTTACTGCGGGTCGCCTCGGAGAGTCCCTTTGAACTGACACTTCGCCCCTTTGAAGTCCGCTGGGGCAGCAATATGGTCGTCCTGACCAATGCGATGCTCCTGGCGGTGGCGCATCATCTGACCGGAGAGACGCGTTATCTCGACGCGGCCGGGTATCAGGTGGATTACATCTTCGGCAGGAACGCCATGGATACCAGTTACGTGACGGGCCACGGGGAACGGGCATTTCGCGATCCCCACAACCGGCCGACGGTGGCGGACGGCATCGAAGCGCCGATCCCGGGCTTCGTATCCGGCGGCCCCAATGCCAGACCCTGCGATGAGGCGGCCAATCCCCGCACGCTCGCCGGTGCGGCGCCGCTCAAATGCTATGTCGACAACTGGAAATCCTATTCGACCAACGAGATCACGATCTACTGGAATTCCCCGCTGGTCTTCGTGCTGGCATACTTGACGGCGGCCGGCCGTTAATCCGGACCGGCGGGTCGGATCGCCTGCTTGTGCAGTTCCTTGGGGGAGATCCCGTACTCCTTTTTAAAGGCGCGGTAGAAGCTCGAGTAATCATCAAACCCGAAATCCTGGTAGACCTCCACGATCGGACGGCCTCCGAGGATTGCCTCCCGGCAGAGACGGAGACGCTGTTTTCGGATATACTGATGGATCGAGATGCCGATGTTGTCCTTGAAGACATGGGCAATGTAGAATTTACTCAGGTAGAAGTGTCCGGCGATGCTGTCCAGTGACAGATCCTCGTCGATGTGCTGCTCGATATAGGAGCAGATATTCTGATAGAGAGCGGAGCGGGAGACCGGTCGGTCCTCGTGCTGCTCATGGGAGATCCGGTTGATCGCAAGGAGCAGATCGGAGACACTGAGGTAGAGCTGCATATTCCTGCCGAATCGATTCCCCTTTTCCTCTTCGATGATACTGAACAGCCTGGACAGGATGGCGTTAAAGGTGATCCGGTCCGTGTGGATGATATTCCGCTCATAGCGGAGCGCCTGCTCTATGACATAGGCGTAGTCGGGAGAGCGGCCTGCCAGCTCGTTATAGAAGGCGGTGCTGATCCAGAAATCGAAACGCCGATAGGGGATGTCATAGTCGTGAACGATGATCCCGTGGGAAACCTTCGGCGGCACGATCAGGATATCTCCGTAGGAGAGGATGTAGTGATTCTGCCGGAGGATGGCCTCTGCGTGTCCCTCCAGAAAGAAGTAGAACTCATAGTACGGATGGGTGTGCATCAGCGTCCGGGCGCCGGCTTTGGTGTCGCAGTAGTAGTACAGCTCATAATCCTTGGCGAGCATATACTGTCTGTCGTCGTAGCTGGTGGTCAGATTTTTCTTCATATCTTAGCTGCGATTTCCTTTCTGTCCGCTCCCGTGGCTTTGACGATCTCCGTGAGCGCTCTTTTCCCGCCTCCCGCAGCGGGTTCCCTGTGACAGGGCTATTCTACCATATCCGGAGGGAGGAGAAAAGAAGGACGATTCGGGATCCGGTTGATTCGGCGGGTGTGGTTTGCTATACTGATTCACGGTGCACCGTGCCGGGGAACCTGGGCAGAGAAGCAGGAGGTTACAGGATGATTATCACGGATGACGGGATCAGATTGAATGCCAGATTGGATATGCCGGGAGACGGCGCAGCAAAATGTCCGATCATGATCATCATTCACGGCTTTACCGGTCACATGGAGGAGGCACATCTGAACGCGCTCTCCGATGCGCTGAATGAAGCCGGTTATGCGACGCTGCGGGCCGATATGTACGGACACGGCAAGAGTGAGGGAAGCTTCCGGGAGCACACGCTCTTTAAGTGGATGACCAATGCCATGACGCTGATCGATTACGCACGGGGGCTTGATTTTGTGACGGACATCTATCTCTGCGGACATTCCCAGGGCGGCCTGACCGCGATCCTCGCGGCGGGATTGAAGCATGAATTCATCAAGGGGCTGGTTGCCCTCTCGCCGGCGGCCATGATCCCGGAGCTTGCGAGAAACGGGACCCTGCTGGGGGCTCATTTTGATCCGGCGAATCTCCCGGAGGAGCTGACCGTCTGGGATGAACATACGCTCGGCAACAACTATATCCGTGTGGCGCAGATGATCCACGTGGAGGAGTATATCGACAAATATCCCGGACCGGTGCTGGTCGTCCAGGGGACAGAGGATATGCCGGATCTGATCGATTCGGCCAAAGCGGCCGCCAGACGTTATGCGAACGCCCGGTACGTCGAGATCGCGGGGGATACGCACGTTTACGACCACCATGTGGACCGGATGACGGCGGCGGTGGTGGATTGGCTCAAAGGATAGGCCCGTCGGTGAGGAAAGGCAGCGGATATGAGCGATAAAAAGGGACTGATCCTGGAGGGCGGCGCCATGCGCGGCCTGTTCACCTGCGGCGTCCTGGACGTGTTCATGGAAAACGGGATTGTCTTCGACGGCGCCGCGGGCATCTCGGCGGGCGCGGTCTTTGGATGTAACTACAAATCCCATCAGATCGGCCGGGCGGTCCGGTACAACAAGAAATACTGCCGGGATCCCAGATATTGCAGCGTCCGGTCCCTGCTGCGGACGGGGGACCTCTACGGTGCGGAATTCTGTTATCATGAATTGCCGTATCACCTGGATCCCTTCGATCAGGAGACCTTTCAAAAGGATCCGATGAGCTTCTACATCGGCGCCACGGATGTGGCGACCGGAAAGGCGGTATTCCACAAGTGCACGGATATGGGGAACAGGGATCTGCTGTGGATGCGGGCCTCCGCCTCCATGCCGTTAGTGTCACGCACGGTGAAGACCGACGGGTATGAACTGTTAGACGGCGGGATCGTGGATGCGGTTCCCTACGCCTTCATGGAGAGCAGGGGATATCGCAGAAATGTGATCATCCTGACGCAGCCGAAGGGCTTCACCAAGAGCCCGGAGAAGATCCTGCCGTTTCGTGTCCTCTTATGGAAATACCCGGCCGTGGTCCGGGCGATGTCGGAGCGGCATGAGATGTATAACCGGCAGATGCGGGAGATCGACCGGCGGGAGGAGACGGGGGAGGCTCTGGTGATCCGGCCGCCGGAGAGCCTCGGGATCAGCAGGACGGAAAATGATCCGGAGGAACTGGAAAGGGTGTATCAGACCGGCCGGAGAGAGGCGGAGAGGAGACTGCCGGAAGTGACCGGCTTCCTGCGGGGAGAAAAGGCATAAAATATAACAGCAAAAGACGCAACAGCAAAAGGAAGGACACAGGGAAATGAAAACGATCGCGGTAACCTATGACAACGGCTATATCTTCCAGCACTTCGGAAGGACCCAGAAGTTTAAGATCTACGAGGTGAATGACTCCGAGATCAAGGACAGCATCATCTTAAATGCGGATCCGGAGGGTCACGGAGCTCTCGCGGTGCAGCTGATCGAAAAACACATCGATATCGTCATCTGCGGCGGCCTGGGAATGGGAATGTTAAACGCGTTGGAGGGCGCGGGGATCACCGTCTGTGCCAATGTGGACGGCAAGGCGGATGACGCGGTCCTGGCGTACCTGAACGGCACCCTGAAATACAGCAGGGAGGCTCATGCCTGCAGCGGTCATCACGGCGGGTGATCTGATCAGGGAGAGGGAAGAAGATTTTTCTTGACTTTTTACATTGCACAAAATATAATATGACAAAACTCATAAAAAGGAGACAGCATCATGGCACAGGAATATGAGCAGCTTCTGCTGAAGAATCAGTTATGTTTCCCGCTGTACGCGTGCAGCCGGAAGATCGTCGGCAATTATACGCCCTACTTAAAGCCCCTGGGGCTCACCTACACGCAGTATATCGTGATGATGGTCCTTTGGGAGAAGGAGAGTGTGAATGTCGGTCAGCTGGGGGAGATCCTCCGTCTGGACGCCGGGACACTGACGCCGCTTCTCAAGCGGCTGGAGAAGGCGGGTTATGTCACCAGAGAGCGCTCCAAAGAGGATGAGCGGGTCACGGTCATCGCCGCCACGCCGGAGGGGGAGCGGTTAAAGGAGCAGTGTAAGGATATCCCGATCAAGATGTCGCAGAAGGGATCGCCGTTAAGTGAGGAGGATGCCGGGGAGCTGTATCGGCTTCTGTACCTCTTCCTGGATGGAGAATGAGAGATGGGAAAGATCT
>JAFPTK010000256.1 GCA_017400305.1 Lachnospiraceae bacterium | reverse complement strand
CTGCCGGATCGCAGAGGGCAGGAGGGATATGAATCCTGGGATGTGAATGCCGATATCATCGACCGCTACACAAAGGGGGAGACGAAACTCCTTTACTGACTTTTCGATTGACGCAAGACGGTATCCCGTGTAAAATGATAGAAGGTTTTAATTCCACAGGAGGATGGGAATGGACACAAAGATTCTGTTAGATTCCGGTACCAATGAGCTCGAAGTACTTGAATTTAAGGTAGATAATCATTATTACGGCATCAACGTCGCCAAGATCAAGGAGATCATCCAGTATCAGCCGGTCACGCCGGTGCCGAACGCACATCCGAGTATCGAGGGGATCTTCATGCCGCGTGATGTGATGATCACGGCGATCGACCTTCGCAACTGTCTGCAGAGAGGTTCGTCGGAGCCCGGCGGTCTGTTTATCGTTACGAATTTCAATAAGCTGGACATCGCCTTTCATGTGGATTTTGTGTCCGGTATCCATCGCGTCTCCTGGGCGGATATCATCAAGCCCAACGAGGCGATCTCCAACACGGAGGCCAGTGTTTCCACCGGTATCATCAAGATCGATGACCGTCTGATCATCATTCTGGACTTTGAGAAGCTGGTCACCGATATCAATCCTTCCACCGGTCTTAAGATGGATGATGTGACCGCCATGGGACCGCGCCCGCGCAATGCCGTACCGATCGTGCTGGCAGAGGATTCCAAGATGCTCAATAAGATGATCGTGGCCTCTCTGGATCAGGCGGGATACACCAATGTCCGCCACTTCGAGAACGGGAAGCTGGCCTATGATTATGTCAGGGAGTGCAAGGAAAACGGAACGCTTGATAAGAATGTGCAGTGTATCATCACGGATATCGAGATGCCGATCATGGATGGTCACCGTTTCACCAAGCTGGTGAAATCCGACGAGAAGATGTGCAAGATCCCGGTGGTCATTTTCTCCTCCCTCATCAATGAGGAGATGCGCAAGAAGGGCGAACAGCTCGGCGCGGACAGGCAGCTTACCAAGCCGGAGATCGGGAGTCTGGTGGGTGCGATCGATGAACTGGTCGGTGTGCAGGGCGATAAAGCCTAGCAGGATCGAAACGGTCGGTCATTTGTCCCGCAGCCGGTATCTCCCGACTGCGGGATTCTTAGTTACAGGTTACAAATATCCGCAGTCCTCCGGCAAGTAGATGGAGCTCGGCGACAATCTGCCTGACGGACGAGACTGCGAAACAGTCTCGTGCCGATTGAGACAGGGCTGTGAATAAGCTCAAAGGAAATCTGCTAATGACTCATGAGGAATATCTGAAGTTAACAGCGGTCATCGATCATCATATGAAGCTCTATTATGATGAGGATGCGCCGGAGATCAGCGATGTCGAGTACGATGCGCTCATGCGTCAGCTGAAGGAAGCCGAGCGGCAGAACCCCGAATGGGTGACGCCGGATTCACCGACCCAGAAGATCGGAGGAACGGCAAAGCGCGAGGCGGGCGTCAAGGTCACGCATCGTGTTCCGATGCTCTCCATCGAGGATGTCTTTACGAAGGAAGAGGTGCGCGCCTTTGTGGAGCGTGTGAAGGAAAAGCATCCCGATGCCGAATTCTCTGTGGAGACGAAGATCGACGGTCTCTCCATGACGCTGCGATATGTGAGGGAACCCGGAGGAGAGCTGAAGCTCACCCTGGCGGAGACCAGAGGAGACGGCAGGATCGGGGAAGATGTGACGTTAAACGCCCTGACGATCCCGGATGTGCTGCGGACGCTGCCGCTTCCCTATGAGATGCTGGAGCTCCGCGGGGAAGTGTATATGTCACACGAGGCGTTTGATCGTTTCAATGCCCTGCAGGAGGAAGCGGGAAAGAAGCCTGCCGCAAATCCCAGAAATCTCGCTGCCGGAACTCTCAGACAACTGGATCCTGCCATCACAAGAGAACGCGGACTTAAGATGTTCATCTTTAATGTGCAGGACGGACCGGCAGAGATCAAGGACGAGCATGGGAAGGCACTGGATCTGCTGGCCGAAGCCGGTGTCCCGGTCGTATATCACAGACAGTGCAGGACGGCGGATGAGGTGATCGATGCGATCGATGCGATCGGGGAGATGCGGGGTGACCTGCCCTATGATCTGGACGGAGCCGTAGTGAAGATCTCTCACACGCCCTGGCGGGATGATTTTCCTGCGGGCAGCAAGTACTCCTCAGGACACATTGCCTACAAGTATCCGCCGGAGGAAAAGATCGTCGTGATGGACGAGATCGAGACTGCCGTCGGACGGACCGGGAAGCTCACCTTCACCGGGGTCTTCCATGACAGGGAGACCGGAAAGCCGGCCAGACTCTGCGGTACGAGTGTCTCACGGGCGACCCTTCACAACAGGGATTATATCCGGGAGATGCATATCGGTATCGGCGGCAGCTATCGCCTGTACAAGAGCGGTGAGATTATTCCGAGGCTCAACGGATGTGTGGCGGAACCGGAGGCGATCTACGAGGCACCGTCGCAGTGTCCTGCCTGCGGAGAACCTCTGGTGAGCGAGGAGGATACGGCGGATATCCGTTGCGTCAACCCCTCCTGTCCGGCACAGCTGGTTCGCACGCTGTCCTATTATACCTCCCGGAATGCCATGAACATCATGGGGCTCGGGGAGACGCTGATCGAAGCCCTGGTGCAGGAGGGATATCTTCGCTGGATCACGGATATCTACCATCTGAGAGACCGGCGGGAGGAACTGATCCGCGCCGGACTGATCGGCAAGGAGAAAAACACCGACAAGGTTCTCACGGAGATCGAAAAATCCAAAAGCAACGACCCGGTTCGTCTCCTGACCGGCCTTGCGATCCGGAATGTCGGTGTATCGACGGCCAGAGAGGTCATGCGTCATTTTGATGATCTGTATGATCTGACGATCGCCTCCCGGGAGGATTTCCTGGCGATCCCGGACATCGGCGAGACCACGGCCGGGGATCTGTATCACTGGTTTCATCGGGAGACCAATATACGGATGCTGGATGAGTTGAGGCTCCTGGGACTCAATATGAAGATGACCCGGGAGGAGCAGGGAAGTGCCCTTGCCGGCGAGACCGTCGTCATCACGGGGACACTGAATACCATGGGACGAAAGGAAGCGGAGGAGCTCGTGCGGAGTAACGGAGGCAAGGTCACCGGCAGCGTCAGCGGCAAGACCACCCTCCTGGTCGCCGGAGAAGCCGCGGGATCAAAATTGCAGAAAGCACAGGAACTGGGAGTGCGAATCATAGAGGAAGAGGAGTTCATCAGATTATGCCGATCAAAGTAAAAAACGGGCTGCCTGCCCGTGACATCCTGGAAAAAGAGAACATCTTTGTCGTTGATGAGAACCGGGCGCTTCATCAGGACATCAGACCGCTGCAGGTCTGTATCCTGAATCTCATGCCTCTTAAAGAGGACACGGAGCTTCATCTGCTGCGGGTTCTGTCCAATACCCCGTTACAGATCGACGTGTCCTTCATGCAGATGAGCACGCATCATTCGAGCAATACTTCGCCGAATCACTTAAACCGCTTTTATCATCCGTT
Organism: Lachnospiraceae bacterium; assembly: GCA_017400305.1. GTDB lineage: Bacteria > Bacillota > Clostridia > Lachnospirales > Lachnospiraceae > Butyrivibrio. The sequence goes on along the minus strand of JAFPTK010000256.1, from coordinate 9,509 downwards.
CACGGAGCTTAAGGAAAATACCTATGACGGTCTGATCATCACCGGGGCGCCGGTGGAGCAGATGGAATTCGAGGAGGTCGATTACTGGAAGGAGCTCTGTGAGGTCTTTGCGTGGTCGGTCACGAATGTCACCTCCACCTACCATATCTGCTGGGGCGCTCAGGCCGGTCTGTACTATCATTACGGGATCGGGAAGATCCTGCTCCCCAGAAAGCTCTTTGGCGTCTATCCCCACATGGTCATGAACCGCAAGGTCCCCCTCGCCCGCGGCATGGATGATGTGTTCATGATCCCGCACAGTCGCTACACGGCAGTGGATGAGGAAGCGATCGCGGCCTGTGAGGATCTGACCGTCATCGGCAAATCCGAGATCACGGGAAGTGCGGTCCTGATCTCCAACGACGGCAAGAATATCTTTATCACCGGACACAGTGAGTATGACCGGTACACGCTGGACAAGGAATATCACAGGGATCTGGACAAGGGGCTCCCCATCGATCTGCCGGAACATTATTATCCGGACGATGACCCCGGGAAGCGGCCCCTTCTATCCTGGCGTTCCACCAGCAATTGTCTTTATACGAACTGGCTGAATTATTACGTGTATCAGAATACGCCGTATCAGTGGGGGCAGATCCTGACGGAGAAGGAGCATCTGGATGCGGCAAAAACGCTGACACAGCGCGTAATTAGCGGTTGAATAAATCCCCTGTTTGTAGTATGATTAACATGTGGACCCATGGAAACCCTTCACAACGCGTAAGGAGGTCGAAATGAGCCAGGATCATACGACAGCCGGTGAGATCGACAATCAGGAAAATGTAGAAAAAAAGGAAAAAGCGGAGAAGACGACCCGCAGAAAGACCAAACGGACGCGCGAGCAGATCGAGGAGCGCGAAAAACAGAAGGACAATCTCAAGAAGCAACAGGCAGAGCTGACAAAAGATCTGGAGGAGCATCAGGCCGAGCAGAAAAAGCTGGGAGACCGTTCCGCGATGGGCATGGTGATCTCGCATAAGAAGTTCGGGCGCGGCAAGGTCACTAAGGAGGATGGCAAGTACATCGAAGTCACCTTTGATAAGCTTAAGAAGACCTTTGTCCTGCCGGGGGCGATCGCCGGCGGTTTCCTGATCCCGGAGGAGCAGGAGCTCATCGAGTATTACAAGAAGGCGGAGGCGGTACATGAACGGATCCAGAAGACGGATCTGGCGCTTCGGTCCAACCGTTTCTCGATCGAACGGATCGATGAGCAGATCGAAAAACTGAATGAACGCGCCTGACAGCGCATGATCGACAAGATCAGACGGCGGGCATCAGCCCGCCGTTTTCAATTCCTCTTCCTGTACTTCCTGATCCTTTTCCTGTTCGTTCTCTCTCGCAGTGGAGAGCATCAGCTTGATGCGGTTCAACTGGTTGACCTCGCTGGCGCCGGGGTCATAATCGATGGCGACGATATTGGCACCGTGATACTTTGCACGGAGTGCCTTGATGACACCCTTGCCCACGACATGATTGGGCAGACACCCGAAGGGCTGTGTGCAGACGATATTTCTGGCGCCTTCTTTGATCAGCTCCACCATCTCGCCGGTCAAAAACCAGCCTTCACCGGTCTGATTGCCGATGGAAACGATCTCGGCGGCATATTTCACGGTCTGATAGATGCTGGTCGGCGGATCGAAGTGAACACTTTCAGAGAGCGCTTTGACGGCGCCTCGGCGCAGTGTCTCGATCAGAGTGATCCCCGCACGGCTGAATAATGCTGTCTTTCTGCTGGTCCCCAGCTGGTCTGCCTTGTAGATCTGATTGTAGAAACAGTAGAGCATGAAATCGATCAGATCCGGTACCACCGCTTCGGCGCCCTCAGCCTCCAACAGGTCGACCAGATGATTGTTTGCCGCCGGAGCGAATTTCACCAGGATCTCTCCGACGACACCGACCCTGGGCTTGCGGGTTTCACTTATCGGAATATTATCAAATTCATTAACGATATCACGACACATCCTTTGGAACCGGAAGAAGCTTAAGTGCTTGCCGGTCACAAATTTCTGACACTCGGAAAGCCACTTCTGATGGACGGCTTCCACACTGCCGGGAGTCAGTTCGTAGGGGCGCATCCGGTAGACACAGCGCATGAAGATATCGCCGAAAACGGTTGCGTAAGCGGCGCGCACCAGCATATTGAGATCGATCCGGAAGCCCGGGTTGAATTCCAGTTTGGAGAGGTTGACCGAGATCACCGGGATCTGTTCCATATGCGCCTTGCGCAGCGCCCGACGGATGAATCCGACGTAATTGGTCGCCCGGCAGCCGCCGCCGGTCTGTGACATCAGGACCGCCGTGCGGTTCAGGTCATATTTCCCGGAATGGAGCTCGTCCATGATCTGCCCCACGACCCAGAGGGAAGGGTAGCAGGCATCGTTGTTGACGTATTTGAGTCCCATATCGATGGCATGGCGGTTATCATTCTGCATGACCACCACGTTGTAACCGCAGGAGCGGAAGGCAGCTTCCAGCAGGTCAAAGTGGATCGGCGACATCTGCGGGCAGAGGATCGTATATCGCTCGTCGCGCATCTTCTCGGTGAAGAGTTTGCGGTCGATGTTGGTGGGGCGGATGGAACGTTCCTTATTCTGCTGCTTCTTCCGTCGGATTGCGGCCAATAAGGATCGGACGCGGATCCTCGCGCTGCCGAGGTTGTTGACTTCATCGATCTTTAAGCAGGTGTAGATCTTATCGGAGCCGGAGAGGATGTCCGCCACCTGGTCGGTCGTGACGGCGTCCAGTCCGCAGCCGAAGGAGTTTAACTGGATCAGGTCCAGATCATCCCGGGTGCGGACAAAGCTCGCGGCTGCGTAGAGTCTCGAGTGATACATCCACTGATCGGAGACGATGAGCGGACGGTCGGGGTGACCCAGGTGTGAGACGCTGTCCTCCGTGAGAACGGCCACACCGTAGGAGCAGATCATATCCGGGATCCCGTGGTGGATCTCCTGATCCAGATGGTACGGGCGTCCGGCCAGAACGATACCGTGACGGCCGTGTTCCTCCATCCAGCGGAGTGTTTCTTCTCCCTTTGCCTCAATCTCCGAACGGGTGCGGGCGAGTTCTTCCCAGCCGGCGCGGGCCGCATCGATCACCTCTCTGGCGGGCAGCTCGGCGAATTCCTTCAACAGGGCATCCGTCACGGTCTTCAGATCCGTGAAGGAAAGGAACGGATTGCGCAGCCGCATGGTGCCGTTTACGATCTTCTCGACATTGTTGCGGATGTTCTCCGGATAGGAGGTCACGATGGGGCAGTTGTAGTGATTGGTCGCCCCCGGGACTTCTTTGCGCTCATAGAAGAGCGAAGGATAAAAGATGAAATCCACGTGCTGTCCGATCAGCCATTCGATGTGGCCGTGGGAGAGCTTGGCGGGGTAACACTCCGATTCACTGGGAATCGATTCGATCCCCAGCTCATAGATCGCATGGGTGGAGCGCGGTGAGAGGATGACCCGGTAACCGAGCGCCTTGAAAAACTCTGCCCAGAATGGGTAATTCTCATACATATTGAGTACCCGGGGGATCCCCACGGTACCCCGGACAGCCTTTTCCGGATCCAGGGGCTCATACTGGAAGATGCGGCGGTATTTCCACTCGAAGAGATTCGGGATCCCCTCCGCATTCTTCGTCTTGCCGATGCCGCGCTCGCAGCGGTTTCCGGAGATGTATTGCCTGCCACCCGTAAATTTATTAACGGTTAACCGACAATGATTCGTGCATCCCTGACAGGTCGTCATGCTGGTCTGGTATTTCAGATCATCGATCTGGTCGATGGTGAGCATGGTGGTCTGAAATCCGGGCTCCTCCCGGAAGCGGTTGCGGGCGATCAGTGCGGCGCCGAATGCTCCCATGATCCCGGCGATGTCGGGACGGATGACCTCGGCACCGGCGATCTTTTCAAAGGCTCTGAGGACGGCGTCATTATAGAAGGTACCGCCCTGTACGACGATATTGCGTCCGAGCTCGCCGGCATCCGATACCTTGATGACCTTGAACAGCGCATTTTTGATGACGGAATAGGCGAGACCCGCCGAGATATCGGCCACATCCGCACCTTCCTTCTGTGCCTGTTTCACACGGGAATTCATAAAGACCGTGCAGCGGGTGCCGAGATCCACCGGATTCTTCGCATAGAGTGCGACTCTGGCAAAGTCCTGTACGGAATAGTCGAGAGAACGCGCAAAGGTCTCGATAAAGGATCCGCAGCCGGAGGAGCAGGCTTCGTTGAGCTGTACGCTGTCCACCGCATGATCCTTGATCCGGATACACTTCATGTCCTGGCCGCCGATGTCCAGGATACAATCCACATCTTCATCAAAAAAGGCGGCGGCCGTATAGTGCGCGATGGTCTCCACCTCGCCGTCATCCAACAGCAGGGCGGATTTTAAGAGCGCTTCCCCATAGCCGGTGGAACAGGATCTGGCGATGCGGACTCCCTCCGGCATCAGGCGGTAGATCTCCTGGATCGAACGGATCGCGGTAGCGAGAGGGGAACCGTTGTTGCCGGAGTAGAAGGAATAGAGCAGATCCCCGTCTTCGGACACCAGCGCGCATTTGGTGGTCGTGGAGCCGGCATCGATCCCGAGATAGGCATTGCCGCGGTAGGTGTTTAAGCTCGCGGTCTTCACCCGGTACTGTTCCTGGCGGCTGCGGAACTCGCGGTATGCGGCTTCATCCGGGAAAAGGGGATCCATGCGCGCCACTTCCGCGGTGAGCTTGATGGGTCTGGATAGCTTATCTGTAAGTTCCGTCAGTGTGGTTTCGTGTCCCTCCGCCGTCAGTGCGGAACCCAGTGCGGCAAACAGGTGGGAATCCTCCGGCAGGATCGCATGCTCCTCATCGAGCTTGAGCGTCCGGATGAAGGCCGCGCGGAGCTCCGAGAGGAAATGCAGCGGGCCGCCGAGAAAGGCCACATGTCCACGGATGGGCTTGCCGCAGGCGAGGCCGGAGATCGTCTGGTTGACGACCGCCTGGAAGATCGAAGCGGCGAGATCCTCGTGGGTCGCCCCCTCATTGATGAGCGGCTGAATATCGGATTTTGCAAAGACGCCGCATCTGGCGGCGATGGTGTAGAGCGAGTGGTAGTTTTTGGCCAGGTCGTTGAGCCCGGCGGCATCCGTCTGCAGGAGGGATGCCATCTGATCGATAAAGGAGCCGGTCCCGCCGGCACAGATGCCGTTCATCCGCTGCTCGACATTGCCGTCTTCGAAATAGATGATCTTCGCATCCTCGCCGCCCAGTTCGATTGCCACGTCCGTCTGCGGGGCACGGTGCTTTAAGGCGGTGGAAACTGCGATGACTTCCTGTGTGAAGGGGATGCCCATGGCACCGGCAAGAGTCAGACCGCCGGAGCCGGTGATGACCGGCGACACCGGGCAATCGCCGGCTTCTTCCAGGGCCTCGGCGCAGAGATCGTGCAGGGTTTCCTGAATATTCGCAAAGTGCCTGCGATAGTCCGCAAACAGGATGTTCTCCTCTTGATCGATGAGCGCGATCTTGACGGTGGTGGAGCCGATGTCAACGCCAAGGCGGCGCATATTGTCGCTGTCTGTATTCTTCATTGTCTTCATAGACGTCGATGATAGCACAAAACATAAAAGACGGCAACTGATGGGCCGGCCTTCCCGAATTTTGTCCCCTTATCAGAGCCGGCGGATTTGACGGGAACGGCCGGACAGGTGTAAGATAACACGGGATAGATGGCTGCGGGATCCGCTGTTATGACAGCCGGGATGAATAAATAGATCGATCAATATGATGCTGCCTGCGTTCCGATGCGCAGGCAGTTCGTATTTATGACAGAGAAAGGGATCCAATGGAACGTTATCGTGTGACGGGGATGAGCTGTGCCGCCTGTCAGGCGCATGTCGAAAAAGCGGTGTCGGGAGTCCCGGGCGTGACGGCCTGCCGGGTAAGTCTCCTGACGAACTCCATGCAGGTGGAGGGAGAAGTTTCTTCGGAGGAAGTGATCCGGGCGGTGGAAAAGGCCGGATACGGTGCCTCCGTGCAGGGAAGCGACAAAAGCGCGTCCCCGGAGGGATCGGGTGATCCTTCCGGGCGGGAGGCAGCTGCCGCAGAATCCGCCGCAGAGCGCAGAAGGGAGCAGGAGGAGCTGCTGGCCGATCGTGAGACCCCCGCGCTGAAGAAGCGACTCCTCACTTCTCTGGGATTTCTGCTTGTTCTGGTCTATTTTTCCATGGGACATTCGATGCTGGGACTTCCCGTGCCGGGATTTTTTGAAGGAAATCCGGCGGGACTGGCGCTTTTGCAGATGTTTCTGGCGGCGATCGTGATGTTCATCGACCGGGCATTCTTTCTTCGCGGGTTTAAATCCCTGTGGCATCGGGCGCCGAATATGGACAGTCTGATCGCTCTGGGGTCCTCGGCCGCCTTTCTCTATTCCACGGCGATGGTCTTTGCCATGACGGGCGCTTACGCCCATGGCGATGTATCTCTGGTGGAACAGTACGCCGGTGAACTCTACTATGAATCGGCGGCGATGATCCTGACCTTTATCACGATCGGCAAGATGCTGGAAGCCCGGGCGAAGGGCAGGACGACGGATGCCTTGCGGAGTCTCATGAAGCTGGCTCCCGATACAGCCGTCGTCCTGCGGAACGGGGAAGAGATCGAGGTGCCGGTCGATGAGGTGCGGATCGGTGATCACTTTGTCCTGCGGCCCGGAGACAGCATTCCGGTGGACGGACGGATCCTGACCGGCGAGAGCTCGGTAAACGAAGCGGCACTGACCGGTGAGAGCATCCCGGTGGACAAGGCGCCGGGGGATAAGTTGAGCTCCGGCACGGTCAATCTGACCGGGTTTCTCACCTGTGAGGCGACCCATGTGGGAGAGGATACGACGATCTCACAGATCATCCGGATGGTGAGCGATGCCTCGATGACGAAGGCCCCTGCCCAGCAGCTGGCCGATCGTGTCTCGGCGGTATTTGTGCCGGTGGTGATGGGGATCGCCGTTCTCACGCTCCTCATCTGGGCCTTCCTTGGCGCGGATTTCGGTTTCGCACTGGCCAGGGGGATCTGCGTCCTGGTCGTGAGCTGCCCTTGCGCGCTGGGACTTGCGACTCCTGTCGCCATCATGGTCGGTAACGGCGTCGGCGCGAGGAACGGGATCCTGTTTAAGACTGCGGAAGCGCTGCAGGAAGCGGGACGCGCGGATATCATCGTGATGGACAAGACGGGGACCCTGACAAACGGGATCCCGGTGGTGACAGATGTGATCGCGGAAGAGGAGGATCGGCCGATGCTCTTAAGGGTCGCCGGTGCGCTGGAACATCGGAGCAATCATCCCATCGCCGCGGCCGTGATGCGATATCTGGAGGAACAGCAACTCCCCGCCGGAGGAACGGAGCGGGATTTTGCGGGGGAGGTGTCTGATTTCGTCACACTCCCCGGAAACGGTCTCAAGGGAAGAATGGATGGATGCCTTGTCTGTGCCGGTAACCGGAAGCTCATGGAGGAGGAGGGGGTGGAGATCTCCGGGAAGGAGCGGGATCTCGCCGAGCGTCTCGCCGGGCGCGGCAGGACGCCGGTCTTCTTTGCTTCCGACGGGAGACTGATCGGGATCCTTGCGGTGGCAGACACCCTGCGGGACGAGAGTGCCGCGGCGGTGGATGCGCTGAAACGGATGCATAAGCAGGTCGTGATGCTCACGGGAGACAATGCGCGGACGGCTGCCGCGATCGGCGCGGAGGCCGGGGTAGACCAGGTCATAGCGGATGTCCTGCCGACCGACAAGGAGGAAAAGATCCGCGAACTGAAGCAGACGGGAAAGGTCATTATGGTAGGGGACGGCATCAACGACGCACCGGCTCTTTCCCGTGCGGATATCGGCATCGCCATCGGCGCCGGAACGGATGTCGCCATCGACGCCGCACAGATCGTCCTCATGAAGAACCGTCCGGACGACGTGCCTGCCGCGATCTGCTTAAGCCGCGGCACTTACCGGATCATCAAAGAGAATCTCTTCTGGGCGCTGTGCTATAATTCGATCCTCATTCCCGTCGCCGCGGGCGTCTTCCTAAGACCCTTCGGACTACTGATGCATCCGATGCTCGGCGCGCTCGCCATGAGTCTGTCCAGCTTCTGCGTGGTATCCAACGCTCTTCGTCTGAACCTGATCGATATCCGGAAACAGAAAAACGATATAACGAATGCTGATAAACGTAAAACAAACTATCGCAACAACGCCGAAGAGCGGATAAACTGTAGGGAGGAAAAAGACGTTCCGGGCGGAGCGCCGCTTATGTCAGACAACAGGGAAAGGAGCGATGTCATCATGGAGAAGACGATCAGGATCGAGGGAATGATGTGTGCCCATTGCGAGGCGACTGTCAAAAAGGCGCTGGAGGCACTGGACGGTGTGTCGGAGGCTGTTGTCAGCCACGAAGCGGGTACCGCTGTGGTAAAGCTGGGAGGTTCCGTCGAGGAAGCGGCACTGAGGAAGGCCGTGGAGGATAAGGATTACAAGGTGCTTGGGATCGCATGACGAGCGACGGAGCCGGGAGAGGCACGGTATGCACTTAAGGTTCGCCCGTCGATCGACCGGACGGCTGTCTGCTGTCCCGGCGATCCTGCTGTCTTTGTCACTTTTGCAGACCGCATGGATCACTTTTCCGCTTTCGGCATCGGCTGCCGAAAGCGGGAGAACGACCGCCAGGATCGTCATGGTCGGCGATATGCTGATGCACAAATATGTCGTTGACACCGGGGAACGGAAGGATCCGGACGGCAATTCCTACTGGAATTTCGATCATCTCTTCGCCCATGTGAAGGACGAGGTCGAGCGGGCGGATCTGGCGATCGTCAATCAGGAGACGATCCTGGGAGGCCGGGAGCTCAACGGGTTTACCGGATATCCCACCTTTAATTCTCCGTATGAACTTGCGGATGCGGAAGTCAGGGCCGGGTTCGACGTGATCCTGCACGGCACCAATCACGCACTGGATCGGAGTGCCCGCGGGATCGAAAACTGTCTGAAGTATTGGAAGAGTGCCCATCCGAAGACACTGGTGCTGGGGATCCACGACAGTGCGGAGGATCAGAAGATCATCCGGATCGTCACCGTGAAGGGGATGAAGCTTGCGATCCTCAATTACACCTACGGGACGAACGGGATCCAGATGCCCGGCGGGAAGGGGTATCTGGTGGATTATCTGTCGGAACAGCGCGTGCGCGATGATATCCTGCGGGCGGAAGCGGCGGCGGATCTTACCATCGTCTGTCCGCACTGGGGGACGGAATACCGCCTGACGGTATCCGCCGATCAGAAGAAATGGATGAAGCTCTTTCTGGAAAGCGGCGCCGATCTGGTGATCGGCACGCATCCGCATGTGATCGAACCGGTGGTTTGGGAATCCGATGATCAGGGGAATCGGATGCTGGTCTACTATTCGCTGGGAAATTTCGTCAATTCCACGGCGACCTGGCGCGAGGGTGTCATGCAGCGG
>JAFPTK010000255.1 GCA_017400305.1 Lachnospiraceae bacterium | reverse complement strand
ATCCCGGTGGAGGAATTCCTGCCGGTGTTCGGTGCGTATGTGGAGGCCCCCTGGGAGGCGCATACGGATCGACTGCCGTTGTCCTGGCACTATGTCTTTGATCCCCAGAGAAACGATGCCGCGGTGGGAAAGGATTTGATCGGGGAGACGGACGATACCGGATGGCGTCTTCCCTATGAGCGGTACCCCTTTGCCACCTGCGAACTGGGGGCCGGACTTCCGGTTTCTCATCACCGGAGAGCGGTGGTCTCGGGGAGGGACGCCTATGCGCTCTCCCTCGTCAAGCTGGGCTGCGGCAATAATCTCGTGGGATACTACATGTACCACGGCGGGACCAACCGGATCGGAAGGCTCTCCACGCTGCAGGAATCCCGGGCCACCGGCTATCCCAACGACTATGCGATCCTCAATTACGATTTTCATACCTGTCTCACCCAGTACGGAGAAGTGAGAGAGCAGTACCGGCTGTTAAACCTGCTGCATCTGTTTGTGAACGATTTCGGAGAGCTGCTTGCCCCGATGGAGTATGTGGGCGGGATGACAAAGGCGGATCCCGATGATCTGAGATCGCTCCGATACTGCATGCGGACGGACGGGGACGGTGGATTCGTCTTTCTTAACAACTATCAGAGGCTGGCGGCCATGGAAGAGATGCGGGACGTTACGATCGACACCGGGACGGTGGTCTTCCCGACGATCTCCCTGCGGTCCGGCCTTTCCCTGATCCTTCCCTTCCGGATCCCGATTGCCGGCCGGATGTTGACCTATGCGACCGGCCAGCTGCTGTGTCGGACAGAAGGAGCGGTGTTCTTCCTGGTCCCGGACGGGATCCCCTTCCGGATGAAATGGGAGGACGGGGAGGAGATGACCCTGGCGGCAGGGAGCACAGCGGAGATCGACGGTCTTAAGGTGGTCGCTCTCGGGGCGGAGGAGGCGCGCTTCCTGCGAAAGCTCTCGGGCAGCGTGTATCTCGGACAGGGGGTGGACCTGTACGAGTGCGATGGGGAGATCTGTTCGGCGGAGCTGGGAAGCTATTTGTACCGGCGGTGGACAGGAGACGGGTTTGAAGAGATCACCGTCGAGAGACCGTTCCGTGCGGCCGTGCTTACGAGGACGGCGGTGTCGGAGCCTTTCCGGCCGCCGTATGAGGAGGAGTTGAATCTGGGAGGGAGTCGCAGGCGGACGTGGTACCGGATCGAAGTGACCTCCCCGGAGGGCTTCGTCGAGATCCCGGATGTCTGCGATGTCTCACAGATCTATACGGATGGAGAGCTGGCAGCGGATAACTACTACTGCGGGGAGCCGTGGCGGATCCCGGCGGCGCTGATCTGCGGCAAAGAGGCCTATCTGGTGCTGTCGGAATGGAAGGATGATTTTTACAGGGAGTTTTAAAGGATGAGAAAATGGATCAGCCTGGCGGGAAAATGGGAGGCAGAACTGGCGGACGGCAGCCGTTATCCGGTGACGCTCCCCGGGACGCTGGATACCAACGGGATCGGTCACGAGGACCGGCCGGCGGAAAAACTCTATCAGGACGAGAACTATGTGGAGAATGCCTCCCTCGCCGGAGCGGATGTCATCGCCACACGTTTTACCAGGAAGCATACCTATGAGGGGAAGGCGGTCTTTTCCAGGGTATGGGAGGAGGCGCTGCCGCAGGATCGGAGACTGTTCCTGAAGGTGGAAAGAGCCAGGGTCCTCACGCTCTCCGTGGATCATAAAAAAGTACCCGCCCTGCGGGGAAGCCTTTCCACGCCTTATGTTTTTGAAGTGACCGGGCAGGTCAATCCGGGATCCGTGATCGAGATCACCTCTGACAACAGCTATGAGGGCCTTCCCCATGACAATATCGTCTATTCCTCCGCGGCCACCGATGAGACCCAGACCAACTGGAACGGCCTGATCGGTGAAATCGGGATCGAGATCCGGGAGAAGACCCTGATCGAGCGCGTCCGGATCTATCCCCATCGGAGAAAGGGAACGGATCACTGGCGCTTCCGGGTGGAGACGGAGATCGATTCCGCAGAGGGCTTTGCGGGGACCCTCGCACTTAAGCTGCTTGAACCGGAGGTGAGAGAGGAGCTCCGCGTGGAGATCGGTCCCGGAAAAAGCTGTGTGAGCGCGGAGATGGAGGCGGAAGTCCCCGAGGAGCTTCTCTGGGATGAATTCCGTGGCAGGCTCGTCCGGGGGAAGGCCGAACTGATCCCGGAAGATCGGGGAGAAGACCCGGCCGGGCTCACAGACGACAGGAGGGAGGAGTGTGAGGTCACCTTTGGGATCCGGAGTTTTGATAATAACAGTTGTTATCTTAACCAGAATGCAAAAGATAACGGCCGTTATCTATGCCTGAACGGCCGCAGGATCTTCCTTCGGAGTGAAACGAACTGTGCCGTATTCCCGGAGACCGGACACCCGCCCATGGAGGCGGCGGCCTGGCGGGAGATCCTTTCAACCTATTTGACTTATGGAGTCAACAGCCTGCGGTTCCATTCCCACTGCCCGCCGGAAGCGGCGTTTGTCGCGGCGGATGAGCTGGGAGTCCTGCTGCAGCCGGAGCTGTCCCACTGGAACCCCGTGGATGCCTTTTCGGATCCCGCGGCAGCAGCCTATTACCGGAAGGAACTCACGGAGATCCTCGCGGAATACGCAGATCATCCGTCCTTTGTGATGCTGACATTCGGAAATGAGCTGCAGGCAAGGGAAGACGGGAGGCAGGTGGCAAAGAACCTCCTGGATCTGTGTCATGAAAGGGATCAGACCCGGCTGTTCGCCTTTTCCTCCAATGCCTTTTACGGAGAGCAGGGGGCGGATCCGGAGAGCGATTTCTATACCGCCATGCGCTATCGGGGGCTTCCCATGCGGGCGACCTTTGACGGAATGAAGGGGTATCTCAATGCGGATTATCCGGATGCCGGGCATGATTATTCGGAGACGGTCTCTGCTATCCGGGAAAGCTTTTCCAAGCCTGTCTTCAGTTTTGAAGTGGGGCAGTATGAGATCCTGCCGGATTTCCGGGAGATCGGGGAATTCCACGGCGTGACCGAGCCCCGGAATCTGGAGCGGATCCGGGAGAATGTTATTCGCAAGGGGCTTCTCAAGGTTGGAACACTGTCGGGTCCCTCTGATGCCTCAAAGCCGGCGGGCTCCCCCGCGCAGAGCGCGGGGGCAGTGAATGACTGGGAGAAGCGGGTGGAGGCGAGCGGAGAGTTGTCTCTATTGTGCTATCGGGAAGAGGTGGAGGCGGCCCTTCGGACGGAGGGTTATTCCGGGATCTCGCTCCTGGGACTCCAGGATTTTCCGGGGCAGGGGACTGCGCTGGTGGGGATGCTCAACTCTCATCTGAAGGCGAAGCCGTATCCCTTTGCGGAGCCGGAGAGATTCCGCAGCTTCTTCACCGATGTGCTCCCGCTCCTCTATCTCACGAAATACACCTATGTGGAGAGCGAAGGGCTCGCTGCGGACGTGAAGCTGGCCAATTATTCCGGGAGGGATGTGAAGGGCAGATTGTCGGTGGAGTTAAAGGACGGCGAGCAGGTGCTGTTTGCCAGGGAGGCCGGGGAAGAGGTGCTGTGCCGACAGGGCGGGCTGTCTCCGGCGGGCAGGGTCGAGATCGCGCCGGAGATCTGGCGGTCGGATCGAAACCGGATGTTGACGCTGACGGTATCCTTTGCGGGTTATCGGAATACCTGCCGGATCTGGGTCTACACGGAGAGCAGTCAGCATCCGGTCCGCCCGGAGGAGGTTTATGAGACCGGGAGCTTTGACGGGGAGGCCGGGAGGGTCCTGGAGGCGGGGGGCATCGTGTTCTATGTCCCGGACCCGGAGGGAGAGGATTTCCCGGATTCCATCAGATCCACCTTTTCCACGGATTTCTGGTCGGTGGGGACCTTTGCGAGTCAGGAGGGGAGCATGGGGCTTCTGATCGATGAGGAGCACCCGCTGTTTGCCGATTATCCCACCCGCTTCCATACGGATCATCAATGGTTCGTGCAGAGCTCTCAGAGAGCGCTGATCCTCCCGGAGGGGGTGAAGAGCATCGTGACGGTGCTGGACAGCTATGCATATCTGCGGAATATGGGGATGCTCCTGGAGTTCCGCTGCCTGCGGGGGAGAGTCTTCGTATCCTCCCTGGGACAGATCGGCAGGACGGAGTACCCGGAGTGCCGGGCGCTGCTCTCTTCGATCTACCGGTATCTGGCTTCCGATGCGTTCGAACCGGAGCAGGTCATCTCCTATGAGGATTGGGTGAAAATGACAACGCCGGGATCCGACAGGCAGATCCCGGCGCTGTGAGAGGTGACGCGCTGCGGAGAGGCTTTCATACCATTCCGCGCAGTGCCTTCACCAGCTTGTCGATGTCTTCGGGTGAATTGTAGACGGCAAGGGTGGGACGTACGACACTCTCCAGGCCGAAGCGCCGAAGCACGGGCTGGGCACAGTGGTGACCGGTGCGCACGGCGATGCCGTAGCTGTTTAACCGCTCCCCGACGGCGCCGTCCTCATAGCCGTCAAGCTTGAAGGAGAGTGCGCTTGCCTTGCCCGGGGCCGTGCCGATGAGATGCAGCCCGGGAACGGCGGCGAGCTCCTTCATGCCGTATCTTACGAGCTCCTGTTCCCACTGATGAACGGCGGGCATGCCGATGGCGGACAGATAGGAGAGTGCCGCTCCCAGCCCGACCGCATCGCCGATGGAACCCGTTCCGGCTTCAAACTTATTCGGCGCCGGGTTGTAGATGGTGCGTTCAAAGGTGACGTCCTTGATCATATTGCCGCCGCCGTGGTAGGGCTTTGCCTCATCCAGCAGGGCCTTTCTGCCGTATACTGCACCGATCCCCGTGGGAGCAAAGATCTTGTGACCGGAGAAGACAAAGAAATCCGCGTCGATCGCGCTCACATTGACCGGCATGTGCGCCACACTCTGCGCTCCGTCGATCAGGATCGGTACACCGTGACGGTGTGCGATGGCGGTCAGTTCCTCCACCGGTGTGACGGTTCCCAGGACATTGGAGACCTGAGTGACGGATACAAACCGGGTGCGCGGCGTGAAGAGCCTCTCGTATTCCGACAGGATGAGCTGTCCCGCATCATCACAGGGAATGACGCGCAGCACCGCACCGGTCTCCGCAGCGACAAGCTGCCAGGGAACGATGTTGGCGTGGTGCTCCAGGATGCTTAGGATGATCTCATCGCCGGGGGCAAGACGCGGCTTTACAAAGGCATTGGCCACGAGGTTGATCCCCTCGGTGGTACCGCGTACGAAGACCACATCATCCTTGTCCGGTGCGCCGATAAAGTCGGCGACGATCTGCCGGGCATTCTCGTAGGCATCGGTGGAGCGTGCCGCCAGCTCATGTGCCCCGCGATGTACATTGGAATTCTCATGGGTGTAGAAGCTGCTCAGACGGTCGATGACTGCCTGCGGCTTCTGTGTGGTCGCACCGTTATCGAGCCAGACCAGCGGATAGCCGTTCACCCGTTCCCTGAGGATCGGAAAGTCGTCGCGGATCTGCTGTAACGTCTTCGTACCGACCGTGATGCTCTCATTGCTTCGCGTATGCCCCGGGCTGACCCGGTCCGAAGCCGCGTAAAGATTCTCCGGCTCCGCACCGCTCTGCCCGTCCCGGACCGCCACACGGATCGTGTTGCGCTCCTCGGCGTCCGCGGGAAGTGCGGCTCCGACGGGTGTTGCGTAGGGAACCGCCGGCGCGGGATCCGGTGTCACCGGCAGCTGCCCGGAGACAGGGAGATCGGGGACGCTGGCAGGGACGGTGTCCGTCTGCCACAGGGCGTTGGCCATCTGCTCGAGACTTTCGGCACTCGGCAGACCAAAGGCTTCCGGTCCGTTATCAATCATAATCATAGTATTCTCCTACCTCCACATCTTCCAGGCATGCAATGGCATCATCCGCCAGGATCGCTGCCGAGCAGTAGAGTGAGAGCAGATAGGAAGCGACTCCCTTGTCATCGATGCCGCGGAAGCGGACGGAGAGACCGCGGGATTCCTCGTTCTTTAAGCCGGCCTGATAGAGACCGACCACGCCGCGCTTTGCCTCGCCGGTGCGCAGCAGCAGGATGTTGGTCTTGCCGCTCTTTGCTTTCGGATTCTTCTGGCCGTCCACCAGCAGCTTGTCGGTGGGAATGATGGGGATCCCGCGCCAGAGGATAAAGGTGCCGCCGGCGATATTGGTCGTCACGGGCGGTACGCCGCGGCGGGTGCACTCGCGCTCGAATGCTGCGATCGCACGGGGATGCGCCAGGAAGAAGGAGGGCTCCTTCCAGACCTTGGAGATGAGCTCGTCCAGATCGTCCGGCGTCGGAGCGCCGTTTAAGGTCTCGATGCGCTGGGAATCCGGCACATTCTTGAGGAGACCGTAATCATCATTGTTGATCAGCTGGCTCTCCTGACGCTCCCTTAAGGAGTCGATCGCGAGGGCGAGCTGCTCCTGCACCTGATCATAGGGGGCGCTGTAGACGTCCTCGATGGCGGTGTTGACGTTGATGATCGTGGAAATGGAGTTCAGGCGATATTCTCTGGGCTCCGTCTGGTATTCCACATAACCCTGCGGGATGATATCGCTCTTCTTGGTGGACGAGCAGAGTGCGTCCAGCGGGGTGTCGCCTTCGACAACGCGGTTGACGCGGTAGATACCGGCCTCCAGTCCTTTGAATTCCAATAGCTTCGGCAGCCATTTCGGTGTGAGTGCGCCATACTGCGGCCGTGTCTTGGTGACATTGGCGAGCTGGTATGCCGCTTCGGGTCCGAGTGCGTTGATCCTGTCCAGTGTTTCTTTAGCCATTTGTTACTCCTTCCTTTTTGCTTGTTATAACCATGCTCCCTCATTGGGGAAGATGATCTGTGCCGCCGCATCAAAACCGCCCTTCAGCGTAAGCATGGGGCCGGTGTAACCGGCCTCCCGCAGAGTCCGAATGGCGAGAATGCTCCGTTTGCCCTCCTTGCACACAAAGACAGTGTCGATCCCGGGATCGAGTTCCTTCTGTCTGCGCGCGAGCTGGCCGATGGGGATGATCAATGTGCCCGGGAACTTGTGGATCGCACGCTCATGCGGTTCCCGGACGTCCACGATCGTGATCGCTTCGTTATTCTCCAGCCGTCTGGCCAGTTCCTCCGGATCGATCGATCCGATGGGTTCCTCATTCGGATCCTCACGCAGACCGCAGAAATCCTCGTAATCCATATCCTGTACCGCGCGGATCGACGGGCTTGTCCCGCAGACCGCACAGCCGCTGTCTTTGGCGGTGTGCACCATATGATATCGCAGATTCCAGATGTCAACGGTAAGCATCCTGCCGATCAGCGGTTCTCCGTTTCCCGTGAGGAGCTTGATGACCTCGGTGGCCATCATGGCACCCAGGATCCCCGGGAGGGTATTCACCACACCGGAGGCCGAGCAGGTCGGTACGATGCCGACCGGCGGCGGAGAGGGATACAGACAGCGCAGACACGGGGAATCCTTTCCTCCGAGGACGGTCACATAGCCCTCCGTCTGGTACATCGCGCCGAAGACTTCGGGCTTCTCCTGCAGGACGCAGGCGTCATTGATCAGATAACGGGAGACGAAGTTGTCGGAGGCATCTACGACGATGTCATAATCGGCGAGGATGTCCTCGATATTGTCGGCGGTGAGCTTCTCCTGATGGACCACCGCGGTCACCTGCGGATTGAGCTTCTTGAGACGGTCCTTGGCGGAAGAGACTCTGGGACGGTCCACGTCCCGGGTGCTGTGAATGGTCTGCGTCTGCAGGCTTTCCGGGGTGACGGTCTCCGCGTCCGCGAGACCGATGGTGCCAACACCGGCAGCGGCGAGGCGCTCCGCCACGACGCCGCCCAGCGCACCGATCCCGGCGACGAGGACGTGTCCGGCCATGATGCGCTTCTGTCCTTTGATGCTCAGCTCCTTCAGCTGGAGATGATTGCTGTAGCGCCGGATCTCCTTTTCCTCGATGGTCACTGCCTTCATCCGTTCCGTGGAGATGACGCTCTCGCAGGCGCCTCCCGCGATGGCGGGGATGAGGTAGATCTCGTCGCCCTCCTGCAGTTCGGTCCGGAGCCCCTTCAGGGAACGGATGTCCCGGTCGCCCACGTAAATGCTGACAAAATCCCTGAGATCGCCGTTCTCGTCATAGAGACCTCTGGCTGCCTCCGGGTATTCGTCGGTGAGTGCCTGCAGGGCCTCTCTGACGGTATCCGCCTGCAGCCGGACCTCCGGAGTCCGGTTCGTAAAGGTTCTTAAGGATGCTGCAATGATGACTGTGATGTTCATGGGATCACCTCAGTCGGCGCCCCGCCGGACGATGAGCTCCCAGGTGCCGTCTCCGTTATCGATCTTTTCCAGCACCTCGTGTCCCTCCTCGCCGAGGCTGCGGGGGACATTTTCCAGGGGTTCGCCGTGATTTAGGTGGATCTGCAGGATCTCACCCTCCTCCAGCTCCTCGATGGCCACCTTGGCCTTCACAAAGGTGATGGGGCAGGTGACATCGGTGATGTCGATCTTGTCTGTGATGTTGTGATCTGCAAGTGCCATAGCGATACCTCATTTCTTATATCTTCCGGGCGCAGGAAGGCGCTCCGGGGAGTTACGGTTTTTCCTCGGTCTCGTCGAGGATCGTCAGTTCTTCTCTGGTCGATTCGCCGTTTTCCACGTGAAAGGAGTTCAGGACCGGGTGATCCTCCTCCATGAGGGAGAGGATCAGATAGCTCGCACTCCGGTCGTAGGCCAGCCGTTTGTCCTCCTCCGAGGGGCGGCTGGGGGATTCGGGATGCGAATGCCAGTTGCCGAGGGGCTTCCAGCCGTTCTGCCG
This sequence comes from Lachnospiraceae bacterium, assembly GCA_017400305.1. Classification (GTDB taxonomy): domain Bacteria; phylum Bacillota; class Clostridia; order Lachnospirales; family Lachnospiraceae; genus Butyrivibrio. The sequence goes on along the minus strand of JAFPTK010000255.1, from coordinate 10,086 downwards.
CATGTCCCTGACGGCCGAGAGCTGCTCCTTCGGATCCAGGGTGAAGTGCTCGTTGGAGGCATCCGTATTGGTGAGGAGATAGACAAAGCGGATCTCCCGGGTGCCGTCCTCGCGATCGACGCCGGCGATCAGGCCGCAGGCCTCATTGGGGCGCTCCTGCAACGCATGCGCGAGCATTTTTTCATAATCGGTTTTTCTGATCGTGATCTGCATGACTCCTCTGACCTCGTGAATGTTGATTCGCACCTTACTCATATTCGCACACGACTTACATTCGCACCCCACTCACATTCACACACGACTGCGAATAGTAACCTAGTGTTTCAACTCGCACACAGCCTGTTCGTAATCGATGAGCTCCGTGATCGTGGGATGGTCGCCGCAGACGGCGCAGTTTTTGTCCCGCTTCGGGAGCTTCACCTTATGGAAGTCGTTGCGCAGGGCATCATAGGTGAGAAGCTGCCCTGTGAGCAGTTCGCCGGTGCCGACGATGAACTTCACCGCTTCCAGGGCCTGGAGGCATCCGATCACCCCGGCCATGGCACCGATCACCCCGGCCTGCTTGCAGGTGGGGACGGCGTCCTTCGGCGGGGGCTCCTTGAATACGCAGCGGTAGCAGGGAAGATCCTGATCCGGGAGCCAGGTCATGAGCTGTCCGCGGAACCGGATGATCCCGGCGTGGCAGAACGGCTTTCCGGCCATGACGCAGGCGTCATTGATCAGGAATTTCGCCGGGAAATTGTCTGTGCCGTCGAGAACGAAATCATAGTCCTTAATGAGGTCCGCGATATTCTCGGACGTGACGAAGGTGTGATAGGTGTTCACCGTCACGTCGGGATTGATGTCGTTCATGGTCTCTCCGGCAGATTCCACCTTGGGCTTCCCGAGGTCGCTCGTCGCGTGGATGACCTGACGCTGTAAATTGGAGAGATCCACCACATCGGCATCCGCGATCCCGATGGTGCCGACTCCCGCGGCGGCCAGATACAGGGCTGCCGGGGCACCCAGTCCGCCGGCACCGATGATCAGAACCCTGGCGTTGCAGAGCTTTTTCTGCCCCCTGGCGCCCACTTCTTTGAGAATGATGTGGCGCGAATAGCGCTCTAACTGTTCATTGGTAAATGCCATTATGCGCGCCCTCCGCCCATGAAATAGAGGAATTCGATGGTGTCGCCCTCCGAGAGCTTTTGTGAGCCGTAGGCCTCCCGGTCCGCGAATTCCTCGTTGACTGAGACGGTCACATACTCCGGGGTCTCCACCTTCTCCGCTTCGATGAGTTCAGCGATCGTGATACCGTCTGCTACTTCTTTGGTTACGCCTGCCACTGTGATCTTCATTTTCCGCCTCCTGTCATCACTTGGTTGATTGGATCGCATCCGTAAAATCTTCGATCAGATCCACGGCGTCCTCGATCCCCACACTGATGCGGATCGTATCCTCAAATACGCCGGCGATCTGTTTCTGCTGCTCGGTGCTTCGGATATAGAGGGTCGAAGCGGGGTGGATGACCAGTGTCCTGGTATCCCCCAGGGACGTAGCACGCACGGCGTAGCGCAGGTGATCGATCACGGCATAGGCCCGTTCTCTGGATCCCACGCGGATGGTGAGGATGCCGCCGCCCTTTCCCTTAAACTGCTTCCCGGCCAGATCGTGACCGGGACTGTCCGGAAGAGAGGGATGGTTCACGATGATATCCGGGATCTCGGCAAGTGCGCTCGCGAGCTCCTCCGCATTGCGGCAGATCTGCTTCATGCGCAGTCCCAGGGTCTCCAGACCGATCACATTCAGGAACGCCGACATCGGAGCCATGCATCCCCCCATGTTTTCCCAGATGTCGGTGCGCAGTCTGACAGTGTACGCCAGCTTGCCGAAGGACCGATAGCCGTCCAGTGCCCGGTACCGGTCAAAATCCCACGGAAAACGGGCGCTGTCGATGATGACGCCGCCGATGGAGTTGCCGCTTCCGTTGATGTATTTGGTGGTCGAATGTACGACGACATCCGCTCCCAGGCTGATCGGATGGACCAGATAGGGGGTCGCCGTGGTACTGTCCACGATCAGCACCAGTCCGTGCGCGTGGGCGAAGTCGGCGACCGCCCGGACATCCATGATCTCCAGGGACGGATTACTGATCACCTCTCCGTAGATCACGCGGGTCCGTTCATTGATGCACGGTTCGATCTCCTCCGGTGTCATATGGGCGACATAACGTGTCACGATGTCAAATTTCGTAAGGTCCTCGAGCAGATCGATGGTCCCGCCGTAGAGACCGCCGCCGGCGATGATCTCATCCCCCGCGCAGAGCATGTTTAAGAGGGAGAGGGTGACGGCGGACATCCCGGATGAGCAGGCGATCGCGGCGTTTCCGCCCTCCATCTCGTTGATGCGCTGCTCAAAGGCGGCAACCGTGGGATTTGCCACCCGGGAATAGGCAAATCCGGCCGCCTTGTGGTGAAAGACCTCATCCTGCTCCCGGGCGGAGTCATACTGAAAGGCACTCACCTGGGAGATCTGCGGGAGGGTCGCTCCGTCCGCGTATTTCCTGACCGCTCTGCCGTGCAGCAGCCTGGTGTTGAATTCCATATCCGCTCAACCTTCCGACAATGAATTTGAAACACGCACACATTAACACGACTGACCTACTATGTCAATGGGTATAACTGACAGGGATACGCAAGAGCAGGCAGATCGTGGCACTGAAACCGCGGATATCAGCGCCTCTTGATAAGAAACCTGCTTTTGCACTATAATGAATAATTGATGGCAGGAGGCAGACATCATGTATTCAACCAGGGGAAGATATGCTATCAGAGTGATGATCGATCTGGCACAGAATGATAACGGCAGCTATATCCCGCTCAAGGACGTCGCCGAGAGACAGCAGCTCTCCAGGAAATACCTGGAGATCATCGCGAGGGATCTGGTCGCCGGCGGTCTGATCACCGGCACCAGCGGAAAGCACGGGGGCTACCGGCTGAGCAGAAAGCCGGAGGAATATACCATCGGTGAGATCCTCACGCTCATGGAGGGGACGCTGTCCTCCGTAGCCTGCCTGGCAGACAGTTCCTATGAGTGTTCCAGAAAAGGCATCTGTGAAACCCTGCCCATGTGGGAGGAGTTTGATCAGCTCGTGCATGATTTTTTCTATGGTAAGCGTCTGACGGATCTGCTGTAGACCAACTGCACAGAGAGATAAAGGGATGAAATGAAGGTCAGCAGGGCGGCAGATTGACGGAGAGCCCCTGTCTGATGTGGGTGGTCGCGTAATCGGCGTCGGACCGGTTATACCAGTCATAGGAGACCCCCGATTCCTCCTCCGTATCATCCCAGGTCACATCGACGTTGTAATACTTCCCATCCAGACAGACAATGTTCCAGGCGTGCGGCTCTCCCGCGTAGCCGACGCAGAGATAGCAGGGAATGCCGTATTGCTGCAGGAGGAACTGGAAGGCTCTTGCATAGCCGGCGCAGACGGTCTCGTGGTTGACGACAGCGCTGTAGGCGCTCTGGTTCATCGGTGCGTTGCGGCGATAGGTGTCCGCGGCCGCCAGGGCGTCGTGCAGGGCTTTTTCCTTGAGAGAGGGGTCATCGATGTCATAAGCCGCGGCCAGGAGCGAATCTGCGGCGTCTCCCCACTGCTGTGACGCCGAGGCGTAATTGTAGCCGGCTTCATTAAAGGTCAGGTCCAGCTCGATGAAGTTGCCGTTTCTGCGGTAAAAGGTGTAGAAGGTGTTGTCCACCCAGAAGAGCTCCGGATGATCATAGTAGACAGCGAGGAAGGCATCCTGCACCTGATGCGCGGTCACCTCCTGCAGCACCGAGCGGAAGGCGGCGTTGCGGATCTTGGCGTGGGAGTAGATCTGGCGGTACAGGGCCTGCTCATCGGCATCCAGCATGTGGAAGTACGGGTACATCATGGGATCAAAGCTTAAGTCTTTCCCGGTGGGCTCCAGCGGCATGCCGCTTTCGATCTGATCCGCTTCACTGTCCGAGACGACTTTGGAGATCTCCTCCGCGGAGGTCAGACCGGCTTTCTCCTGCAGTTCCCGGGGTACATCGAGATCCGAGATATCCGGCGGGAGGTAGGATAGACCGGAGGGAACCCACTCGACCTGCGTGGGATCGGGAGACAGCGGTTCCGTCGGAGAGGGATCCTCTTCCGTGGGAGCTTCCTCTGTGGCATCCTCTTCCGATGTCCCCTCCGCCAGGGGAGGGGGGTTAGTCTCTCCGGAGAGAGAGGCCGCGGCGGAGGGTTTGCTGTCGAGTTTCGTGAGCGCCTCCTCCCCGGGTTCGGTCATCGCCACATAGCGCGCCACGGCGCGATCCACCCACCCGGTAAATGCCGGGACGTTGGTGTAGAGCGCGATCGCTCCGATCACTAAGAAGATAGCCGTGAGCAGGAAGGCGGCCAGGCCGATCAGGATCTTTTTCATTGGTTCATCACCAATCGCTCCGCTTCCTCCTGCGGAAGCGGGCGGCCCCACAGGAATCCCTGTATCTTGTCGCAGTGGATCCTGCGGAGTGTCTCGAGCTGATCATCGGTTTCAACCCCTTCCGCGATCACTTCGAATTCCATGACATGTGCCAGAGAGATGATCGCCTCCACGTATCTCTGCGAAGAGACACCGGAATTCATCTTATCGATGAAAGATTTGTCGATCTTGAGCGTATCCGACGGAAAAGTGTTGAGATAGCTCAGAGAGGAATAACCGGTTCCGAAATCGTCGATCGCGATCCTGATCCCCATCTCTTTGAGCTCCCTGAGGATACGGGATGCTTTTTCGGCAGATTCGATCAGGAGGGACTCGGTGATCTCGATCTCGAGCTGATCGGCAGGCAACCCGCTGTTCTCCAGTAATTCCCGGATCTCATCTATGAAATTGCTCTTCATCAGATGCTTTACGGAAGCGTTGACACTCAGGACAGCTTTCGTCCCGGTCTTTCTGACCAGATCCCCCAGAAATGCCGCGGACTTCTTGTACACAGCCAGATCAAGACTGTCGATCACTCCCAGTCTCTCGGCGGCGGGGATGAACTCCACCGGGCTGATGACGTTACCGTCCCGGTCCCTCAGCCGCGCAAGTGCCTCGAATCCGCGGAGATGGTGTGACATATCAAATTGCGGCTGGAGACAGAAGAATATGGTATCGTTCTCGAGGGCCTCCCGCACCTTGTTGTCGATGCTCAAGTGATCCGCGGCCTTCAGTTCGGAAGAAAAACGCAGGATGCGGTTACTGCCGCTGATCCGCTTGATCTCTCTCATCGCCGCCACCGAACCGGAGATCAGGGAATCCCGATCGGCAGCGTCGTACGGGAAGATCGCGTATCCGATACTTGCGTTTACAAAGAAATCATATCCCTCGATGGTGATCTTCTCCGTGATGGCGGCTTCGTATTTGCGGATGGTCTTTTCGATCTCCTGATCGGAGTTGTAATCACGGATGATCAGGGAGAATTCGTCACCGTTTATCCGCGAGATAAAGTCAAGCGTGCCGGAAAGCCCTCTGTCCGCGATATCCTTAAAGCGTTCCGCCAGAGCGACCAGGACCTTGTTGCCCATGTTGAAGCCCATGGTATCATTGATGCTCTTAAAGTCATTGATGTCTATGCTGACTGCCGCAAACGGTTTATTGTGTCTGACTAGCTCATTCAGGAGCTCCGTGCCGGCAAATCCGTTCGGCAATCCCGTCAGAGTGTCCGTCGTTGCCTGCTCGTGTAATCTGAGCTGATATTTCTCGAGCTTCTTTTTGTTGTAGAAGATCACAATGACGGCAAAAATGGTGAGGATATCGATAAAGATACCGGGAAGACTCGTGTAGTTGCCCTTGACAAATACCCCCACCATGATCATCGGGATCTGGATCGTCATCACGATGAGGGATGCGATAAACCCCGCTTTTCCGCAAAAGATGACCAGAAAAATGATACAGAGATTGGAGAGCGCGGAAAAGATCCCCGCGAAGGTATAGAGCGGAATACGGATATCGCCGAGCACGAAATCGGTATGTGAACTGGCGGCCGTGCTCACGGTAAGGGAAGCAATGAAATAAAGAAGGAGCAGCAGGATGACCACATACCCGGGGGCCTGCCTCCGTGCTTCCAGACTGCTCAGGGTCTTTTCCAGTATGCGGTTTTCTTCTCCGGTCGTTTTGTCTTTTTTCATGGCGGCTCTGTCCCGGACGGAGTCCGTACCTTGCGGTGGCAATATCACATCAGATGTATTATACCACGTTTGTGATTTTTTGGCAGGAATCGCGACTCCTTTCCGGAGGGAGATTATGACTGACAGATGGAAGGCTTCGGAACACCGCAATGCTTGCGGTGGGAAAGCTCCTGCGGTATAATACGCGTTGGTGACTGACGTGCCCGGAAACGGGAAGGCTGCATGGGGGTTCGATGAGGAGATTGTTCCTGCGGATGATGGATCGGGTGATCGCGGCGATGGTCGTACTGACTGTCACGATGTCCCTCTGCGCACCGGTGGCCCGAGCGGACGAGGAGGAGTCGGACGATCTGTCCGAGACGATCGCAGCCATGCAGCAGCAGGAGGAGGAGACGCAGCAGGCGATCTCCGATCTGGAGAAGCGGACGAAGGAGACGAAGGCCGCGATCCAGGCACTGCAGGGACAGAGAGAGCAGACCCAGAGCAGCGTCAACAGTCTGGAGCGCAAGAGTTCCTCCCTGCAGAGTGAGATCAGTGATTACACCGATCAGCTCGAGGATATCGGCGAGGAGATCTCCGCTACGGAGGACGCACTGGCGGAGGTGTCATCCCAGATCGTGCAGTTAAATAATGAGTTGCAGGCGGCCCACGGTGAGGAGCAGGCGCGCTATGAGGCCCTCAAGAAGAGACTGCAGGCGGTCTATGAGAGCGGCGGTACCCAGGGTATGCTCCAGATCCTGCTGGAAACTGGGTCCATGAAGGAATTTCTCACGACGGCTTCCTATATGGAGGCGGTCGTTCGTTATGATATGAAAAAGATCTCCGAATATCAGGAACTGCAGGCAGATATAGAGGCCAGGACCGCCGTGGTCGAGGAAAAGGAATCCGAACTCGATCAGTATCAGAGCGAGCTGGATGAGAAGCAGGAGATGATCACCGATCTTTCCGATGCGGTGCAGGGGGAATTAAATACCACCAGGAGCAGTATCAATTCCGAGAGAGGGAAGCTGGCCAGCTATAATGAACAGCTCACAGAGCTGGACAGCAAGATGAAAAAGCTCGAAGCGGCCACGGCTGCGGCACAGGCCAAGCTGGCACAGCAGATCGACGAACGGCTGAAGCTGCAGAGAGAGGATACCTCCGGAGCCTATTCCGCCAGCGGCGACGAGCTGGAGTGGCTCGCGGCGACGATCCAGGCGGAAGCGGACGGAGAGTCCTACACCGGGAAGCTTGCGGTCGGCAGCGTGATCATGAACCGCGTGAAGAGCTCCGCCTTCCCGAATTCGATCGTGGGGGTGATCACGCAGAACATGCAGTTCGCCTCCTATCGCTCCGGCAAGGTGGAACTGATCATCTCCCGGGGACCGAACTCCACCTGCCTGCGTGCGGCACAGGAGGTGCTGGGCGGAGCCCGTGTCGGCGATTACCTGTTCTTTATGACCAAGTACTACGCGGATTATTACCGGATCAGCGAGTATACGATGATCGGCAATCACGCCTTCTTCTACCGCTGGGTGACCAAAGACAGCGCACCCGCGGCGCAGCAGCAGCCGAAGGAGGAGAGCAGTGCACCTGCGGAGGAAGCACAGCCGGAGGATGACGGATCCGCGGAGGAAGGAAACGGGGAAGGCGGAGGCGAAGAGCCGTCGGAGGAATCCGGTTCCGAGGAAGAGAGCGGGAATGAAGAAGGTGACGGAGAGAGTTCGGAAGAGAACAGTGAGTAGTCCTCCATGTAGAAATGGGCAGGATCAGAGGAGAAAGGAGCAACAGAATGAATGAGAGAAGACCGGACAATATGACGCGCATCACGACACCGGAGCTGGCGGATGCCTATATCGCGGAGCAGATCGGAGCGCTCCGGGAGCAGATCGGTGATAAGAAGGTATTGCTTGCGCTCTCGGGCGGCGTGGATTCCTCGGTCGTCGCCGCGATGCTGATCAAGGCGGTGGGCGATCAGCTGGTGTGCGTGCATGTCAATCACGGTCTGCTGCGCAAGGGCGAACCCGAGCAGGTGATCGAGGTGTTCCGCAACCAGATGAAGGCCAATCTCATCTATGTGGACGCGACGGACCGTTTCCTTGACAAGCTGGCCGGTGTGACGGATCCCGAGACCAAGCGCAAGATCATCGGCGGGGAATTTATCGAAGTCTTTGCGGAGGAGGCCAGGAAGCTGGATGGGATCGAGTTTCTCGCGCAGGGAACGATCTGGCCCGATATCCTGGAGAGTGAGGCGGGGATCAAGGCACATCACAATGCCGGAGGCCTGCCGGAAGATATGAAGTTTGAACTGGTGGAGCCGGTCCGGATCCTGTTCAAGGATGAGGTCCGCGTGGTCGGAGAGAGACTGGGACTTCCCGCCGGTATGGTATATCGTCAGCCCTTCCCCGGCCCGGGACTCGGTGTCCGCTGCCCCGGCGCGATCACCAGGGACAGACTGGAAGCGGTCCGGGAATCGGACGCGATCCTGCGCGAGGAATTTGCCAAGAACGGTCTGGAGGGAAAGGTCTGGCAGTATTTCACCGTCGTTCCGGATTTCAAATCCACCGGTGTGAAGGATGGAAAGAGGACCTTCGACTGGCCCTGCATCATCCGCGCCATCAACACCACCGATGTGATGGAGGTGACTGTCGAGCATCTCTCCGATGAGCTGATCGACCATCTGGTAAAGAGGATCCTCTCGGAGGTGCCGGGGATCAACCGGGTCCTGTTCGATTATACGCCGAAGCCTCCGGCAACGGTGGAGTACGAATAAGAAAACGCCCGAAAGGTAAAAACCTTACTGATCTTCAGAATCAAACTGGAGAATCGGTAAGGTTTTTCTTTTTCTAGTCTTCCCCTTTTTCCTTTGACATACGAATCAGTGCATCACTCAGTTCCTGTGAGGGTGTGACCTTCACATGGATCCCCGGAAGGTCTGCCTCGGAGAAGTTGCTGCGCGCCAGTGGCGCGCGTTTAGCAACGACCGGAGCGAAGCGGAGACCGCACGAGGTCCTGTGGACCTCGGCTTTGCGCCGACCGGAGCGAAGCGGAGACTTCGAGTCCCACCCTCGCCGGGCGGGTTTGATGAGGATTCAGGCGTAACAGGTACATAGGATAGGGGAGTGGGCAACTTTAGAAAATAGGTAAATGTACCCATATTCTAAAATGATGATTGAAAATAAATCCACGCCGAGCTATACTTTAGGAAATGGGTACATATACCCAAAATCTAAAGTGAGGCATGCCTTATGGTGATTGAAAGACAAAGATATTTAGACAAGCTGATAAGCCATATGAATAATGGCCTGATAAAGGTGATTACAGGAATAAGGAGATGCGGAAAGTCATATCTGTTGTTCGAGATATTCTACAATTACCTTATTGAACAGGGGGTATCAAAGGAGAATATAATCGCCGTTCCATTGGACGACGAAGAATATGCTGCATTTACTGACCCACATAAATTGTATGATTATATAAAGAGCAGACTTACTGACGGTAATCAGAGTTATTATGTTTTCATAGATGAGGCTCAGTATGCAATAACAAAGGAAGAAATGAAGAATCCTGACATACCGATAAGACTATATGGAGTATTGAATGGACTTCTCAGAAAGAAAAATGTAGATGTATATGTCACCGGAAGTAACTCGAAATTTCTTTCATCAGATATAATGACCGAGTTCAGAGGAAGAGGAGATGAGATCCATATTGCTCCGTTATCGTTTTCTGAATATTTGCCGGCCTCCGGAAAAGATAAGTCTGATGCCTGGCAGGATTATACGTACTATGGCGGACTTCCTCATGTGCTGGCTGAACCTGATGATCAGTCTAAGGTGGCTTACCTAGAACGATTAAATAAAGAAATATATTTGCGAGATATTTGTGAAAGATATGATATCAATGATGGGAGTGGAATGGCGGAACTAATGAAATTGCTTGCT
>JAFPTK010000030.1 GCA_017400305.1 Lachnospiraceae bacterium | reverse complement strand
TGCACGAAAACGACGCGGCGCAGGTATTATACAAGCTGTGCTGCGGTATTAGTGTGCCCTCCTGCGCGCCGGAATATGATGACGCGGGCGATGTCATCCCCGGCAGGATGGATGATGCGACATTTCTTATACCATCGAAGATCTCCGAGGGGAAAATAGAACTGACGGCGGGCATCGACGGTCTGCTCAAGATCGACCGAAGACGTCTCTGCGCGGTCAACAGCATCGGAGAGATGATGATCGCAGCAAGACACGGAGATTTTCCGGTCAGAAAAGGGGACAAAGTCGCCGGGACCAGGGTGATTCCGCTGACCATAGCCCGCGATCAGATGGAGCGCGCGGCAGCAGCGGCGGCAGGAGCTCCGATCCTGCGGATCCTGCCTTTTAAGGCTAAAAGCGCCGGCGTCGTGACGACCGGCAGCGAAGTATTTAACGGTCTGATCGAAGATAAATTTACGCCTGTGATCGAAAAGAAACTAGCGGAATACGGAAGCACTATGGCACATCACCGCATCGTCAATGACGATCCCGTGATGACGGCAGACGCGATCAGAGAGATGCTGGCGGCAGGGTGCGATCTGATCCTCTGCACGGGAGGCATGAGCGTCGATCCGGATGACCGCACACCACAGGCGATCCGCAGCTGTACGGATGAAGTGATCAGTTACGGAGCACCCGTGCTGCCCGGCGCCATGTTCATGCTGGGCTATAAACATACTGCGGACGGCGGAAGGATCCCGGTCTGCGGTCTGCCGGGGTGCGTCATGTATGCAAAGCGAACGATTTTTGACCTGGTTCTCCCCAGACTCCTGGCGGATGATCCGGTGAGCAGAGAAGAGATCGATGTGCTGGGAGAAGGGGGATTGTGCCTGGGCTGTGCCGTATGTACCTTCCCCAACTGCGGGTTTGGCAAGGGCGGCAGAAATATGTAACAGGGCGCGGTAAAAATACCACGCCGGAAGAGGACCGGAACCATGCAGGACAGATTCGGACGTACGATCAATTATATGCGAATCTCCGTGACGGACCGCTGCAACCTGCGATGCAGGTACTGTATGCCGGACGGGATCACAAAATGTTCGATGCAGGAGATCCTGACCTACGAGGAGATCGTAGAAATAGCGGGAGCGGCAGAGGACTGCGGCATTACAAGATTTAAGGTCACAGGCGGAGAGCCTCTCGTGCGAAGAGGCGTGGAGACGCTGGTCCGTTCATTGAAGGAGCTCCCCCTGACCGAACAGGTGACCCTGACCACAAACGGGGTCCTTCTGGAAGAGAAGCTGCCTGTTCTCGTGGAGGCAGGACTGGACGCCGTCAATATTTCTCTCGACACAACGGACGGGGAAAAATACAGACAGATCACAGGAAGTGACAGTCTGCCGCAGGTCATGCGTGCAGTCCGGGCATCCCTGGAAGCAGGTATCCGAACAAAAATTAACGCGGTGCTCATTCCGGGCTGCAATGAGGAAGCGTTCCTTCCGCTGGTCCAAATGGCGTCCGAATTGCCGGTGGACGTCCGTTTTATCGAACTGATGCCGATCGGAGAAGGGCGCAGTAACAGAGGAATGGATAACCGCACACTGATCGAAAAACTATACGCCACGTTTCCGGGAACGGTACCGGATCCCGCGCCGAGGGGAAACGGTCCGGCTGTCTATTACGCCGTCCCGGGATTTACAGGCAGGATTGGCTTTATAAGCGCGATCCACGGAAAATTCTGTGATTCGTGCAACCGGGTGCGCCTGACTTCGACGGGATTTCTCAAGCAATGTCTTTGCTATGAGGACGGCACGGACCTTCGCGCTATTCTCCGAAGCGGGGAAGAGACCGGGCGACGCACTCTTTTGGCAGAGGCTATTCGGTCCGCTGCGTCCGGTAAACCGGAGGCGCACTCTTTTGACAGACCGGAGCTCATCACGGAGAAGCACAGAATGTCAGGGATCGGAGGATAAGAGGAGGAAAGGCACATGGCTGTTATTCGCGCAATTTGTATAAGCGATCAGAAGGGAACACAGAAATACAGGATCCCGGAGGGGACCTTTACAGAGGATTACGGCATTGAAGGTGACGCGCACGCCGGCAAATGGCACAGGCAGGTCAGTCTTCTGAGTGCGGAAAAGATTCAGGAGTTCAGGGACAAGGGCGTACAGGTCGAATACGGCGCATTTGGCGAGAACCTGGTCGTAGAGGGGTGCGATCTCAGATCGCTCCCTGTAGGCACGCGCTTCGCGATCGGCGAGGTCCTCCTGGAGATGACACAGATCGGTAAAGAGTGTCATGATCACTGCGCCATTTACAATGTGACCGGTGACTGCATCATGCCCCGGGAAGGCGTGTTTGCCAAAGTACTGCACGGCGGTAAAGTCCGGGAAGGCGATACGTTAGATGTTATACCAGCGGCACCGGACAGGCCCTTCACTGCTGCCGTGATCACGCTCAGTGACAGGGCATTTCGTAAAGAGAGGGAGGACCGGAGCGGTCCCGTGATCAGGGATATTCTCTGTGAGAACGGATATGATGTCACAGAGATGATCCTTCTGCCGGACGGAGAGGCGCTGCTCAAGCGGAACCTGATCCGCCTGGCTGACCAGCGGCAGGTGAACGTTATTTTTACGACCGGCGGCACCGGATTCGGGCCGAGGGATCTGACTCCTGAGGCGACCTGTGCAGTATGTGACCGCATGGCGCCGGGCATCGCCGAGGCGATGCGGGCGGAGTCCCTGAAGATCACCAAACACGCCATGCTCAGCCGCGCGGCGGCAGGGATCCGCGGAACCACACTGATCATCAATCTACCCGGCAGTCCCAAGGCGTGCAGGGAAAATCTGGATGTTGTACTGCCGGCATTGAAACACGGTCTGGGACTTCTTCGCGGGACGGATGACAACTGAAGGCAGATTTGCCGGTATTTGCAGGAACTGATCGGCATATGGAGTGCACACATGCGCCGTTTCAGAGATAGATGCAATGATTTTTCAGGTTGTATTAGAACAGTAGTATAGTAATGAAAAAACTGATAACAACTGCGACAGTATTTATTGCAGCATTCGTACTTCTGACAGGTTGTGGCGGAAATTCCGCGACCACCGCGCAGAACACGGAAAGTGAAGAGGCAAAGCAGGAAACCGTGCAGGAGACTGATCAGGAGGCAGTGCAGGAAACTGCGCAGGAAGAGCCGGTCGAAATCCAGGTATTCATTGCCGCAAGTCTGAACACGGTCATGCAGGATGTGAAGGCAGCTTACGAGGCGGAGCACCCGGGAGTCACGATCGTCCTCAATGCCGACAGCTCCGGAACACTCCTCACACAGATCGAAGAAGGTTACGAGTGTGACGTGTTCTTCTCCGCCGCGCAAAAGCAGATGAATACACTGCAGGATACGGACGGACTGGTCGTGGAGGGAACACGGCATAACGTGGTCAACAACCAGGTAGTAGTAGTTACAAGAAAAGACAGCGGCACTTCCGTCACAGGGCTGGCGGATATCGGCAATGCGGAGAGTATAGCGCTTGCAGACGGCAGCGTACCGGTCGGCCGCTATACCAGAGTCGCCATGGTTGCGCTCGGCATGCTTCCCGAGACGGATGATCCGTCCGTTTACACAACGCAGGAAGTGAGCGATGCGCTCGGAGGTGTCGAAATCTCTGAGCAGTCCAACGTCTCCAAAGTTCTGGCGGCGGTCGTGGAAAGCTCCTGCGAGGTGGGAACGACTTATTATTCCGATACGTACGGCTATGAAGATGAGCTGGATATTCTCGAAAAGGTCTCCTATGACCTGACAGGAAATGTCATTTATCCGATCGCGCAGGTTAAGAATGACCTGGCGTCGGATGCCCAGGCAGCAGCGGCAGCGGATTTCGTGGAGTTCGTCGCTTCCGATCAGATGAAGCCTGTATTCGAGGGATACTATTTTGACACAAATGTCGAGTAAAGGAACTAAAGAGCGCAAAGCGCTTCGACGTGGAGGAACCAGTGAGACAATTGATCGAAGCCGCGAGGACCCTTGACTGGCGTCCGCTATGGATATCGCTCAAGACCGGTGTGCTCGCCACAGCGGTGTGCTTTGTGCTGGGGATCCTGGCAGCCTGGAGAGTCATGTACTGCCGTGGAAAGCACCGATCTGTTCTCGATGCAGTACTGACGCTTCCCATGGTCCTGCCGCCTACAGTTGCGGGTTTCTTCCTGCTGCTCTTTTTCAGCAGGAGGAGACCGCTGGGGATTTTTTTGTTCGATCACTTCGGAATCAAGATCGTACAATCACAAGCGGGATGTGTGATCGCGGCTTCGGTCATCGCATTTCCTCTTATGTACAGGAGTGCGCGCGCCGCTTTTGAACAAGTGGACATCAATCTTTTGTACGCAGGAAGAACGCTTGGTATGACAGATTCGGAGATTTTCTTCAAAGTGATCCTGCCGTGCGCAAGACCCGGGATCACGAGCGGAACGGTGCTGGCATTTGCCCGTGCGATCGGGGAATACGGCGCCACATCCATGCTGGCCGGCAATATCCCGGGAAAAACGGCGACCATTTCGCAGAGGATCGCAATGGTCATACAGGATCAGGATTACATAACGGCCGGTGTCTGGGTTGCGGTCATG
>JAFPTK010000029.1 GCA_017400305.1 Lachnospiraceae bacterium | reverse complement strand
TTGCCCTGATGTAATCGTAGATCGGCCGGTACACGTCCCGGTTATCGATGGCGATCACCGTGGTGAATCCCGAGTAGGAGGAGGTGTTCACAAACAGGTGGGTGTTTTTCTGATAGGATATGTGACGGGGTTCGTCCAGGGCGACCGGATCCGCATCGATGACCAGCGCGGCGTACTCGTCCGCCATGTCATCTCCGGCGAAGCGATAGATACTCTTGCCCGTCTGATCATAGATGTAGATTTTTTCATGATACACTCCGGTGTCGATCTTCTTAAGCCGGGAGATGAGGGAGGAGATCGAATGCTTCACCTCGATCACCCCCTGCGGTTTGTAATAGGAGGACAGATACACCGACGCCACGGTGAGGAAGCGCGATCCCTCCTCATAGGTGAAATACTTCGAGAGACGTTCATCCCGGTCGCAGAAGACCAGCCGATTGTCGTCACTGTTTCTCAGATCGTCGTACCACGGCTGATCGTCGACGCGATCCCCGGTATTGGAGTTGTCCAGGCCGACGCCCACGCAGCCCCCATCCAGGGAATAAAGGTAGATCTGGTCCACCGGGCGGGACGGTCCCATGATCGCCGTGAGCAGATCGGTGAGAACCTTGATATTCTGCATCTCGGAGTAATTCCCGTTTCCGGCGGAGGTCGGTCTGTTCAGATACAGCAGAAAGTGCTCCTTGATCAGATTGGAGTATGCGACATTCTGCATGACGGTATTGACGCTCTTGATCTCCTCATCCATGAAGGCCGATGCCGTCAGGGCGTCACGGCTCATGGTCTCAAAAGCACGGTTTTTGATCCTGTGGGATTCGGACAGGACGAAGTAAGAGATATACACCAGGAAGACCACCGTCACCAGCAGGAAAAAGACCAACTGAAGCGTATTCCGCACACTTTTTTTGCTCCGTCCGATCATCATACCCCCGGTTAAAAATATCCATGTCAGATTCCTTTTTTATCCATGGGAACGGAAAAGGGATCGAATTAAGATAATCATATCAGCAATCGGTTGTCAATTATCAGCAACCGGCGTTTCGCTTTTTGAAAGGGAGGGTAACCGTGAAAAAGAAAATTCTTGTTTCATTACTGTCTTTCACCATGGTGATGGGAGTCCTCGCAGGCTGCGGGGAAAGCGCTTCCGCACCGACCGCTTCCGAGCCTGCCGCCAAGGAGGAGTCTGCTCCCGCGGATAACGGCGCGGCGAAGGAGGAAGCCAAGCCGGCAGAGACTGCGGCTGCGACCGCGGATGCGGGCGAAGATGTGACGATCACCTTTATGGCAAGCCAGGACTGGATCCAGGATGCCGAGATGGAGCTGGGTGAGAAGTTCACGGAGCAGACAGGGATCAAGGTGGATTACCAGATCGTTCCTTCCGATCAGTATGAGAGTCTGCTGATGACCAAGATCAATGCCGGCGAGTGCACGGATATCTTCGGCGGCCAGAGCTCCCAGTTCTCCATCGTGACACAGTTCAATGTAGAAAAAAATGCGGTGGATCTCTCCGGCGAAAGCTGGGCAGGCAACGTGGATCCCGCAGCGGCGGTTGAGCTGTCCGCAGGCGGCAAGCTCTACGGTCAGCCCATCCAGGACGTCTCGGCCTGCTGGGCAGTAGCCTACAACATCAAGACCTTCGAGGATCTCGGCCTGTCGATCCCCACCAACTATGCCGAATTCTGCGACGTCTGCGAGAAGATCAAGGCCGCCGGCATCATCCCCATCTACGAGTGTGTATCGGACGGATGGCATCACGTGTGCTGGACGGAAGCTGCCGTAGCGGCGACGCAGGCCGATGCCTCCTATCCCGATGCGCTCAATGAGAACAAGGCCACCTTCGAGGGCAACAAAGAGCTCACCACCATGTTCACGCAGTTAAAGGAGCTGGCCGACAAGGGTTACATGGGCGACAACTATATGTCCAACGAGTACGCGGATGCCCCCGCCTCCATCGCGAGCGGTGAGTACGCCATGGTGCTCTACAACCAGGGTCTCGGCGCCGAAGTGAACGCGGCGGATCCCAGCTTCCCTGCCGACAACATCGGCTACTTCGTCAATCCCCTGTGTGACAATCAGGCTCTGAACGTCAATTACTGCGGCCCCTCCCGGTTCATCTTCTCCGGGTCCAAGAACATCGACGCCGCCAAGCAGTATCTCGCCTTCATGGCCTCCGATGAGAGCCTTGCGTACATGACGGAGAATGTCGGCAAGTTCAATCAGCTTCCGTACTCCAATGCCCCTTCGGCGTACTCGGCTGTCGTTCAGGATTTCTACGACAGATATCCCAAGAAGGTCGCCGTCTTCCAGGCATCCGTCAAGTATTACAATCCCGCGTGGATGGACATCGGTGCCGATATGTCCGCCATGTTCTTAGACGAGATGACCCCCGAGGATGTCCTCAAAGACATCGATAAGCTGAGAGCGGAACAGGCAGCGGCCGCTTCCGATCCCGCCTGGAACTGACAACGGTCAATGACCGAGACCATGAGGCTGTCTGAAAGCGATCAGACAGCCTCGTTTTTCGAAAGGGTGAACCGACATGAACAGGAATAAAGTATATCCGAGATATTTTGCCCTGGGCGCACTGATCATCTACTTTGTGTTTTTCTTTCTCCCGGGTCTGATCGGAGTGGGATACTCCTTCACGGACTGGTCCGCATACTCTGACGAGCTCCATTTCGTCGGGTTCCAGAACTTCCGGACCGTATTCTCCGCCGACGAGAACTACATGAAGATCATCTCCAACACCCTGGCATTTACCTTCATCACAACGGTCCTCAAGAATGTGATCGGCCTTATCCTTGCTCTCCTGTTGACCAAGTCCATCCGGTTCCTCAACATGCACCGCGGCATCGTGTTCATGCCGTCCGTGCTCTCGACCCTGATCATCGGTATGATCTTCAAGTCCATCCTCGATCCCAAATCGGGGCTGTTGAACTCCTTTTTCCGATCCGTCGGTCTGGAGATGCTGGCGCAGAAATGGCTGGTCTCCTCAGAACTGGCCTTCGGATCCGTGATGGCGGTCGACATCTGGCGCGGTGTCGGCTACATCATGACGATCCTGATCGCCGGGATCCTGTCGATCTCATCGGACTATTACGAAGCGGCGGCGATCGACGGGGCCGGCGGATGGAAGAAATTCTGGTATATCACTTTTCCGCTGATCCTCCCCACCCTCGCCACGACCACCGTCTTAAATGTCATCTACGGTCTGAAGGTATTTGATATGGTCTACGCGCTGACAAACGGCGGCCCCGGCAAGGCGACGACCGAGGTGCTCTACACCGCCGTATTCAAAAAGTTCGGAACCGGCCAGTACGCCGTCGGTACCGCACTGTCATCCGTCATGTTTGTGATCATGATCATCATCGGCATCTACATGATCCGCGTCATGACCAGAAACGAGGTGGTGGAATAATGAAAACAAAGAAAATCCTGTTGGCGATCGTCCGAAACTTTATCGCATGGATCTTTTCCGCGATATGCCTGATCCCGCTCCTTTTGATCCTCTTCAATTCTCTGAAGGACAAGAAGGCCGCCTCCCGGATGGATCTGCATCTCCCGGAGCTCCCGATCCGGTGGAGCAATTTTGTCACCGTCATAGAAAAAGGAAAACTCGCGGCCTCCTTCGGCAACAGCCTCCTCTATTCCGCCGGATCCGTGATCCTGTGTGTCCTCTTCGCCGCACTGGCCGCGTACGTGCTCTCGCGGAATCAGACCAGACTGAATCAGTTCCTGTATCTGTTCCTTGTCCTCGGGATCACCCTGCCGGTCAATTATGTCGCTCTCACTAAGGTGCTGCAGTTCCTGCATCTGAATAACACCGCCATCGGGATCATCCTGCTCTATACGGCCATGCAGCTACCCTTCATGACCTTTCTGATCCACGGCTTCGTCGCCAAGGTTCCCGTGGAGTTAGATGAAGCGGCGGTGATCGACGGCTGCGGTCCCGTACAGCTCTTCTTCCTCATCGTCTTCCCGATGTTAAAGCCGGCGATCGCCACCTCGACCGTCCTCACCTTTCTCAATACCTGGAATGAATTTGTCTCCCCTCTGTATTTTTTAAACAGAACAGAGCAGTGGCCCATGACTCTTTCGGTGTATAATTTCTTCGGGATGTATTTTAAGGACTGGAATCTGGTATGCGCGGACATCCTGCTCACCAGTCTTCCCGTGCTGATCGTCTATCTGATCGGCCAGAAGTATATCGTATCCGGCATGACCGCCGGCGCCGTGAAAGGATGAGTATGAACCGAAGGATCGAGAACCTGAGAGAAGATATCACCTGCGTCACCTACCCCGCCGCAGCGATCCCGCCAGGGGGGCAACGCGACCCGGAGGCCGTGGATTTCCTGTGGGAGGGGCAGCGGGTCTTAAGCCAGTCGGCGGTCTCCTTCACCCCCATCACCGTCTACCGGTATGAGACCGGAGCCTCCGCCTTCCGGAAAAAGCAGACGGCCAACGGCGAGGTGGCCTATACGGAGGAACTGGCGGAGGTCCCCTCGTACGAGGCCTTTTCGGCCGCGATCGAATTCCGGATCGGTCCGGATGAGCTGCTGCTCGGAATGGGCCAGTATGAGGACGGGGTCTATGATTACCGGGGCCGCACGGAGTATCTGTACGAGTCCAATATGCGGATCGCCATCCCGTTCCTGATCACCACGGGGCATTATGCCATCCTCATCGATTCGGAATCCTCCATGATCTTTTCCTCGGAGGGAGACCGGATCCAGTTCACCATCGACTGCGTCAGGGAGCTGAAATACTATGTGTTTACGGGAAAGAGCATTCCCGATCTCCTGCGCTGTTACTATCACATCACCGGTCTGCCCTCCCTGCTGCCCAGATGGGCCTTCGGCTATATCCAGAGCAAGGAGCGGTACCGTTCCGGCGCCGAACTGGAGGAGGTCGCCGCCGCCTTCCGTCAGAAGGGGATCCCCGTCGACTGTATCGTCCAGGACTGGTTCAGCTGGGAGGACGGATTGTGGGGGGAGAAGAAATTCGACAAAAAGCGCTTCCCCGATCTGCCCGCCACGGTCAGAAAGCTGCATGAGGATCACGTGCATTTCATGGTGAGCATCTGGCCCAACATGAGTACGGATTCGTCAAATTATTCGGAATTTGCCGCCGAGAAGCTGCTGCTTCCCAATTCCAATCTCTATGATGTCTATCGGGAGGAAGCCAGAGACCTGTACTGGGAGCAGACCCGGGAAGAGATCATGAACAGCGGGTCGGACGCTCTGTGGTGCGACAATGCCGAGCCCTTCTCGGACGCCGACTGGAGCGGGGAAAAGAGGCGGCCGGAGGAGGAGCGGTACCGGCTGGTCCGGGATATGTCCCGAAAGTCCATGGACTGGGAGAAGCTGAATTCCTACGGTCTGTACCACGCAAAGGGCATCTATGAACACTGGCGCAGGGATCTGCCCGGGAAGCGGGTGGTCAATCTCACCCGGTCCGGCTACACCGGGATCCAGCAGTACGGCACCATCCTCTGGTCCGGAGACATCTGCGCGACGTACGAGACGCTCCGTAAACAGATCACGGAAGGCATCAAGATGGGTCTCACGGGAATGCCCTACTGGACCCTGGATATCGGCGGCTTCTTCGTCGTCAACGACAAATACGAAAACCGCGGCTGCAATGATCAGAGCCATCAGCCCGTCTGGTTCTGGCACGGGGATTACAACGACGGTGTGGATGACCTGGGATACCGTGAGCTGTATGTCCGATGGCTGGAATTCGGGACCTTCCTCCCGATCTTCCGCTCCCACGGAACGGACACCCCCAGAGAACCGTGGCGGTTCGGAAGCGAGGGAGAGCCTTTCTATGATGCGATCGTATCCCACATCCGGCTGCGATACCGGCTCCTGCCCTATCTGTACTCCCTCGGAGCCGCCGCACACCGCGACGGCGACACGATCATGCGAAGCCTCCTGATGGATTTCCCGGATGATGAGGAGGTGCGCGGCATCAGCGACGAATACCTCCTGGGCCCCGCGCTCTTAGTGGCCCCCGTCTACACCCCGATGTACTATCGGCCGGACTCCGTCAAGATAGAGGATTCCGAGAAGACCCGCAGGGTGTATCTGCCGAAGGGCTGCG
>JAFPTK010000254.1 GCA_017400305.1 Lachnospiraceae bacterium | reverse complement strand
TATCATGGCGGACGAAATGGATATCTTTAAGAATCTCGCGACCTGGCAAGGCGAGATCGGATACATTCCGCAGACGATCTTTCTGTCGGATGACACGATCCGCCGGAATATCGCCTTTGGGATACCGGATGAGGAGATCGATGAGGAGCGTGTCCGGGATGCGGCGGAGAAGGCCCAGCTGACGGCATTCATCGAGACGCTTCCCGATGGGATGGATACCATCGTCGGAGAACGCGGCGCCAGGATCTCCGGCGGGCAGCGGCAGAGGATCGGGATCGCCCGGGCGCTGTATACCGATCCGGAGGTAATGGTGCTGGATGAAGCGACCAGCGCACTGGACGGGGAGACAGAGACGGCGGTCATGGAGGCGATCGACTCTCTCCACGGCACCAAGACGATGATCATCATCGCACATCGTCTGACGACGATCCGAAATGCCGACCTGATCTATGAAGTGGAGAACGGACGGGTGACGGAGCGGTCCAAAGAAGAAATATTCCGGGAAGGCTGAGATCGATTGAGCGACCAGATAAGCGTGAAAGACAGGGGCGGATCTTTGGAGGGACGACCGGGATCCGGGGCGATGATGCCCGGAAGAGATCGGAGGATCCCTGTGCGGGAATTCCTCTTTTTCCTGTACTTCGGATTGATGCTCTGGATCAAGGGAGTCGGGATGACGGGCGGCACCTTCTACAATGCCGTGCTGTTTTTCACGACACTCTTTGTGATCATCGGGATGCTGTTTTTCTGGAGAGCAACACCGGAGGAGTATCTGGTGGATGCGGCGCTGCTCATTCTCTGCGGGATATTACCCTGGCGGATCGCCGGGAATCAGGGGCCGCTTTGGTGTATCCTGTTGGTGATCGCCATGCGCTGCGGCATTTCCGCCGGGCGCGCCGTCGCATTTGCCGGGAAGGTCTGGGGCTTTGCTTTCCTGCTGCAGATGATCGTACAGCTGACCTGGACGAAGCCGCGGGACTTTGTGATCCATCAGAGATTCGGGATCCGCTATGTGATCCGATGGGCGCTTGGTTACAGCCATCCGAATGTCCTCCAGATCTTCTGTGCGCTGTTGATCATGCTGGCGTTCTACCATTTTCGCCCCCGCGGCAGGAGGCTGATCCCGGCGCTGTTGATGGCTGTTGTCTTCGGCGGCTGGGTCTTTCTCTACTCCTTAAGCACCACAGGATTGCTGCTGCTGATGGTATTTCTGGCGTGCTATACACTGTTTCTCAAGTGGGAGAAGGAGGGAAGCGGGAACGGTACAGATCCCGCGGTAGAGAGCGAGGCGTATCCGCGTTGGATCGGTGTGATCGTGCAGATCTATCTGCCGATGGTCGTCATCGTGTCACTGGGGGCACCGCTTCTTTTAAAGGGAAAAGCATTTGATCTGGTGAACCGCCTGTTCCACACGCGCCCGGCTCTGACCAGACGATATCTCACGGAGATCGGACTCTCTGCCTTTGGATCGCCGGAAGATCTCGGCAGAACGGCGATGCTGGATTGCTCCTACGCCAATCTCCTGGTGTGGGGCGGAGTGATCCCGTTTCTGATCCTGTGCCTGGGATTGTTTTTCCTGATGAGGCGCCTCCTTA
>JAFPTK010000253.1 GCA_017400305.1 Lachnospiraceae bacterium | reverse complement strand
ACCGAAAAGATCCAGAGAGATCTCGTAGTCCTTCAAAGTCTTTTCCTGGGCGTTGTGGTTCTCCATGACATAGTCTTCGATCGTTCCCTGATAGCCTTCTATTCCTCAAAATTGAGATCTCTGGTAATATAATCCGTGTACTCCGAATTCGGCACGAAGCGATCCTTGAGCATCCTCGAACCGGGAGCCGGATGTTCGATCGAATCCACATAGGCGCGGTTTCCCGCGACGATCCTGAGCTTCCCGCATCGATCCCCCGGGAGCTTCTCGACTGATATGACGCAGCTCATGGCCGACATGCTGTCTACAAGTGCCTGAAAATCCATCGCCGTCCTTCCCGCCATCGTGTATCCGGTTCTGATAAAAGATATCATCCTGCCGTCATGCGGCTCTCGCTGTCTATTATACTCCGATTCCGTTTCTTTTGCCACGGAAAACCGCCCTTGCCGGATCGGTGCTCTCTGTGAAAAACCGATGCGGGAACCTCTTTTACAGCCACTTCTTCCGTTTGAAGAAGATGAGACTCCCGATCACGATGAGAAGGCTCAGGAGGATGACTGCGGGATAGCCCCAAACGGATTCCAGTTCCGGCATATACCGGAAATTCATCCCATACCATCCGACGATCAGGGTGAGCGGCATAAAGATGGTCGTGACGATCGTCAGCACCGTCATGATGCGGTTCTGCTTGACATCCAGCCGGGACTGATAGGTGTCCCGGATCTGGCCGGTATAATCCAACAGAGAGTTCACCATATCGTGCAGCCGTGATACCCGGCTGGAGAATAGCCGGAAAAACCGGAGGTTCTCCGCCTTGAAGAAGTTATTCTCATTCTCCTCAAATTCCTGCGCCAGTTCGATCAGCTGACTGTAATGGGTCCGCAGATCCCGCAGATCATTCCGGATGTCACTTAATCCCTCCAGATCGGCATCCTTTCCATGATCAATATCGCAGTCGATGATATCCAGCTTTTTCTCATAATTCTCCAGAAGTCTGGAATCCTCATGGATGATCTGCTCGAGGAAATCGTAGATAAACCGTTCCAGACTGGGCATCCGCCATTTCTTGGTCACGGCGATCCTGTTAAGGATCCCGGTGACGGTATCCGCCGGATCGATGAAGACGATCCCCTTCTCATCCAGCGCAAAAGCAAACTGCCGGGCTTCTCCTGCGATATTGTCCCTGTCCGGGATCGAGAGGGTCCCCGTGACGGAATCATAGTTGACCTCGGCTTTGGTCGTATGGATCTCCTGAAGCTCAGGCTCCATATCGATCCCCATCTCGAACGTCTCCCGTTCCGCCGCCCACGCGGAGGGTGAGAGCACGGCGACATAGGGGTGCTTCCCGCCGTGGCATTCCTGTACACTGCATGTCTGAAGGGTGCTTTCGATCAGATAGTACATCCTGCGCTCCTTTTCCCGGTCACTCCATCAGCAGCCAGTCATCCTCATCTTCATCGTAATAGTAGATCTCGTCCTCATACTCATCATAATAGCACAGCGTGTCCGACTCCTCATCATACAGATAGAGTGTATCGTCCTCATACAGATACCAGATATCCTCCTCGCAGTCATAGATCCAGTCATCACAGTACTCATCCGGATCATAGCCGTAATAATCACCGGTATCATAGTCATAACTGTATTCGCAGGAGCCTCCGCCGCTGAAATTGCAGCCATATTCATTCTCGTAGGTTCCCCAGCCGCCCCAGCTGTCCTCAAAACTGTCGTAATCGTAATATTCGTCATAGTCACTGGCGGATACAAACTTGCCGAGCCAGTCGATATACTCCTGATCCAGACCGAGCTCCCCGTACACGACCTTCAGCTGTTCGTAAAAGAACGGATCTCCATAGGGAAGAGAAACCGCCAGTCCCGTCATCTCATTTTTGTCCGATGTATGGCCGTAATAGGCGACCGCCGCCTTTAACGCCGACGTCAGGCTCTTCGCCTCCTCACTGCTGTTGTCGATATTCTCCACCAGCGCCAGGATATCGCTGATATAATAGTCCGAAAGCGTCACGTTGCTCTCATCGGATCCCCACAGGTCCAGCAGATCCCAGAGGCTGCGCCCCTTGGCGAGATGCTTGCGGCTGTAGTTGGTATTTAACAGTGCCTCCTCGTTGCGGTAAGCGTAGGCCTTCCACGCCGTGAAGAGATTATTCATCGTGGATTCGTTGAAGAGGCTGATGCACGCGGAATCCCCGCCCGGCTTCTGTTCATTGTCCGCGATGACCGCATCCACGATCGTCTTACCCAAAAGCGGCGTCGAGATCCCGGGATTCTCCTCCAGCCGTTTCATCCATTCCGTGTAGCTCCAGCCGAGCCCCGATTCAAAGTCCTCCGACAGCAGGGTGTACCGGCAGTGCGGCGCCAGCGCGTAGCAGGTCTCCAGATCCGCCATGATGCAGCAGTCCATGCCGATGATGTCAAAGTGGATCTCGGGATGTCTGGCAAAAGCGCGCGACATCTCCGCGATCGTCAGACTATCCTCCTCATCCTGCCATTGATCGTATCCGAAGCCGTAGACCGGCCCGCCGCCGTGATCCCAGAACACAAACAGGTAGCGTTCCGCCGGGTAGTTGGTCCCGCAGTAGCCGACAAACTCCGCCAGCGTATCCTCTCTCGTGCAGTCCAGCTGCCCCAGGCCGTCCCGGACCAGGACCAGCTTTCCGTTCTCAACCCGCCAGGTCTGTGCCGTCTTCGACGAGATATCATGATCCTGCCAGTCCCTGGTCCCCATGGTCTGGACGATGACATTCACCCGGTCCCCGATCCCGGAGGAGAGCATCTCCGAAATATCCGTCGAAGCCTCTCCCGCCTCGGTCTCCAGATCGGACCCGTTCATGTAGACCATGACAGTCGCGGATTTCGCGTCTGTTCCGATCGACACGGTCTCCACTGTCGCGCGTTTTTCGCCGGCCGCTCCCTCCCGCTCTTCCTTCTGTACCGCGACATCCGTTTCCTCCCCGGCCGCGACATCCGTCTCCTCTCTGGGGCGATCTTCGGAAGCTTCCTCATCATCCGGCAGAAACATCAGGAGCAGAAAGACGACGCCGGCCGCGATCAGGATCCCCAATAGCACTTTTTTGATCATTTCTTACTTCCTCCCCCATATCGGATGGCCCTCTCCGGACAGACATTTCTGCAATCCCCGCAGTGGATGCACTCACGATCCCCCACCCGCCGGACATCCATCCGGCAGGCATGGACGCATGCCTGACAGCCGGTGCATTTTTCCTCCTCCACCCGGATCCCCCAGAAAGCGATCGGATGAAACAGAGAGTAGATCGCCCCCAGCGGACAGAAAAAGCGGCAGAATGCCCGGTAGCAGATCATGCAGAGCAGGATACATGCCGCCAGCACAGCGACTTTCAGGGAAAACAATCCGCCGATCTGTTCCCTGAGATGAGCGTCCTTAAGGACCAGCGGGATCCCCGCCTCCAGCGTGCCGGCCGGGCAGAAGATCCTGCAGAATCCCGGCGCGATCCGGATCAGCGGATACGCGATCACCAGTACGATCAGAATCCCGTATTTCACACAGGACAAGCCGCGGGTCACCCGGCTCTTACGGATCTTCGGGAGCGGGACCGCATGCAGAAGCTCCTGTATCAGGCCAAAGGGACACAGAAACCCGCAGATCACCCGCCCCAGCAGGACTCCGAAGAGCAGGAATGTCCCCAGCACATAGTACGGGATCCGCCGGGCAGATCCCGCGAGCGCCCCCTGCAGAGCCCCCAGCGGACAGGCAAACACCGCTCCCGGACAGGAGTAGCAGTTTAACCCCGGTGCACAGATCCCCTTAAAGGACCCCCGGTAGATCCTTCCCGTGGCGAAGCCGGTGATATGGCAGTTATAGAGCACCGCCGCGATGAGCTGCACGTATCTCCTGCCGAAATCCCGGCCGGTTTTGCGCCGCGCTCCTCTCATCCGATCCCGATGCAGTCCAGACAGATCATGACGGCTCTCGACATGACCTCCCGGAATCCGTTTTCCCGGATACCGACGATGATCAGGATCACCGCGGCCGCCAGCACGGCCAGACGGACGGTTTTCCGAACATCCTTCATTGCAGGTAACCGTCCAGACGCTTCCTGACCTGCGGATACTTTGCGCCGTTCATTATCTCCCCGATGATGTGACCGTCCCCGTCTGCAAAGAACGCGGACGGGAGATACTGAATCTCTCTCATGATATCGTACAGATCATCGCTGACGCGAAGGTTCCGGTATTCCGCCCCTGCGTCCTTAAGGATCTCATTCGCCTGATCTACATTTGTCTCGATCCCGTCGTAGACATCGCCGACGATTCCCACGAGATTGACATTATCGGGAAGCTCTCCCGTAAGCTGCGCGTAATCCCCCATCTCCCTGATACAGGACGGGCAGTAGGTCCCCCACACATACACCACCGTCAGATCATAATCGGAAAAGATCTCCTGGGTGACTTTCTGTTCATCCAGTGTGGTCGTCCCGAACCGGAGGGTCCGATCCGTGATCTCCGAGGCGGGGATCACGACTTCCCGCGTATTCCCGCCTTCCGCCGGCACCGGTCCGGTCATCGTCTGTTCCCCCGAAGGCGGGGTCGTCTCCGGGCCGGAGGGCGCTTCCGGGGCTGGCTCCGCCTCCGAGATCTCTTCTGAAACAGGTTCCGGCGCGGGCGCCTCTGCCGGCGCAGCCTCAGCAGGAGCCGTTCCCGCTGCAGTTTCCTCCTCCTGCGGTTTCGCTGTCTCCGGGGTTTCCTGCGCTTCCGCAGCCGCGACGGTCTCCTGTGCGTTCACAGGCTCCCCGCTCTCCTCCTCGTCATCCGGCAGGAACAACAGGACGAGAAACAGCACTCCCAGTGTCGCCAGCGCGATCACCACCACCTCTGCGGCTTTTTTCATCACTTTCTCCATCCGATGGTCTCCCCGTTACCTGCTTCCCAGAGAGACCAGCGCATCCCTGTCAACGGCAGGGCTGTAGAGATACCCCTGATACAGCAGGCAGCCGATCTGCTCCAGCGCCTCCTTCTGTTCGACCGTTTCCACAAATTCGGCAAGCACCTTAAAATGCAACGACTGCGACAGATAGACGATGGAGCTGATGATCTCCCTGGTCCGGTCGTTGCTTAAGAGCGATCTGACCAGATTTCCGTCGAGCTTGACCAGATCGAACTGGTTGTGCTGCAGATACTGGAGCGAGGTGTGTCCCATGCTGAAATCATCCAGGGCAAAGGTGTATCCGAAGGATCGGATCTTCCGGATCAGCTCTCCGGTCTCCTCCGAGGTCACCAGTTCCGTCTCCTCCGTGATCTCCAGACAGATATTGCCGGGCTTTAAGTGATAATTGCCGGCCAGCTCGCCGATGAACCGCAGGAACCTCTCATCATAGAGCGTCGTGACCGTGACATTGACACTGAGCTTGAACTTCTCGCCGAAGGTCCTGCGGAAGCTCTCCGAGTCACCCACGGACTTCTCGATGATATAAGTTTCCAGATCGTAAAGATCCCCGCTTTCTTTCGCCAGATGTACGACCAGAGGCGGATAGACGATCCCGTACCGGGCATGATTCCAGCGCAGCAGAGCTTCCGCACCGATGCAGTTCCCCTCGTTGTCAAACTGCGGCTGATACTTCATGATCAGCGGACTCTCCACGCCGTCATAGGACGCGGCCTTCGAAGACGCTTTGATCGAGGTCTTTAAGTCATTCACCAGGAGCTTGGCCAGCTGCCCGACATTGCCCTCCAGCTCGGTCAGCGTCACCTCCTCGGTGGTCTCTTCACTCCTCTTGAGGACCGCCACCAGATCGCTCATGGCGGAGGAGGAGGCGTCATTGGCTTTTTTCTCATACCGGATCACAAAGGGCGCGTAGCAGGCCGCGGAGATCAGGATATTGATGAGCTGGACGATCACACCTTTCACCGACCCGGTGGCCAGATACCCGCTCATCATGGCAGGTACGGTCCAGACGACCTCCTGCGTCACCGGCGGCATAAAACCGATCGCGGTCAGCAGATAGGCGTTGGTATAGCACAGGATCGGCGCCAGCAGGAACGGGATGAGCATCGCCGGATTGTAGATGACCGGCAGACCGAAGACCAGCATCTCGCTGATATTGAAGAGGTTCGGCAGCAGAGCAAGCCGGGAAAGGCGTCTGGTGGAGCTTCGCCTCCCAAAGATCAACAGTGCCGCCAGCAGTCCGATCATGCAGCCGGTCCCGCCCATATTCACAAAGGTATCGATGAAGCTCTTGGAGACGATCTCACCGGGCAGGATCTCCGTGAACATATCCACAGCGACCTGATTCAATACATTGTTCCCGTGGATCCCGAAGAACCACAGGATGCTGATGAGGATCAGGAACAGCAGCCCGCTGAAATAGGAGCGGTGCATCCGGATAAAGATCGCATCCACCGCCTTCATGAACAGATGCTGGACACTCCGCACACCGAAGCAGACCGTGATCAGGTAGTTCGCCACCACAAAGCAGAGCACAACGGCGAAAAACGGCAGGATCACGTGGAGCGCAGCGTTGAAGACCGAATCGGCCCCGTCCACAAAAACCGACTTTCGGGTCTTGAATACCTTTTCAAACTTCTGGAACAGGATCGGACCGATGATCCCCGCCAGGAGGGCACTGAACACGCCCTGCCCGCTCAGCAGCGAAATATCCTGTTCCCCGCTGAAATAGCCCAGGAGGACCAGGAAGCCGGTCAGGGAGGCTAAGAGGCTGGCAAAGCGGAGCACCGTCCCCTGTCCCTCCTCCATCTGATTCATATAGGAGATATTCAGCGCGATCGTGAGGTAGATCGCCAGTACGCCGATCGTCGTCGACTGGACCGTCTGGATGACCGTTCGCAGGAAACCTCCCAGGAACCAGTCCAGAAACTCCTGATAGGCCATGACCGGAAAGCCGCTCAGAAGGACCGTGATACTTCCGATAAACAGAATGGGGATCATCATCGCCAGACCGGTCCGGATGGCGCGGGTGATCACAGTTGCTCTCTTGGTGAAGCGTGCTTTCATGTCAGTTCCTTTCCGTCTCCCGCCCAATTCCGGGGTTACCATCATCCGACTGTTTCAAAGCAGTGAGATTCTTCCATGAAACAATCTATTATAACGTACCCGCGGGGCGGATGCAACGAATCCACCCTGCCGCAACACCGGATGCCTATGCCGACTTTGACCGGCGATACAATGAAGAGATCGGCCGTCTGGGACCCGAATACGGAAACATGATCTTTGTTCGAAATCCCGCGACGCAGATCACGCTCCGACAAGACCAGGCGCAACTTAAGCGAACTCATGGCTGAGGAAAAAGAGGCGAACCGCCGTGAATT
>JAFPTK010000252.1 GCA_017400305.1 Lachnospiraceae bacterium | reverse complement strand
CCAGGTGCTTGTGAGAGCGGAGCATGAACGGGCCAGGCGGGAAGGGGTTCTGACCGCCCGTCAGGACCGGCTCACCCGTCGGATCCTTCTCTCCGAGCTGGATGAACTGGAGCGGGATCTCCGCAGCATCGATACCCTGACGGAAAAGAGCAGGATCGCCGGGTCTCCCGAGCAGGCTTACGTCTCCATGCTGGAGAACAAGGAGGCGGGTCACAGAGGTTATCTGGATAATAATGTCTTCGAAAGCTCCCGCTATTTTGCACGGGGAACCCGCCTGGTATGGATGGACATGGAAGCAAAGCGCGCCATGCTCGCCAACGGCTGGCCCCTCGAGGATCTCAATCTGTTAAGCCACCTTTACATACGACGGGCGATCCTTCAGTCCACTCTGTCTGATAAGGATACACTTGAGAAAGAGGGCGAGGACTGGGCACGCTTAAGAGAGCGCTCCGTCAAGATGCTGGATCAGATCATCGGAGAACTGGAGCGGACCTCTGTCCGGAACGCGGCGGACAGAAAGCGGTTGCTTCAGATGATCGACAGCTACGGCAGCAATTTCTACACCGCGGATATCATAGACTCTGACCCGGTGAAGATCGAACAATTCCGAAATGAGTTAAGGAGCTCGATCGAGAGAGAGCCGGAGGCTCTCATGTTTCTCTCCGATGAGGAGCTTGCCGACGCGCGTGCTGCCTATCAGCGGTATCAGGACAGAAAGAACGGACCGGATCCGGATCGTCCGACGGTGAACGGACCGCAGGCGGACATCGAGCGCGCCTTCCTCAATACGACGCGGATCAGTACCCTCTATACCATGCGGGGACGCCTGGCCGGAACGCGCGCTTTTACCCGGGATCGGCTGCACGCACAGACCCTGGCACAGACAGAAGCCTTCCTCTCTCATGTGGAAGAATTCTATGCCAATACCGCCTTTTTGTCCCCGGAGCAGCAGGCGGCGAGAAGCAGTGCGTTTGAAGCACTGGTCAGAGAGTCCGTCACCCTTTCAGAGCAGATCGGGAAATCCATCGAAAAGCTCACGGACAATAACAGAAAGAAGAACTACTCCGAGGCGGAGCAGAAGCAGCTGGATGCCCTCACCTCGATGCAGGATCAGGTCCGTCATATGCGGAGCCTCTATACGGCCCACATCGATCTGGAAAACCGCCGCAGACGGGATCTGCCGCTCGTAAGACAGGCAGAGCTGGAAAGAGAGACACAGAGGATCGCTGCGGAGCAGGAGAAGCATCGCGTCCTGGAGGAACTGGAAACCGGGGAATCCGGGCGTGAGGTCCTTGTGACGGAGGACGGTGAGATCTATGCGCGGCTTAACTACCTGATGAGAAATATGCTGACGGATGAGGAGGTCCAGTTCCTGATCGATGCCTATGAGGGGGAGATACCGACGGTCCTCCGGGTGCAGGATATCGACGGTCGCCTGTTACCCAGGGCAGTGGTGGACGGTCACCGGCAGGAAGCTGCGCGCCGGGAAGCCGCTCTGCAGGCGGAGCAAAGCAGAAAGTCCAAGGAGCGCGCCGAACGGAGAAAGGAACGTCAGCAGGAGGACTTTACCGAAGCGGCAGTGGATCTCTTCCGACAGGAAGAGCAGAAGCTGATGGACAGCGATCCGCTGAAGGAGGAATCGAAGCGGCTGGCCGGGGAGATCCTTGAGGTCCCGCGGAACGCGAAAAAGCAGGAAGCAAAGCGCAGGGTACAGGATGCGGAGCGCAGGGAAAGAATCGAGGCCATTGCAACGGATGAGCGGTATGACGAGGAAACCCGCCGCGCGCTGATCGAGGCCATCGAAACGGAGGACCGCTACGACTGGGAAGGCAACTTAAAGGAGCTTAAGGCACAGAAAAGAGCGGTCGATGAACAGCTGATCGAGAAATATCAGGGGATCAGCCGCAGGCGCATGCAGGCCCTGGATACGGGAGATGAGCGCTATACCTGGAGCTTCCGTCATATCCTGCAGGATGTCTTTGACCGGAAAACCGCCGATAAGCAGGCCTATCAGGACGCGAAGGGGAAGCCGGAGAGTGTTCCGGAGATCACACGAAAGGGAATCCTTGCGTATGATGAGGAGAAGCGCTACGACAGGATGATGAGCATCGTCGGTGCCGCACTGGATCCGGATAAGCTTCGCGAGGCGCTCAGAGTGAAATGGCCGGAGTGGAGTGCGCAGGTGCTGGATCCGCTTCTGACCGGCAAAAGCGGCGCGAAGATGACAGGTGTCATCATCGACAGGATGAAAGCGACCCTGCCGCCCGGGGAGGCGCACGCGTTCCTGGACGAGCAGTTAAGAGCGCAGCGGGAGGATATCAGGGAGGACGCAAGGAGGAATCTCCTCACCCTGCAGCTTGTCACAGAACTTCCCGAGGAGGAGCAGGTCTCCCACCTCCTTCATGAACGGGTGGAAGAATTAAAGCGGAAGGGCCTGGTGGACGATGCCGGTCATCTCCTGGATGAAAGGGGGGTTCCCTATCCGCCGGAGGTCGAGCAGGGCGAAATACTGAAGGATGAAAGCGGGATCCCCTATCCGCCGGAATCCCCGGTGTTGCAGGCTTATCAGAGGCGGAAAGCCTACCGGGAGGCGCTGGAATACGCAGACAGTGTCGTCACACAGACGGGAGAACTGGCGGTGGCCGGCAATATCGCTCATCGCAAGATCGAGGAGAGTGCCCGCAGCGAGGAACTGAAGCGGGACGTCAGGGAAGGGATCGCCGCTTATCCCGAAGAGGAGATGCGCACCGTTGCAAATAACCTCTTGAAAAACGGCACGTCCTTTGTCGCGGACGGGGTTCAGCCGGGGCAGGAGGAATACCGTGACCGGATCCTCAACACGACCTATGACTTCTCGCAGGAGCACCTGGGCAAGATCGCCGGGATGCTTAAGATGATGGAGGAGATGCAGCTTCCCGTCGGCAACGATATGCCGGGCGGAACCGGAGCAAACAGGGCTTATTCCGTCCTGCTGGATGCACGGGAGATGTTGCGGCAGGCGGTAGTAGCAGGCGATGAGGAGTGGATCCTGCAGGCGAAGGCGGATTACGAGAAGGCGAAAAAGGATATCGACACGCTCAATGCCTACGCGCAGGATGAGGCCAATTTCCCCGCGGAAAGCATCCCCGGCAATATCGATTCCACGAGGGACCGCAATCTTCCGCTGGAGTACAGCAGGGACTACTATACCAACTCAAAGCTCAACGCCATGCATAACCTGTACTCGGTGATGAAATGGGCGGGGATCCCCATTGCGCGCCTGACCGAGGATCCCAATGCCGTCATCCGGGATCTTTACCGCAAGGTGGTGGAGGAATTTGACCTGAATAAGCAGTCCGAGGGAAAGAGCTTCGGAACGCTCCTGGGTGAGATGGCGTCGGAGGATATAGAGAAGCACAGCTTCAAGCTGGCAAGATGCAGCGGGATGCAGGATCTGGTGAGCCGGTGCGTGGATGCGATCATCATGATGGATCCCGACCCGAATGCGAGAAAGAAAAATGAGCTGACCGAAAGCCTGCAGTCGATGTACCAGAACAGATTGCTGGGTCACCGCAGCTCCTACAACAATCCGAAAAAAGATCAGGCGCGGTGGGATGATGTCCAGCAGCTGCTCTCCCTGGTGGATGAAGAGACCTTTGCAAAGAACCCCGCCAAGTTCCTGATGATCCGGCCGTTAGATGACCATGGCTTCCCGGAGCAGCCCACCACGGCGGCGAGCTTTGTGGCGGGGATCGGGGAGGACTTTTTCGGCTATCCCGGGCTGATGAACCGGGCGGAGGAGATCCTTACGGATGCCGGGCGCCTGGCAGGCAGTCAGTTTGATCCCGTGCGCTTCATGCAGAACCGTCAGAAGGCGCTGTCCACTCTTCTTATCGCGCGGGCCGCGGACCGATACAAGGTCGGCTTCTCCGTCCTTGAGGACGAGATCCTGCACATGGCGGATTATTATGAGTCCATCCGGCAGGCCAATCCCGATGCGAAGCTTCCGGCTCTGACCGAGGCAGAGAGACAGAGCTTTACCGTCCAGGCGGCACAGTTTGCCGAGAATATGGAAAACGCTTACCGCAGCCTGTCTGACGATGCGAAGGAAATGGTCGATATGAGACGCGACGCGAGACAGGAGGAAGAGGAGGCGTACCGGGAGAGCGGGACGATCATACCGACAGATCACAGGGAACGTGTCCTGTGGGAGATGGATCAGCTGGGGATTCGACCGGCCGCACGACCGCAGCAGAACGGACCTGTTCCGCCGGTACCGCCCGTACAGGCAGATCCCGGACAGAGGGGACCGGCGGTCATCGTCCCGCCCGTACAGGATGTTCCGGGCAGTGTCGCTGCAGACGGAGCCGGAGAGAAGGCACCGATGGGAGCGCTTGCCACGCAGTTGGAGAAGAACTTCCTTACGAATTATGAAGCCGTCCACCTCGACAGTGCCATGACCGCTCAGGGGTTCGAAAACAGTGAACCGGAGCAATACTATGACTCCGTGATCGACATGTACGACGCCGAGACCAGGTTCCGGTACCTGTATGTTGCGATCAGGAATGATTATGACAAGGACAGACTGGCGCTGGCTCTGGTCGAGACCTACGGAGCGACAGAGGGTGCGCGGCTCTTTGCCGCGATCGGCGGCAAAGTGCCGCAGCCGATCGATCTGTTCCGGATAAGCGGAGAGGATCGGAGGAAGCTGTTTGGTGCGATGGCAGGGTATCTCCCGCTTGAGAGACAGGAGGAGCTGCTCGCGGCGGATAAGGCATTCCGGCCTATCCGGGAGATCGACACCTCCTCGGAGATCACACTGCAGACCGGCGGCGATGCCCGGACGCAGTTTGAGGAGCAGGTGGATCATCCGGCAAGGGAGCGGGTGAAGAACCTCACCGACGAGGCGGGTCTCGACTGGAAGAAGATGTCGGGGGGCAAGGGAACACAGGAGGAACTCAATGCTTTCCGCAGGGATCTTGCGGATGCCGATGCACTCCTTGCCGAGGTGAAGAGCGAACTCAAGGATCGGGTGGCACAGGTGAGGGGCGCACAGGCCAAACGCGGCACACGCAGGTACAACCTGATCCACCGGAAGGGGAATGAGAAGCCGGAAAACCGCTACCTGCAGGATCTCTTCGTGACGGAGAAGGACGTGAAGGTCTCCCGGGAGGACAGACAGGCGGATCTTAAGCGGACCGCCCGGTCCAATCCGCACTTCGATAAGGATTATATCCGGAATGTGGCAGCCATGCTGCACCGGATGCAGGAAATGCATCTGTTGAGCAACGAGACCAGATCGGAGGAGCAATTCAAGGTCTACGCCTTCCGCGATATCGTGCTTGCGAGGGCCGCCCTCAGGGATGCCCTTGCCGCCGACATGACGGTGGAGGAAAACCGGAAGAAGCTCGCCGAGGCAGTTAAACGGCTGAAGACAGCCCAGAAGGGGATGGACGAACTCATCCGGATGGCGAAGGAGAACTTCTCTCAGACGGGGTACATGGACAATCTGGATACCTCGCGCAATGTCGCCGTTCCGTGGCAGTATTCCAGAAACCTGGTGACCACCTCACAGGTCAATGCTGTCTGGATGTTCGGAAATCTGCTTTTGCAGAACGGCATCTCCATCGAGGAGTTTGAGAAGGATCCGGATCGGGTGATCGAGCGGCTCAAGACCCATGCGCTGGAGGAGGGAGCGACCCTCAAGGGAGTCACCAGAGGCAAGAGCATGGGAGAGATCGCTGTACTCGGCGCCACCAACTATTTTGACGGACAACTGGTGGAGGCGAACAACCGTCTGCTGGGACAGTATTCCCGCGGTGTGGACGGCCTCATTGAGGGGGATCCCGCCGATAACACCCCGAATAAGGAACATAATCAGTATCTGTACATGCAGAATATCTACGGCTATGCGTCCGATCTGCACCACGCCGCCAGGAAAAATGCCAGGCGCCTCACGGAAGGTTTCCAGGGACGTGACCGGGAAGGCTTTGAAGCGATCAAGACGCTGACCGTGGTCGCACCGGAGGATTTCGATCCCGACGGGATGCTGCTCAAGGTACCCGTGAACACAGACGGTTCGCGCAGGGAACCCTTCCGGCTGGGCAATTATCTGCGGGACAAGGATAAGATCGATTATCAGGCACAGATCGGCCGTCTGGATCGGATGCTAGAGGACGCGGCAAAGACCTACCAACGGATCTGCCGGGAGGAAGAAACGGAGAATCTGCAGCCGACCGGCAAATACCCCGGTGTCGTCGGGGGAGCGCTGCGGACGGAACGGTACACCCCCTTCCCGCTGGTGCAGGCAAGGCAGCAGGCGCTTGCCGAGATGCTCGCCCTCCGTCCGGAGGATGCTTCCGATCCTGCCTATGCGCAGCTGGAGGATGAGGTCTTAAATGCCGCGCAGAAATATGACGCCCTCAGAAAGGCCAGGCCGGAGCTGAATCTTCCGGAGCTGACCGGTGAGCAGAAAAAGACGCTGGAGGAGCAGAAGAAAAACTACTTAAATATCAGGAATAACCGTGAGAAGCTCATGGGCAGGATCGAGGACCGGATGGCAAAGGGCGTCCGGCAGGAGGAGAAGACCTTTAATACACAGGCGAAGAGTCTCGCCGATCAGATCAGAAAGCTGAAAGAGCGGATCGGCAGGCGGGAGGCAAAGATCGCCCAGGCAGAGGAGAAGATCCGCCGGGCGGCGCAGGGTGGCAATGACAGGAGGAGACAGGCGGCGGTCAGCGAAAAAGAAGCGCTGGAACGCGAAAAGCGGACATTTGACGAGCAGCTGGCCGGCCTCGAACAGAGCCTGGAGAGTCTTCGGGTGGATCGGATGAAGACCCTGACCGCCCAGTACCGCGACGGAAAGCTGCCCTATGGCTATGTGGATAAGAGACTCAGGCAGATCGATGAGGGCAGGGAGCAGGAGGAACTGCCGAAGCTCTTTGGCGACCCGCATAACAATGAGGAGGATCGGGAGGCCCGTAAGACCTTCTTAAATGACAAGATCTTTGAAGAGAGCGGCACGGATCTTGACACGAAGCCCGACAAAGTGGATCATCCGCTGAATTGGACGATCTGGAATCACACCTTCTGGACGGAGGAGGAGAAGGCCGCGGTCGACCTCGGAAACCAGGAGGAGTTGATCTCTCCGGAGGAAACGGTGAAGTTCTCCACCGAGGAGCAGGAGATCGCTCCGACGAGTGAGGAGATCAGGCAGGAGGGTCCGAAAGAAGAGGCACCGAAACAGGAGGTGCCGAAGCAGGAGGCACCGAAAGAAGAGGCACCGAAACAGAATCCGCCGGAGCAGGTCCAGAACCCGCCGGAACCGCAGAATAACGCCGTGAATGATGAGGAGCGTCAGCGGGAGAAGATCGAAACATTGATGAAATATCCTCCGAAACGGCGTGCGCACAATGTTCATGCGCCGATCCGGCACGCCGGATCGGGTGAGATCCTGATCCGCTCGCATGACATGGATCCGAATAAGGGAGATTATGATCCGGGCGATGAGACACTGCCGCGCGAGATCTTAAATACCGGGGATCTCGAGATGCTCAGACTCTACCGTGAAATCTACCGGGATAGTCTTCTGACGTTGCCGGACGGCGCGATGTATGTCGAGTATCTGGATCAGCGGATCGCGGGACTGGAGAAGATCGATCGGGTCATGAAGGAAATCGATCAGAAGACAAGACAGGGGCAGATCACCTATTCGCCCGTCGTGACCACGGCACAGGATGGTACGATCACGGTCCAGGGAGCCCGTCAGAGAGAATTCCAGACTGCCTCCAACAGCTGCTGGTCGGTGGCGCTGTCCAACCTGCTGGACAGCCGCGGTGTCTCCCTCACCCAGAAGGATATCCGTTCCTTCCGCGCCACAAAACCCTTCACGAGCTATGCGAATGCCAACGATACAAACGAATTCAACAATGATATCGGGTCGGATCCCTTCCATGACAGCGAGCTGGTGATGAAGACGGTGCCGAATACCGCCATGCATCTCTGGGGCTTTGAAGAGATGCCGCCGGCGCAGGTGGATAAGAACGGTGCGATCTACCGGGACGCCACGGATGACACGGCTGTGAAGGCGATCCGGGAGCAGGTGGAATACGCACTCCGGCATGACCGCTCTCCGGTGGCCATCAAGTACGGCGGACATTATCAGACCATCGTCGGGATCAAGGGGAATACGCTGATCCTGCGGGATTCCTTAAAGCCTTCTGAGAAGGAGTGCATCGACGAAAAGGGGATCTATCATGAACCGAATCCGAACCGGACGATCCGCATCGATCTCTATGATGTGGTCCGGAAGGTCCGGAGACAGGCACCGGGATATCCCAGGGATCTGTCGCTGGTATGGCTCTCCGAGCTCCACAAGGATCCGATCACCGGAGAGGTGGAGGAGACGAAGCATTACCCGAATCTGAAGTTTCAGGCCGACGGAAAACTCACCCAGACGCAGGAGCCGGACGGCAACACGGTCATGCTGGAGGGAACCGCGGATACGGGATGCTGGAGCGTCGCCACGGGCGAAAAGGATGGTCTGCGGCCTGTGTATCAGGTGAAGTTCCCCAACGAGATCCGTATGGATCTGTTGAGAAAAGCGGAGAAACCTTCCCGCACGCCCGCCCAGCACCTGACGATCCCGGACGCAAAGCCCTCGGCGAAGAGGGGACAGATCGTGGATTATCTGCCCGGCAGGAGGCCCGGCGAGGTGTCGGAAGGAGCGGGCGAATTCCTCGGAGGAGAGGGCTCCTTCTGGAACAAGGAGGATGGCAACGCCCTTCTCTTCGGGATGATCGCACAGGTCTGTTACGATAACAAGGGCAACCTGATAAAAGGCATACAGATGGTCGCGGACAGCGCCTATTCCGTGACAAACGAGGCACAGGGACACCTGTTTGCCCAGAACCTGATCCAGGCCATTCAGGCAGTCCCGTCGGCACAGCGCAGTGATGCACAGGAACTGGCGCTGGATCTGGCACGGGATCGGATGAACGCCTGGAAACCGGCTGAGCAGGTGCGCGATATCAGCATCGACGACGTCTACCGCAAGACTTACGGCAATTTGCCGCCCAAGGGGACCGGCAGTGCACATCACAGGACGGCACAGCAGATCCCGGGGCAGAACACCGCCGGAACCACCCATGAGAATAAGCCGGGTGGGATGCAGAACAGGAAATAAGACAGGGGAAAGAAAAGATGAAGTACAGCAAAAAGACACTCGAAGAACTGAAAAAGATCGTGGACCGGGCGATTGCGCTGGGGGACATCACGAATCATGAGGATATCAGGAATTACCTGAACGTTCAGTCCGGGAATCCCCTTCTGTCCACTGATAAAAGGGAATATGCGGCAGATCTGGCAAGAGAATTCCGGCAATTGTACCTTCTCCCCGAAAACGCCCGCAGTATCTCCCGGAAGATCCAGGCGCTGATCGACGGAACGAGCGCGTATGCACCGCAGGATGAGCGGGAGATCGAACAGTTTATCAGTGATCTTAAGGGCAAATCCAATAATCTCTCGCAAGCGGCGGACAATTACTTCCTCTGGGCGGACAATGACAGCGCCCCGAAATATCAGGATGCCGCCTGGCCCATCTACAACTTTTCAAAGGACCTGTCAGAGGCGGTGAGCAATCTGGAAACCCTGCAGCAGGCCGACGGGATCTTAAGCTACCGGGAAGCCGACGAGGAATTCACCCGGGAGATGAAATATTTAAATGCCATGAGTTCCGACGGACTTGCGTTGACGGAGGTACCCGACGAGCTTGCGAAGGTGAAGAAGGAGCTTCAGGAGGCGAGGAATAAGCTAAACCACTTAAGCAGCCCGGCGGGACTGCAGGAATGGAGGGATCAATACGCGCACGCGACGCTCAGGGTGAAGCAGATCCCGGAGCAGCTGGATCAGTACCGGTTGGAGCGGGACAGGACAAGGGAAAGGATCCAGAAAGATAAAAATGCACTGGAAGCGGTGCAAAGGGCGCACAGAGAGTACCTGTCCATCCCTGCGTTACTGGAAAAAGACCGCAAGAGTCTGGATGAGAAGACGCATCTGGTGAACCTGAAGATCAAGGAAAACGAACGGCTTCACGCGGAAGCGAAAGAGGACATGTATGAAAGGAAACTGGACTCATACAAAAACCGGGCAAATAACAGGGAGCTGTTCAACAAATATCTCGAAGTCAGAGAGCGCGAATTGAGATGGCAGAAGGTCAATAAACTGGTAGAACAGCTGATCAAGGTCATCGAGAACGACAGTATCGCACAGACCGTTCTCTTTGCCCGGGTGGAAC
The DNA here is from genome assembly GCA_017400305.1 of Lachnospiraceae bacterium. Classification (GTDB taxonomy): domain Bacteria; phylum Bacillota; class Clostridia; order Lachnospirales; family Lachnospiraceae; genus Butyrivibrio. The sequence continues at coordinate 15,145 of JAFPTK010000252.1, read as the reverse complement.
AGAGGGCAAAGAAATTTCTGGGGATCCAGTATAAGGCGCGTCAGGCGGGAATACCACAGAAGTACTTAGACAACCTGGAGAAATCGATCAGGGAGGTGCCGGCGCGGGCGGAGAGGCTCGATCAGGGGCGTGCACTCATCGACAGTATCATGGAGGTCGCTCCGGATAAAGCAAAGATAAAAGAGCTGTTGGAAAAAATTCCGGGCCAGGATGAAAATCAGTATTTCCTCAATATGCGGAATGGGCTGGATGAACTGATCAATGCAGCCCACAACGAGGCGGTCAGTAATCCTGCTTATGGGATCACGCAGAGCCTGAATAAAAATCTATCCAACCTGAAAAAAGAGTATCAGAAGACTCTGGAAGAAAATCCGGAGAATGTGGACCGGATCATCGGTCTTACAAAGGAAATCGCCAGTGCCCAGACGAACATCGCGGATAATGCCTTCAATTCCGACGAGGTCGATGATCTGTTAGATAGGCACATCGCCAGTAAGGATATGCTGGCAAAAGCCGATGAGGAGCTGGAGGATCTTAAGAGAGAGCAGGCGGATCTGCAGAACAGTGTGCAGTATTATGAGAAGCGCCTGCCCGAGATCCGCAAGGAGGTCGTGGAAAAATACTCCAGGACCTATCGGATCCTGAAGGAACATGAGAAAGACGCACCGGAGGGAGAGAAGGCTTCCGACCAGGTCTTAAATGAGATGGCCGGGGACAATGCCGAGAAGGCCGATGAGGTCTTTGACCGGCTGGAAGAGGAGATCGGAAAACAGATCGAGTCCGATACAAAGAATGCGGAGCAAGTGATCCCGCGGGCGACCACGCTGTTAGATTCGGAGTTGTTCCGGGAACAGCGGAAGGTAGAGGAATATTCCTTTGAAAACTACAAGAAAGAGGTCGTCAATGCGCAGATCCGGGTTACGGAGCTGACGCGGAAGCACAACCGGCTGGACAGGATGAACCAGCATCTGAACAAAGCGAAGGATCTGTACAACAAACGGGCGGAGAGCATCAATCAGGCGGCGGATGTGCTGGATCATGAGAGAGAGGAGATCCTCAGGGGGATCGATAATTTCAGTAAGAACTTTGATAAGAACAAGAAGCCGAATCACGACAACAGCGAGGAATACAAGGCGATCAAGCAGGCACTGGATCGGTTTACCAGGGAAGCGGTCATGGCCATGTCTCCGGAGGAGTTAAAGACCAATCTGACGACGCTTAAGAATGCGGCATCGGAGTATAAGAGTAAGAAGAATAAGGAGATGTTCCGCTGGATACCCAGCAGCCAGCGCAAATTCCGATTAAGTCAGTCCGACGCCATCGAACATTTTGCGGATGCGCATACGAGCACCATCAACGCGATGGGACTGGATGCGAAGACCATGCAGGCGATGGCGGACGCAAAGGAAGGCAGATTCGCGGAGATCCGGGACAACGGGACCTTTGCGGAGAAAGTGCAGCAGATCAAGGGCGAGTACCGGGACGACGCCGTGAAGACCTTCTCAGGGCTTGTGAATGAGGTGAAGACCTCCTATTCGGAGAAGGTGAACGGAGAGTTCGGCAATATGTCGGAGGAAGGGAAGCGGGAAGTGATCAAAGACGCCCTCGTGAGCAATGCGTTGGAGCAGAAGCTGTGGGATTTTGATCCGGAGGAGAAAAATCTGGACAAGCACAACCTGGAGCTGAAGGAGCTTAAGAGACAGGTATCACAGAACGTGGAGAAGGACAACAAAGCCCTCATCGAGCAGGCGGTGAAGAACAGCAAGAAGGTGAATCTCACCGGCAGCGACATCGCCCGGCGTAAGGACAGGCAGGAGGCGGGAAAGATCTACAACGGCCTGATCAGCTATGATCAGCAGGTGAAGCAGGTGATCGATGAAAATATTAAGGATGCGGTAAACAATAACCGGCCCATTCTCCCGGGAGGATTACACTGAGGCCCGGCGGGTACGGATGGGATGAAAGAGGGAACTCGTACAGAGAATCTGAAAGAGGGAGGCTTGTGCCTCCCTCTTTGTGTGTTACGGGATTATCATTTGAGCGGAATCATGATATAATAAAGCGTTATGGATATCCTGTATTTCCTTATCATCATACTGATCTTCATCGTGCTGATCGGCGTCCTCAACCAGCACTGGTTTCATATGCAGCCGGATATCGCACTGATCTGCTTCTCCACCGTATTCTCGCTGATCCTCTTAGTCTTCAGCATGCTCTTTGATTTCGATGAGGTGTCGGCATTTGTGGGGAAGCTGGGGGATTTCGGATTTGAGAAATACCTGATGGACGGAGTCCTCTGCTTCATGCTCTTCTCCGGTGCCAGCAAGGTGAACATCCGCAAATTCCGCGAGAACGTGCGGGCCATCAGCCTGCTGGCCCTGCTGACCACCGCGCTGTCCTCCCTGTTCTACGGGGTGGTCTTTTACGGCGTCGCCTGCCTGTTCCGGCTGAATATGGATCTGCTCACCTGCATCCTCTTAGGATGTGTGGTCTCCCCCACCGACCCCATCGCGGCGACGGGGATCCTCAACAAGATCGGGCTCTCCAAGAACGTCTGCTCCGTCATTGAGAATGAATCCCTCTTTAACGACGGGACCGGTGTCACCCTGTTCATCTTTGTGAAGAGTCTGGTGATCCAGAGCGGACAGAGCAACTTCGCCCTTCTGATGTTCCGTGAGATCGTGGGAGCCGCCGCGGTCGCTCTCGGCATCTCCTTCCTGCTCTTTAAGCTGATGGAGACCACGAGGGAGCCGATCATGTGTATCCTGATCTCCCTGTTGGATGTCTCCCTGGTCTACATGATCTGTGAACAGCTGGGCTTCTCCGGCGTCATCGCCTCCGTCGTGTGCGGGATGTACTTCTCCTGGGCCTACACGGGAGTTGAGCGGCGGATGAGGGTCATCGACCCCAAGGACCTCTACCGGGATTTCTGGGAGATCACGGAGAATCTCTTAAATGCGGTCATGTTCGTCATGATCGGACTTCTGGTCCTCAATATGCCGGTGAGCCGGTATCTCCCGGTCTTACTCCCCGCCGCCGCGCTCATCAACATCGCGGCCAGATCCTTTGGGGTGTCCGTATCGAGCATCCTCACCGGGAAACGCCACATCCCGGGCAATTACAATATCCGGGAATACGTGATCCTGATGACCTGGTCGGCCTTAAAGGGCGGCCTCTCCCTCGCGCTGGCCTTCAGCACCCGGGAATTCCTGCCGGAGGAGATCCACATCATCTTCTTAAATGTGACGTACATCACCATCTTCTTCACAGTCCTGGTCCAGGGACTCACCGTGAAGCGGGTGTATTATGCGCTGGAAAAGCATAAGATCGACAGAATGGTGAAGAACCGAACGGAGAGGAACGGAAAATGAAGATCATCATCGTGGGTGCGGGGCGCACCGGATGTGCCCTGATCGAGGCACTGGCCGGCAAAAATCATGATATCACGATCATTGAGAAGCAGAAGGATACGGTGGATGCCCTCACCGACCGATACAACGTGAACGGCGTGGTGGGAGGCGGCGCCTCCCAGGAAACCCTTCGCGCGGCCGGAGCGCCCTTCGCGGATTATCTCTTCGCCCTGACACCGGTGGATGAGATCAATCTCTTAAGCTGTATGCAGGCGAGGGCAGTGGGGACGCGGCATACCGTAGCCCGCGTGTCCCAGCCGGATTTTGAGGCGGACAGCGAGTCGTTCGCGCGCGAACAGGGGATCGATTACATCTTTAACCCCAAGTATGACATGGCGGAGGAAGCTGCGCTCTGCATCGGCCTGCCCGGAAATGTCAAGCCGGTGGGCGTCTTCGGGGATCTCATGCAGATGATCACCGTGCGGATCGTCGAGGACTCGCCGCTTGCGGGCAAGACACTCATGCAGGTGGGGAGCGAACTGGATGTCCGTTTCGTTATTACGACGGTCCTGCGGGACGGAAAGCTCTTCGTCCCCGACGGCTCCTTCCGGCTGGAAGCCGGCGACCGGATCAGCGTGGCGTCAGACATCGGGGATCTGATGAAGAATATGAAGGCGCTCGGGATCGTCCGGAGATCGGCGAAGAAGGTCATGATCATGGGCGGCGGGACCACGGCCCAGTATATGATCCGGCTGCTGTTGGCCGGCAAGAAGAATCTGACCGTCATCGACACGGATATCGAGCGCTGCCGGGAACTGATGGCGCTTTACCCCGCCGTACACGTGGTCTACGGAGAGGGTGTGACGGCGGATATCCTGGAGGAGGAGGGAATCTCTGGGGTCGATGCGGTGGTATCGCTGACAGGATCTGACGAGACCAATCTGGTGACCAGTCTGTATGCGTGGTCCCAGAATGTCCCCTCGATCCTCACCAGGGTTGACTACCCCGGTCATTTAAAGCTCCTGCATCGCGTCAACCTGGACATCACCCTCTCCGCATCCGAGATCTCGGTCAACAAGCTCATCCAGTTCATCCGGAACTGCGAGGCGGGGGATGCCCCCAATGAGATCGAGCAATACAGCACAGTGGCGGACAACAAGGCAGAGGTACTCCAGTTCACGGCGGGACACGGCTTTTTGAAGCTCGGGATGCCGTTTAAGGACCGCGCCTTTCACCTTAAGAAAAATACCGTGATCGCTTCGATCATCCGTGACGGGGAGCTCGAGATCCCGGGCGGCGACAGCTGTATCCGGGAGGGCGACACCGTGATCGTCGTGACGGACAGAAAGAACCACATTGAGAACCTGAATGAGATCTTTGCTTAAGGCGTGGGGATATCCGATCACGTGCATATATTACGAAAGAACCGCAATCGTTTTTTCGATAACGAGGAGATCATAGAATGCCGAACGAAATACTGAATCCTGTGGAAAGAATGAACAGTTATGAGGTGGGGCAGCCCCTGACCCGGAAGGAGCTGCACGAAATGACAGATTATTATATCAATAGTTATATAAAAGGATCAAAAGACCTCTCGGATAATGACAGGAAATTGATCCGGGCGCATCATCAAGGTGATTACAGTCACATCGACGAGTTCGCCTACAAAGGGAAGATGTTAAAGAAGCGCACCCTCCTGTCCATGAAGTATTTTGACCAGATCATGGTGGATAATTTCGGCGATACCTGGGATCAGGCAAAGGATTTCGCCGATGGGGCCAACCGGATCATGGAACTTCCGGGCGGTCCGGAGAAGTTTAAGAAAATCGTCGATGAGTACGGAAATCATCTCTTCTTCCGTCTCGGTCTCTCCTGTGCTGCCCGCATGCGGCAGAAAGCGGAGAGCCCCAGTGAAACGGCGGGATATCACTTCCTGTATTCCGAGGAGATGCGTGTCACGACCAAGATGGTGGAGGACACCATCGCACCGCTCTCTCCGGAGAGAAAAGAGGCGATTCGGAAGGGATCGCTGAAGGGGCCGGAGAAGATCGCACAGCTGCTTGAGCAGAATGATGAGCAGCAGCTCGCCATGGCAAAGCATTTTCTGATGATGCAGATAGGCGGGATCCGGCAACGCTTTCAGAAGCGGGGGGAGCAGGTGGGATCCACGGTCACGATGGCTGAGCTCATCGCTCACGGGGGCCGTCTGGTGGTGACCCTCCCGACGGGGGATGCGCATAAGCAGGAAATGATAATGGATTCCGTGATGGGAGATGACCGCGGGAAAGCGGCAGGCGTGAGCAAGCGCTCTGCGGCGACCCACGACGTGAAGAGCAAGATGGTGAACGCCGAAGGAAAGGTATTGCGTGAGGCACAGGAGACCAACCCCAAGACGGGCAGCTGGTCGAATAACTACGGGATGAATTTTGCCGGCGGCGGTATGGGAAACAATTGTATGGGTACGAGGGAGCTCAATTACAATGACGGCCGGTCCGGTCACTGCTACATCAAGGTGGTACCCGGAGATCACACGCACTGCGGCCAGATGCTTATCGGCTTTGAGACCAGTGAGCCGGGGAAGAAGACGCTTTACGGACTCCCCCATAACTGGCAGGCCAAATCGGCACCGCAGAGCTCCTTTCTGGCGGATAAATCGACTCCGGGGATCAAGATCGACGGCCGGGAGGTAGACCTGTCCAATCTCGCTCCCGAGACCCTTGCCTCCGTGATGAACCGGTTTGAGCAGAGATATCGTGAGCTGCAGAAGATCGGGGATCTTGAGAAAATCAAAGACATCAACCACATGATCACCGGGAAAATGATGACAACGAAGAATCTGAGCGATTTCCTGCATAACGAGCTCGGATTTTCCGCGACCAGTGCGGTCCGCATCGCAACAGAGGCACGTTATTCCCTGATGGTTCAGAAAGACAATCTTTCGGATGATGCAAAGTACCTGCCTCCCGCGGAGGAGCTTGCGATCCATTCCTGCCTGAACCGCGTGTGCGGCGAGGAACGGACGGAACCCGCAAACATCGCGGATCGGAGCACCCGGGCAGTGGCGTCTCAGGCAAAGCGTGACGAGATGGCCAGACTGGTGAAGGGCCTGGGTGCGGGTAAGTTCGGCATCAACTCGGGCCCCTACCGGAAGCTTCTGACCGCGGCACAGAATCTCCAGAATGATATGGAACTTCTTGCGACGGGAAACCTTTCCCAGATCGACCGCGCACAGCTGATCGCCAGGATCGAGCAGGAGACGAAGGATCTGCAGAAGCTCGCCGGGAATTACGTGGAGATCCGCGGCAAGGGAAAACCGCACCCGGAATTCTCCAGTTCCTGGGGGGAGAGCCGGTTTTACGCAGCCAGAGGCCTCATGTATCTGACAGAGAAGATCCGGGAGGACTTAAGTCTCGCAAGAGAGATGAGCCGACCGCAGATCCTCGAGGAGAGGAAAGAGGAAACCGGGAAGAAGAACGGAGGCCTCTCGCAGGAGATCACGCAGATCAAGGAGATGAAGCTGGGCGAGGTCGAGGAGAAGGTCGGAGTCCACGTAGAGGAAAAACAGGAAGATTTCAGCAAGAAGAGACAGGAGATGAATCCGATCCAGCATGTCGAAGAGAAGGAGCATGCAAAACTGCCGTAAAGGCCCGGAAAAGCAAGAATACGGATCACTGTCAACCCGGCACCATGGTGGCCTATGAAGAAGCTGTCAGATATGCGGAGGGGTAACTTAAACAGCGGAGGGATCAGACGATGCAGCAGGCTTTTTATGGGCCTGCTCATCGTGTTGTTAACGTTTGCTGTTTTTTCCCTGACAGGCCGTTCGGAGGAAAGGGCGGGATCCCTGAACGCCTCCGGCAATGTGAACCGGTCGCTGACCGTAGATCCGATCCGGAACAGTGAGGAGTTCTCCGCAGTCCTGTACAACAACAGAAACGGTCTGCCCACCTCGGACACCAATGCCGTCGCGCAGACGGAGGAGGGCTTCCTCTGGATCGGCAGTTACGCCGGTCTGATCCGTTACGACGGCAATACCTTTGAACGGCTCTATTCCACCGAGGGGATCGCCAATGTCCGCTGCCTGTACGTGGATCATCTGGACCGTCTCTGGGTCGGAACCAACGATTCCGGGCTTTTTGTCCTGTCTCAGGGGACGTTGACGCATTGGGACAAATCGGACGGGCTGCGCTCCAACAGCATCCGGGCGATCGCGGAGGATCCGCAGGGAGGCATCTATATCGCCTGTGCCGCCGGCGGGCTGATGACCATCCGGGAGACACCGGAACCGGTGCCGATCTCCGACGGACGGATCGACGGGCAGACGATCACAGAGCTGCGCAGGGGGACAGATGATCTGATCTACGGCCTCACGCAGAATGGGGACCTTTTCACCCTCCGGGACGGCGGCATAGCCTCCTATCTGTCCCGTGATGATTACGCGACGGACGATGCCCAGTGTATCCTGCCGGATCCGGATCATCCCGGTCGTGTGTATCTGGGGACATCCAACACCAGGATCTACTACGGTGAGCTGTCGGATCACTTCCGGCTGCTGTCGACGAAGAGCATCGAACCGCTTACCTACGTCTACGGGATGGAGGCCATCGACGGACAGATCTGGGTCGGCGCGGACAACGGCATCGGGAGGCTGGGAGAGGACGGCTTCCGTCAGCTGGAAAATGTCCCCATGAATAACTCCGTGGAGCATATCCTGACCGATTATGAGGGGAATCTCTGGTTCGCTTCCTCGCATCAGGGGATCATGAAGGTGGTGCACAATCCCTTTACCGATCTCTTCAAGCGCTATCAATTGCCGGAAAGCGTGGTTAACTCCACCTGTCGATACGGGGATCAGCTGTTCATCGGGACGGATGTCGGACTGATCGTCATGGAGGGCGGGGAACGGCTGTCGCAGCTGCCGCTTTCCTCGATCCGGACGGCCTCCGGCAAAAGGATCCACGCCACCGATCTCCTCAGGATCTTAAACGGGGTGCGGGTGCGATGCATGTTGAGGGACAGCAGAGACCGGCTCTGGATCCCCCTCTGGCACAAGTACGGGCTGATCCGCTATGACCACGGGGATGCGGTGGTCTTCACGGAGGAGGACGGCCTGTTCTCCGATGCGGTCCGCACGGTCTATGAGCGGGCGGACGGAACGATCGTGGCGGTGGGGAACGGCGGCGCGAGCGCCATTCGGGACGATCGGATCACGGAGCGTTACGGTGAAGAGGACGGGATCGTCAACGGCACACTCCTGACGGTGGAAGAGGGATTTCAGGGGGAACTCCTCCTGGGCTCCGACGGTGACGGCATCTATATCCTCGGCCCGGACGGAACCCGGCATCTCGGGACAGAGGAGGGGCTCCGCTCCGAGATCGTCCTGCGCATTAAGAAAAGCACGAAACGGGATGTGATCTGGATCATCACCGGCAACTCCCTTGCCTATATGACGCCCGATTATCAGGTGACCACGATCCGGGAATTCCCGTATCCCAACTGCTATGATCTGTATGAAAACAGCGCGGGCGATGTCTGGATCCTGTCCAGTGCCGGGATCTATGTGGCGCCGGCGGATGAGCTGCTGGCGAACGGACCGATCGAACCGACCTTTTACGGGATCCAGAGCGGACTTCCCTGCGCCGCCTCCGCCAATGCCACAAGCGAGCTGACGCCCGAGGGGGATCTGTACATCGCGGGGATCGCCGGTGTGACCCGGGTCAATATCGAGAAGGCGATGAATAATATCGTGAGTCTGAAGGTCGCGGTCCCCTATGTCGATGCGGACGAGGAGCGGATCTACCCGGATGAGAACGGCCGGTTCACGGTGCCGGGCAATACCAGAAAGCTGACGATCTATCCCTATGTGTTCAATTATTCGCTGATCGAGCCGCTCATCACCTATGAGCTGGAGGGCTTTGACTGGCCGGCGGAAACACTCGAGGCGGACCGGCTCTCACCGATCGACTACACCAACCTGCGGATCGGCAACTACACCTTTATCATGACGGTCAAAGATACCGCCGGACAGACCGAGCAGACTGTGTCCTTCCCCATCGCCAAGGGGATGGAGCTCACAGTGGGGAAGGTCTGTTCCATGGTCCTGGACAGTGCGGCTCTGGCGCTCCTCGTCGGGATCGTCATCCTCACAGCGGTCTACCGGAGGCGCAGGAGGGTCACCGACCGGCTGTTTTTCTACATGACGCTGATCAATATGTTGATGGCGGCGGGAGAATTGCTCTCCTACCGGCTGGAGAATATCACCCTGTCCTTTGTGCACCCGGTGATGGTCCTGTGTAATACGGCCTACTACGCTGCTCTGGTGATCTTTCCCTATCTGCTTGCCGTCTATCTCCTCTGCCGGAACTTCCGGGATCATGCCCGGCTGCGAAAGGGAGTGATCCTGCTCGGTATCCCCGCCGCCCTGTGCCTGGTGATCGTCCTTCTCAATCTGTGGACCGGCTGGCTCTTTTCCATCGGGGAGGGCAATATCTTCGTGTCGGGATCGGAGCGCCTGCTGTGGGCATATTCCGTTGTCGTGTGGCTCTATCTGATGTCGTCCCTGGTGCTGGCGTTCAGGATCGGTCCGAGGATGGGCCTGTCCATTGCGCTGCTGATCGTCGTCCGGCTGGTCGGGGATCTGGTGGCCTGGGAGATCTCCGCCACCGCGCTGGAATACGCGATGCTGCTGGTGGTCGTTCATCTCTGTGCGATGAGACGTCTCATGAATGAGGTGGCGACATGATCGGGTTCAACGACGCAGCCATGGTGAACTGCTATTTTGACTTCACTGCACTGCTGACGATGCTCCTGCTGCTGATCCTGCAGCGGCGCAGCAGGACCGATCTGTCCCTCCGGATCATCTCCTGGATGAACATCGCCCTGACGATCACCTGTGCGTCGAGTCTCCTCTGCCATCTGATGCAGGAGCAGGAGTTCCCCTGGTGCCACGGCCCTCTGACGGCGGCCAGGAGCCTCTGGGAGTGGCTCTCCTTTGTGATCATCCTCCTGTGGGGAGGATACGTGCAGAATAAGCTGTACGCGGATGTCCGGCGCTTCTCCAGCCCGAGGACGCTGATGCTGCTGCCGTTTATTGCCTTTACCGTGCTTCTGGCGGTCAATCCGGTGACCGGGATCCTCTTTCACTACACCGAGGATTATCTGTTTGAATCCACTACGCTGTTTAAAGTGACTTTGGCGGTCCGGGCGATCTACTTCGTGGCAACCCTCTTTCGCGTGTGGGCTTATGACAGAAAGTCGACCAGGATCCGGTTCTTAAAGGTCCTGCCGATGCTCCTGCCGGTCGGATCCGGCATGCTGGTACAGGTCTTTCTCCCGTATCAGGCGGATGTCCTGGGCTTCGCCATCGGCGCTGTGCTGGTATATTTCTCCCTGGCGGAGGAAGCCCGTGTGGTGGATGAGGAATCCGGCCTGTACAGCAAGGGGTTCCTCACCTACCTGATCGACCAGGCACTGCACGGGAACGGTACGACCGACAGCGCCCTGATCCTCAAAGCGGACGGCGATCTGCCCTCGAGCTTCCGGATCGTGCGGGATACCCTCTCTCCCGTCGGCGACGTGATCCGGATGGAGGAGAAGAGATTCCTGATGTTCCTGACGATCGACAGCCGGTCCGAGCTGCAGCTGTTGTCCACCCGTCTGGAGGAGGCGGTGGATCAGCACAATACGGAGCATCCGGACCGGACGGTGCGGATCAGGACCCTCGCCCGCATGCGCAGGGCGGATGAGGACATGCTCTCCTTCCTCAGGGAGACGGTGGAGGATCAGGATGCCGGAGACCCTGTGCGGGGCGTGGCATCCATGATCTCGGAGCTCACCCAGCTGGACAATGAGCTCAAGCTTGCCGGGGATATCCAGCAGAGCATCCTGCCGATGAATTTCCCGGCCTTCCCGGACCGGAAGGAATTTGACCTCTACGCCAGCGTGGATCCCGCCAAGGAGGTCGGCGGAGATTTCTACGATTTCTTCCTCGTGGACAGGGATCATCTGGCCCTCGTCATCGCGGACGTCTCCGGCAAGGGAGTGCCTGCCGCGCTCTTCATGATGGTCTCCAAGACCCTGATCAAGAATCAGCTGATGGAGGGAAATGACCCGGCTTCCACGCTTAAGAGCGTGAATAAGCAGCTCTGCGAGCGCAATTCCTCCATGATGTTCGTCACCGTATGGCTGGCGGTGATCGAGATCTCCACCGGAAAAGGTCTCGCCTGCAACGCCGGTCATGAGAAGCCGGCACTGTACCGCGCGGGGAGCGGTTTTGAGCTGCTTAAGTACCGGCATTGCATCCTGGTCGGCCTCAATGAGGAGGCGGAGTATGAAAACCGGGAGTTTGTGCTTCATCCGGGTGACTGCGTCCTGGTCTACACGGATGGGGTGCCCGAGGCGACCGAGGCCGCCGGGCAGATGTTTGGCGACGACAGGCTGGTGGAATGCCTGAACGAGGATGCGGACACGGATCCGGAGGAGGTGATCCGCCGGGTGCGGGAGTCGGTGGATCGGTTCGTGAACGGGGCACCGCAATTTGACGATATCACGATGCTGTGCTTTAAATATAATGGAACAGAGATCTATCAAAGGAGGAAGAAAAATGAAGAAGAGGAGTGTGAATGTATTACTGGGAGTGATCCTGACAGCGGCGCTCGCCGCAGGGTGCGGTAAGCAGGCAGAGCCCGCGGCGCCGGCAGTGCCGGAGGCGGCGGAGCAGACACAGGAGACGGCCGCAGAACCGGCAGCGGAGGAACCGGCAGCGGAGGAGGCACCGGAAGAGGAGGAGAATCTGGTGGGCATGGCGAATCCGTGGGTCGATATCACCGCGGAGGAGGCCAATGATCTCGTCCTGCGACTCTTTAAGGTACCGGAGGGCGCGAAGGATCTGGGCTGGATGAAGTGCGAGGATCTGGGAGATCCCGCGAAGGGGATCGGACCGTTAGTGCAGTTAAGCTTTGAGATGGATGGCATGTACTTCACCGCGAGGGCGCAGCAGGGAGCCGCGGAGGACACGGATATCGCGGGTAACTACGTGGAATGGACCGTCGGTCCCGAGGAGGTCACGCTGGCCAACTGGGGCGGCGGCAACATGAAGGGCAAGATGTACCGTTCGATCAATGACACGGGCATGCTGGATCAGATCACATGGTACGATGTGGAGATCGGGATCTCCTATTCGCTTTCCGTCGCCGCGACAGATCTGGAGGGCTTTGATATCCAGGCGGTCGCCGAGCAGATGTACGCCGAGGAGGCGGAGCCCTTCGGCTTCGGGCCGACGGACTTTGTGCAGTACCAGTCCGGACGCATGGACTTCAAGGATTATGACGATGTGATCTCCTGCTTAAAGAGCGGGCAGGGCTATACGAAGATCAAGCTGGTGGGAAGCGACGATGAGATCCTGGCACTGGCGGAGGAGCCGGGCGCAGATGCTTCGTCAAAGGAGGTCCTTCTCTACACCATGAAGGACGGAGCGCCTTATCAGCTCGGCTACGTCATGGGACAGGGGAATCCCGTCCGCTATGGGAACGGTGTGCTCTACGGCGGAAATGAGCAGGAGTATCAGGCCTCCTTCCTCACGCCGGACGGAGCTGGGATCATGATGAAGGCCTCCGTGACCGAGGACACCTCCTCCGGTACGGCGTCCTACACCGGTTTCCTGCGCGACAAAAATGACTTTGACAGCACGCAGGACTTCACAGGCGGCAAGGAGGAATTCGACGCGCTTTTAAAGGAGATGAACAGCCAGCCGGTCCTGACATTTACGATCGTGTGATCCTGTCAGGGAGTCAATGGGGACGGTTCTCTTTGACTCCATTTTAGGTCACCGGAATGGAGTCAATGGGGACGGTTCTCTTTGACTCATTTTGGGTCATTGGGGAAGTTCCTTTTGACTCTTATCCTGCTGTCCCCGAGCGGCGAAAGCAACGGATCTTAACAGAAATCACGCCGGAATGTTAAGTTTGGTGGGTGGACGATGGATCGCCATCCGCATATTATTGTGTTAATAATAATTGCGGAGGTGGGAAAAATATGAGAAAACACTACCTGGACAACATCCGATGGATCACGGTGGTCATCGTCGTGATCTATCATGTTTTCTACATGTACAACGCGGAGGGAGTGCGTGGCGGCCTGGGCAGGATCACGGATCTGCCGGTTCAGTACTACGATGCCTTCCAGTATCTGGTCTATCCCTGGTTTATGCCGGTGCTTTTTCTGGTTTCGGGGATCAGCGCCAGACTCTCTCTGGATTCGCACACGGATAAGGAATTCATCCGGTCCAGAACACGGAAACTGCTGGTTCCGTCAACCATTGGTCTTTTTGCCTTTCAATTCATCCAGGGATATGTGAGCATGTCCCTTGGCGGAGGCATTGACGGACTGATGGGCGAGGGCGTTCCGATGCCGGTGATCTTCCTGATCATGGTCGCAGCCGGCAGCGGCGTGCTCTGGTATATGCACCTTCTGTGGGTATACTGTGTTGTGCTTATGCCGATCAGAAAGATCGAGAAAGGGAGGCTCCTGGAGGCAGGTGCGCGGACGCCCCTGTGGCTGATCGCGCTTTTCATCCTTCCGATCTGGGGCGCGGCGCAGATCCTGAACACGCCCATCGTTCCCGTTTACCGGATTGCATTCTACTTTGTGTTCTTTCTCCTTGGGTACTATGTGTTCTCTCATGAGGAAACGGTGGAGAGACTTGAGAGGATCGCAGTCCCTCTCATGGCGGCTGCCGTGGCTCTGTGCCTGATCTTTACGATCCTGCATTTCGGAGAGAACTACGCGGACAAGCCGATCAACAGAGAGTTTCTGTATATGCTGGATGCATATGTGGGATCGCTGGCTGTGCTTGCGGGAATGGCGCGCTTTGGCGATTTTTCCACTCCCTTTACGGAGTGGATGTCCGGTCACAGCTTCGGTCTCTATGTCTTCCATTATCTCGGCATCTCCTCCGTTGCTCTGGTATTTGCCAAACCCGGCCTTCTGCCGGCACCCGCGTGTTATCTGTTGAGCCTCCTGGCGGGCTTTGCGTTCGGCTACGGTCTGTATGCCGTGATTTCCAGGATCCCGTTTTTCAGATGGGCGGTGCTTGGGATCAGGAAGAAAAAGGAGAAGTAGATGTTCAGGGACAATCTGGTGCAGCTGCGCAAATTAAGCCGGATGACCCAGGAGGATATCGCGGAGAAGCTGGGCGTCACCAGGCAATCCGTGGCCAAGTGGGAAGCCGGCGAGAGTGTTCCGGATCTGGATAAATGCAGGCAGCTGGCCGACATCTTCGGCGTGTCATTGGATGATCTGGCCAATTATGAGCCCGAGGACAATCTTGGACTGGCTGTGCCGCCCAGGGGGAAGCATCTGTTCGGGCTCGTGACCGTGGGGGACAAGGGGCAGATCGTCATTCCCGCAAAGGCCAGAAAGCTGTTTGGGATCTCACCCGGGGATCAGCTGGTGGTGCTCGGAGAGGACGGCCAGGGGATCGCCATCGTCAGGGAAGAGCATTTCCTGGCTCTGGCGGAGACCGTAAAAAAATTAAAGAGTGAGAGGTAGAGATGGAAAGATCAAAAGAGTGAAACCGCAGCAAACCCAAATGTATCAAGGGTTGCTGCGGTTTTTTGTGTTGTGTGCTGTTGTAGCGTCGAAACTATGTAAAGCCTTTCAATTCCGTTATCTTTCCTGATTGTTCTTACCGGACAGATATTTGAGCGGTGGTTTTCCATGTGGTATGATACGAGATACGGCATTATTCTCCGGGAGATGGCTTTGTAACCCGGCGGGGAATGATGGACGTGGTTTTT
>JAFPTK010000251.1 GCA_017400305.1 Lachnospiraceae bacterium | reverse complement strand
TCTCATATCATGCGCACCGATGATGCCGCCATGGCCGTCGATCTCACGGATCACGAGATCGCAGTCTATCTGGAAGGGCAGAGCCTGCGTCCGGATCCCCTGCGCATGAAGATCAAAAACATCACCCCCGGCGAAACCGCCAGAGGTGATGTCCTCATTACCTGTCATGGGATCGGAGCCGGCTGGGCCAGATATGCCGGCGGGATGCTCAAAAACCGCTATCCCAAGGGGCTGCGCTCTTCCCTTATTTAAAGAACGCGATCTCCTCATTTAACTTCCCTGCGATATCACGCAGCCTGTCCGCCGCAAAGGACAGCGTGTTGACCGTCGCATTGAGTTCCTGCATGGAGGCGCTGGTCTCCTCCGAAGCCGCCGCATTCTCTTCCGAGATGGCGGACAGGGAGCTCATGGCATCCACTACGACCGTCTTGGAATCGGTGCAGAGCTCCGCTGCCTGATTGATGCTCTGGACACCGTTCACCGTGGTCTGGATATCCTCAATGAGCTTTCCGACGCTCTCCACGGTCGCAGCCAGAATCGCACTCTGCTCCTCCGTCGTCTCGCGGACCGCCTGTGCCTGGTCAACCGCCGCCTGCGATTCGGATAACAGGACCTCCATCTCGCTGCGGATCTCACTCGCCGAGACCGCGGAATCATCCGCGAGCTTTCCGATCTCCTCCGCGACCACCGCGAAGCCCTTGCCGGCATCACCGGCGCGCGCTGCCTCGATGGAAGCATTTAACGCCAGGAGATTGGTCTGGGACGCGATCGAGGTGATGGCAGCCACCTTGGAATTGATATTCTCAACCGCCTTGCTCGTCGCACCGATCTTCTCGGAGATATCATCGATCGCCGTCTTCATCTGATCGGAGGACAGGCGCAGCTTCTCCAGCTGCTCCACGGATTCCTTGCTGTTGCCGCTCATATTCTGCGCAGTATTCTCAAGCCCCGTGGCATTGTTGGATACATCCAGGATATTGTCGCTGATCTTCCCGGTATTCTCCGTGGCGTGCTGGATCTCATCGGCCTGCTGCGTCGCACCCGTCGCGATCTCCTGTACCGCCGTGGACACATCGTCCGCAGTCTTGGAGATCTGAGAGGTCGTCTCCGCCAGCTCCTCCGAGGAGGAACCGACCGAAGTCGCGCTCTCCTTGATACTGTTCACGATCTCACCCAGCTTGTCGATCACCAGATTGGTCTTAGCGACGATGTTGCCGATCTCATCCTTGCGCGCCTTGAGTTTCGCATCCCGGATCGGCATAAATTCGCCCTGTGAGAGCTTTTCCAGAGATTCGTTGACCGTTGCAATGGGGTTGGCAAAGCTCCTGGCAAGAATCCAGGCGATCACAACCGCCAGGATCAGGGCGATGAGGCCCAGGATCACAAGATTGAGGGCCCCGGTCAGGGCTGTCTTCATGGCGGAATCATAGGATCTCTCATTGATAATGACCCATCCCGTGGTGGGGACGCTCATGGAGGAGATGATATATTTCTTGCCGTCGATCTCACCGATCATGGTGCTCTTGGTGGTCTGACCGTTCCTGAAGTATTCCGTCGCACTGCGGTTGTCCTCAGGATCCTCCGCCTTGATCTCGTGGCCGGAATGGGCGATAACGACGCCGTTGCGGTCTGTGATCACGATGACCTGATCCTCATCCGCCTCGGCAGCCAGGAGCTCATGCAGAACCTCCAGATCGAAGTTGCGCTGCACAAAGCCCAGCACCGTGGTCTCGTCATCCGCATAGACCGGAACCACCGGCACGATGATGCGGGATCCGGTCGTCTTGCTGACGATCACCTCGGAGATGTACTGCTCCCCGTTCATGGCATGGGTGAAGTACTCCCGATCGGCGGTATTGGTGAGGTTCCCCTTGGAGCGGGCCAGCTGATCCCCATCCGCATTGGTGAGGACCGTCGAATTACTGTCATTTAAGTTCTCATCCACCTGCTGCAGATAGCGCACAAAACGGGGAAGATTCCGGAATTTCCCGCCGCTCTCCGCAATCACGCGGGACTCCGGGCTGTTGGAAAGGGTGACTAACGCCTGCATATTCTGGTTGATGAGATCATTGATATCGCCGCTGATGATCTCCAGCTGCTTCTCATTGACCTCCTCCGCAGATTCGGCGGAATTGCGGATGGTGGTGACGAAGCTCACGACCACCGCCAGCATCAGCGGGATCGCAGTCAGCAACATCATCGTGATGATGAGTTTCGCCTTGATGCTCGCCGTCAAGCCGCCTTTTCTACTATTGCTATCCTTCTTGCTGTTTGTTGCCATATCCCCCTCCGTTCCCTTGTCAATTCCTGCTTCCCGCATCGGCCGGACGGATCGGATCCCGCCCCACACGGTGGACAGTCTTACAAAGCATCGTTTCTATTTTATCAAATATTCGGCAAAAAAGAAAGGTTAATTCCGTAAAGATGTGGCGGGAAAGAAGACCGTCTGATACAATAGCATCGGTATTCTCCACAGGGATCTTCCGGAAGGACAGGGACAGCGAATGGAACAGAACACAACCCCGATCAGGCAGCTCTCACCCGGATCAGACGGCGTCCGGCTCAGCATCATCGTCCCGGTCTACAATATGGCCGCGGACGGAAAGCTCTCCTTCTGTCTGGACTCCCTGGTGCATCAGGATCTCACGGACTATGAGATCATCGCGGTCGATGATGCCTCCACGGATGATTCCTTTCAGATCCTGCAGGATTATGAGAGCAGATATCCCGGGGTATTCAAGGCGCTCCGCAGCGCTGTGAACCATCATCAGGGCGGCGCCAAGAATATCGGACTTAAGCAGGCAAGCGGCGAGTGGATCGGTTTCATCGACGCCGACGACTGGATCGCGCCGGACATGTATCAGAAGCTGTTAAAAAGAGCCGAGGAAACCGGCGCCGGTGTCGTCGGCTGCGACTATGTGATGGTGCAGGAACACACCTTCGAACCCGACGGCCCGGTGGAAGCTAACAGCAGGGAGGATCAGACAGGTATCCTGGACCACGACAGGAAGAGCAGTCTCATCCTGGACGGCGGAAGCCTGTGTGTCAAGATCTTCCGGCGACAGACCATCCTCGATCATCAGCTGTTCTTCCCCGAGGATATCTTCTACGAAGACAACGCGATGAGCGACGGATACCTGCTGACGGCGGGGCGATTTGAGTATATCCCGGAGCCCCTGTACTACTACTACCAGCATGATACCTCCACCGTTCATTCCTTCTCGGAGAGGCGTTGTGAAGACCGGATGGCATCGGGGCGGATCATTCTCGAGGAAGCTAAGAGACTGGGCTTCTATGAGGAATTCCTGCCGGAACTGGAATTCAAATTCACACAACTTTTCTACATCAATACTCTGTTCACCTACATGCCCTGTGTACGGCCGGCAAGAATGTCTTTCGTGCGGAGGTTGAGCCGTGAAATGCGGGAGCGTTTTCCGGATTTCCGAAAGAACCGGTATTATCTCGCGCGTGTGAATGCGGAGGAACGGAAGCTGATCGCCCTGGCACAACGTTCCACCCTCTGCTTCTTTCTCTACTATCGGCTCCTGTGGGGATATCGGGCCTTAAGAAAAAAACTGGCCGGATAGGATCCCCCATCCGGCCGGCCGAAAAGCAGTCTTTCCCTTAGTCTCTCCGGTACTGATCCCGCTCCGCGCGCATCTCGTACATCCGGGCATCCGCCATTTCAATGTATTCATCCAGATCCGTCATATCGTCGCGGAGCGGCAGAAAGACCCAGCCGTAACTCGCACCGACCGTGAACGGCCTTGGATTCGCCTGATTGTAGGCAGCGATCCCCCGATCAAGTTTAGGGCCCATCTCCTCCGGTTCCCTGCTGTCCGGATCGAGAGCCGCCATCAGAAGAAATTCATCCCCGCCGGTCCGGACGATGTGGGAACCCGTCGGCGCCGCTTTCAGGAGTTCCGAGGAAACCGCGGCGATCGCTTCATCCCCCGCCGCGTGTCCGTAAGTGTCATTTAAGTGCTTCAGGCCGTTTAAGTCCGATACACAGACAAACAGATGCTTACCGTTCCTGCGCGCATCCTCCAGGACAAGATCGGTGTAGTAATTCATCCCCTTGCGGTTATAGCAGCCGGTCTGCTCATCCCGCATGTTCTCCTCAAAGAGACGGTCATACTCATCCCTGAGAGCCCCCAGCATGGCACGCTGCTCCGCCTCCTGACGGAGTTCCTTCTTCTTCCACTTGTGGATGTCCCGGATCAGGAACAGGAAATCGTTGCCCTTGGAGGAGTCCTCCTCCTGCGCATTGCAGACGGTGATCTCGGACCAGTAATACCGGCCGTTCTGATGACGGATGCGGCACTGGTACATGGTGAACAGTTTGACAGACAGCTCTCTGACCAGATGCGCGGGATCCGAAAATGTCAGAAACTGCTCCCTGTCCTGCGGATGCAGATGGATGTAGAGATCATCGCGGAAATCCTCATACCTCTCCGGTCTGCCCAGATTGGACATCTCTTCGTTGTGATCGATGATGTCGCAGGCAAAGGTCCCTTCATGGACCAGCACGATCATCTGACACAGACTGCGGATCGCATTCCCCACCATGGTGCACACTGTCCGATTGTCTTTCTTTTTCTCTCCGGCCAATCCGTCCTCCTCCGTCAATGGCCGCTTACTTTTTCTTACTGTTTAAGATCTTCTTGACGCGTTCCTCTTCGATCTTCGCATACTTCTCCTCGATCGCCTTTTCCTGCGCGGCAAGTTCCTTTTCATAGCGGAGCTTGAGATCCTCCAGCAGCTTCTCCTGCTCCTTCTCCTTGCGGCGCTTTAACTGCGCCAGCTTCTCCGCGCGCTCCTCCTCCTTCTTGATCTCATCCTGCTCCTTGATGGCGCGGATCTTCTTCTCCTGCTCCGTGTAAGGCGTGTAGTTGTAGATCGCAAGAGAGAGGGGGGCCAGCTTTAAGTTGATGCTGTAGAGCCGCCCGTCCTCGGCGCGCCGATGGGCCTCGATGGTGCCGCGGTTCACGGTACCGCTTCCGCCGAACTTCTTATCATCCGAGTTAAAGATCTCGCGGTACTTGCCGTCATTGGGTACACCGACGATGAACTCCTGCTCGACGCCGGCGAAATTCGCCACGACGACCAGATTCTCGGAGGCCTTCTTTCCTTTCCGCAGGAAGGACAACATGCACTCATCCCGTGACATGCAGTTGATCCATTCAAAGCCGTCCTCCGAGCGATCCAGCACATGAAGAGCCGGCTCCTTTTCATAGATCTTTTCCAGCGTCTCGATCATGACCGGCAGGCGGGAATCCCTGCCGAGGATCTCCTCCGCTCCGGCGTACAGCAGTTTGCCGCCGGGATGGGTGTACATGTAGGCGATCGCCTGACGCACACCGGCTTCACGGGCTTCCTCATCCCCGGGCAGACGATCCATAAGGGATCTGACACCGCCGGGCAGGAGATCGCTGCCAAGTGCTAAGAGGAACCGCTCGGTATAGCAATACAGGAGACTGAAGGTCAATTCATTGTGCGCGCCGCTCCGGCGGATCGGATCATGCTCCAGGTACCGCAGGAAGTCCTCGGACCAGCCGTTATTGACCTTGAACGCAAAGCCCAGACCGCCCTCCTCGAGCTCCGCCGTGACCTGCGGATAGCAGGCAGTCTCGCGCACGATCGTGAGGATCCCCGCATCGCGCTTGTGCATGATCTCGCTGAACTGACGGAAGAATTCCAGTGCCTCGAGGTTCTCATTGCCTCCGTAGACATTCGGCGTCCACCCCCCGGGACCGCGGTCATAATCCAGATAGATCACCTTGGCGATGTCCGGGAACCGGAACCCGTCCACATGGAAGGTGTCCACCCAGTAGATCGCGTTGGAGAGCAGGTAGCTGATCACCTGCTTCCGTCCGTAGTCAAAGATGTGATATCCGGTGTGGGGCTGAATGCCCTTATCCCCGCCGTATTCATAGAGCGCCTCGCCGTTGTAGCAGGCAAGCCCCATGTCCTTGGCCGGGAAGGTGACCGGTGCCCAGTCGATGAGCACCCGTACTCCGGCGGCGTGGAGCTCGTTGACGAAATACTTAAGATCCGCCGCTGTACCGACCGTCTCCGAGAGAGCAAAGTAGCCGGTGACCTCATAGGGGTTGGCGACATGATGCTCCATGACCGGCAACAGTACGATCGTGGAGTATCCGCACTTCTTCACATAGGAGATGACGTCCGCCGCGATGTCATGGCAGTTGGCACGCTCCTTGCCCTTGCTGTTCTGGCTGTGCCATGCGGCAAAATCCTCCAGATAGATCTCACCGATGGATACCGCCGCCTCGTTTTTCTTGAATTTCCTGCGCCCGGCGAGAAATGCGTCATCGGTCCAGGCAAACTCCGGATCCTCCGTGATGATGGAGACATCGCCGTGCACATCCTTCAGGCGGAAGGCAAAGGGATCGGTCTTCTTGTACAGGATGCCCCGTTTGGTCTTGATCTCGTACTGATAGGCATTGCCCGGTTTGGCATAAGGCACAAAGATCTCAAAGATGCCGCTCCGGTCGACCTGCTGCATCTGATGGAACCGGCCGTCCCAGTTGTTCCATTCGCCGATCACGCTGACACGGGCGACATCCGGCGCCCATACGGCAAATTCCACTCCCTTCACACCGTCGCGCGTCATCGGATGAGCGCCCAGCTTCTCAAAGGCGTGATAGAGCGTACCGTTGCCGAAACGGATCGTGTCCTCCCTCGTGATGAGAGGCGGAAAAGCATACGGATCCGCGGATTCATATTCGACACCGTTCTCATCGGTGGCGATGTAGCGATATTTCATCTTCTCCCGATAGGGAACGAGCGCCGCGAAGAATCCGGCGTCATCCGCCATCTCCATCTCCACATCGTTCGCGCGGCCCTCGATCCGGATGAGGACCTTCTGCGCACCGGGCAGAAAGGTCTGGATGAGATAGGAATTGCCCATCTTGTGCGCACCGAGAATCCGGTGCGGATCATCTCCGTCCGAATAGATGATCTCCTCGATCTCCGGCCAGTTCATCAGTTTGTAGAGCTTATTATTCATCTTATTCCCCTCTCGTGATGCCCGTTGTCAGTTCCCGGTTGCCGTAAGTGTCAGTCCCCTTTGATATCATGAATAAACAATCCGCTCAACAGTTTCGGTTCGAACCAGGTGGATTTCGGCGGCATGAGACGCCCCTCGTCCGCCACGGCAAAAAGCTCGGAAAGTGAAGTCGGATGCAGGGAAAAAGCGACCCGCATATCGGTGTGGCATCTTCTCTCCAGCTCTGAGAGCCCCCGCACTCCCCCAACAAAATCGATCCTCGGGTCGGTCTTGGGATCCCGGATCCCCAGGATGGGGTCCAGCAGCTCTCTCTGCAGCAGGGCGACATCCAGCCCCTCCACGGCATCCTCTCTCCGCACGGCATCCCTTGCCTTCAGAAGATACCATTGATCATCCAGATACATCCCGAACTCGCCCTTGACCGCGGGAGAGACCGGAGTATCCGACTCCTCCGCATAGAAGGCGCCGGTGATGGCCGCCATGAACTCCCCTTTGCTCCTTCCGTTTAAGTCCTTCACAACGCGGTTGTAGTCGAGGATCTTAAGCTCATCCTCCGGGAAGAGGATCGAGAGAAAATGGTCACTCTCGAGTTCCACGCCGCCGCCCGCTGCCTCTCTGCGGGCAAGTCCCACACGCACCGCGGAGGCGCAGCGATGATGACCGTCCGCGATGTAGATCGCGTTCATCGCAGAAAAAGCGTCGCGAACCAGGGAAATATCATTTGGTTTTTCGATTATCCATATACGGTTCTTCGTTCCATCATGGGAGGTAAATTCATACAGCGGCTGTCCGCTCTTGCAGGCTTTGACGACGTCCGCGATCGCTTCGTTTCTCCGAAAGCACAGGAAGATCGGTCCGGTCTGCGCATTGCAGACATCCACGTGCCGCACGCGGTCCTCCTCCTTCTCCCGTCGGGTATTCTCATGCCGTTTGATGATCCCGGACTGATAGTCGTCGATGGAAGCCAGACCCACGATCCCGGTCTGCGTCCGGCCGCGCCAGGTCTGCTCATACAGGTAATAGGCAGGCGCGCTCTCCCGGATCAGATCCCCCCGATCCACGCGCTCCCACAGAAGGTCTCTCGCCTTCTCATAGACCTCAGGCGCATAGGGATCCTGTCCCTCGGGAAACTGCGTCTCCGGCCGGTCGATCGCAAGAAAAGAGCCGGGGTGTTCGCTCACGAACAGCCTCGCCTCTTTCTCGTCAAATACATCATAGGGTAATGCCGCAAATTCCTGCGCAAGATCCGCACGGGGTCTGATCGCAGAGAAAGGTCTGATATCCGCCATAGGTACTCCGGGTCACAAGTGAATTCTCAACTGCCAATAGTTATAAATATTGTATCACAGGCACCGGCGGGACGTCAAAAGTTTATTCTTACGCCTTCTCGCGGACGACGCGCACGCGGAAGACGCCGTCGATCTTATTGAGCTTCTCCACAACTTCCGGCTTGACATCATCGTCGAGGTCGATCAGGGTGTAGGCCACCTCGCCCTTGGATTTGTTCGTCATGTCGGAGATATTGCAGCCGGCCTCTCCCAGAGCCTGCGTGTACTGGCTGATCATATTCGCCACATTTTTGTGGAAGATCGCGATCCTGGGCTTGACGCAGGGTCCCAGATCACAGCGCGGATAGTTGACGCTGTTCATGATGTTGCCGTTTTCCAGGTAATTCATCATCTCATTCACGGCTGCCACGGCACAGTTGTCCTCGGATTCCTCGGTGGAGGCTCCCAGATGCGGGATCACGATGCACCCGTCATGGCCGGCGGTCGTCGGGTTCGGGAAGTCGGAGACATAGCAGCGGATCTTCCCGGCGTTGATGCCTGCCAGCACATCGGTCTCGTTGCACAGGATATCTCTGGCGAGGTTGATGAGGATCACACCCTTCTTCATCCGGGAGATTGCATCCGCATTCACCATGCCCTTCGTGGAATCCAGCGCGGGCACATGGATGGTGATGATGTCGCACTTGCTGTAGATCTCGTTCACATCGGTCACATGGCGCACATCCCTGGAGAGCGCCCAGGCCGCTTCCACCGACAGATAGGGATCATAACCGAAGACCTCCATGCCGAGGCTTCTCGCGGCGTTGGCGACGCGAACGCCGATGGCACCCAGGCCGATCACGCCGAGCTTTTTCCCCATGATCTCGGTTCCGGCGAATTTCTTTTTGCTCTTCTCGGTAAGCTTGGCGATGTCGGGATCCCCGGCATTCTTGCGCACCCATTCGATACCGCCGACCACATCGCGGGACGCCAGCAGCATCGCCGCAAAGACCATCTCCTTGACGCCGTTGGCGTTGGCACCGGGCGTATTGAATACGACAATCCCCTGGGCGGCGCAGCGGTCTACCGGGATATTGTTCACACCGGCGCCGGCGCGGGCAATGGCTAAGAGCTTATCGGAGAAGTCCATCTCCAGCATATTGGCACTGCGGACCAGGATCCCGTCCGCCTGCTCGATATCGTCCGTCTGCTGATACTGATCCGTGAAATTGTTCAGACCGATCTTGGCGATCGGGTTCAGGCATTTATACTGATACATCTCTCATCCTTTCTGCGGAACGATCCGCATGAAGATCGGCAGGGGTTCCGTCCGCAGGTAGCAGGCGGCTGCCGGTCGATCCGTTGTCTGACTGTTTACGTCCGTATCTGATTTCCGTTGCTTAAGAATGGGACTTCTCAAATCCATCCATGAAGCTCACCAGCTTCTTCAC
>JAFPTK010000250.1 GCA_017400305.1 Lachnospiraceae bacterium | reverse complement strand
ATGCGGATCGATGCCGTAGCGTGTGCTTTTTTGTTGTCAAAATCAAGGGAAGGAGGAAGTTGCCATGAAACTGGTGGGAGATCTGAAGGATAAGGTTGAAAGGGCTGAAAATCCGGAAGAAGCAAAGAAGATCATCGAGGAAGCCGGGATGGAGCTTACGGAGGAAGAGATGAATCAGGTGGCCGGCGGCTCATCTGCGAAGCTTTTTCTTGATACGTATGCACCAAAGTTTCATTAATGGGATGCCTTAAACAAGAGCAAAGAAAGGATGGAAACTATGAAACTGATAGGCGAATTAAAAGAAAAGGTCGAAATGGCAGATACTAAAGAAGAGGCAAAGAAAGTAATCAAAGAAGCCGGAATGGAACTTACAGATGAAGAGATGAATAGCGTGGCAGGCGGACTTATATATGATAAAATGAAAAAAGAAGGAAAGTTATTTATGTAGTCTAATCATCTCAAACTAAGAGTGACCACCAGGAGCCTTCTCATCCGGGGAAGGCTCTTTTGATGTTTGGCGTGATGCCAACGCGGCGGTTTATTCACAATCGTGGATTTATCGGCCGCGGGCGTGGCGGAGAGGAACCGGCTTTCACGGCGGGGTGAGAAAGCACTGGCAGGGCCCGAAGCAATACCGCCGGGAGATTGCCTTGATCGAGTGATAGAGTATCCGTGCGCACCGCCAAAATGCAGATCCGGCGCGAGTCACGTGTCTGAGGAAGTGGCGCTTATCGGCACCCGAGACCGTACACCGCACAAGATAAAAGGACTATCCACCACTGTCCGGTGTACGGGCGACCGGTGCCGGTTGCGCCACGACGAGTTTTGACTCGCGCCGGATGATAAGGGCTTTTTGGCGGAAGCACGAGATACTCTTAACGAGATCACCGGCAATCTCCCGGCGGTATCGCTCGGACCCTTCTTGTTGACAGCCTCACCCCGCATGAAAATCGGTTCATTGGGATTTATATGAGAAACTACCTGAGTCTCCTGAGCCCCCCCGCCCGCTTGCCGATATTCCGCATCACTGGTAGAATAGGAAGCGTTGTGGACACACTTCGGAACGGGAGAGGCAACAGGAAAATGGGAAGACTGCGATTTCCGCTGCGCACGGATCATCTGACACTGCAGCCGGAGAATGAGGAAAAGATCTGGGAGGAGCCCTGGGCTGTCCGGCTGACGGAGAGCGGGAAACCGATCGGAACCCTCACGGTCGGAAGCGCTGGGATCGCAGGGGAAGTGACCATTCATGCGGAACTGGAACCCACTTATCAAAACCGGGGATACGGAAGGGAAATCTTCTATTTTCTGGCCAAATTCGTCTTTCGCTTCCGGGATCTTAAGGAGATCAGCGCTGTCTGTGAACATGAGAACGACCGGTGCGTCCATGCTCTGGAAAAAGCGGGCTATGTGCTGCGCGAGCACAAGGACGGCAAGGATCATTACTCCATGAAAAAACCGAAAACAGCATGGACCGGACTCTATCTTGGGATCGGCGTGTGCGCCGGCCTGACACTGGGGATCGTACTCTCCAACCTCTGGGCCGGGATCGTGACCGGTGTCCTGGCGGGGATCGTCGTGGGTTTCCTGCTGGATCGGAGAGAAAACCGGTAAAAAAACGCCCAAAAGACACCTCCGACCTTGGCAGAGCATCGGCGGCATGGTATAATGAATCGTTTGAATGTCTTTTGCTCTTTTGGGGGGAGCGGCGGATGGAGCAGGCCAGAGAAAAAGCATATTACGACCTGTTTGAGCGGATGATCGATCAGATGAATGATCCGGATCATTTTGTGCGCGCGGATTTCATCAAAACACTCACCGAGATCTGCGAATTTCTACATATCGCAAAGGGCGTGACGGAATTCTATATCAGCCCCAGCCATGAGAAAACGGGAGAGGGAGAGAAACTGATCGATTATGACAACGGCAGAGGCGAAGAGGTGATCGTCCGGCGCCGTATCATTTCGAAGAGCGGATCTGTGATCATCGGAACATTATACGGTGCCAGAGAGGACCTGCCGTTTACGCCTGAGGATCAGCACAGGACTGATATCCTGCTGCGAGCGCTTCTTGGCTTTGTGGGACGAAACCGCCTGCTGAAAGCCGTGGAACGTTTTGCCTATTTCGATGAACAGGAATTTCCCAATGTCCGCTCCTTTTTCCGTCACCTGTCCCAACTTGTCATGCAGGGGAGGATCGGAGGTCATGTGGCGGCAGCCTTCAACCTGCGGCATTTTGCGCTGATCAACCAGCAGCTCGGCAGGGAGCTGGGCGATGTGGTCATGAGCAACTACGTGAATCTCCTGGGAATGGCGGCCGGAGCAGACGGCATTGTCTGCCGCCTGGGCGGTGACAATTTCGTCATGCTCTTTGACCGGGAGGTGATGGGGGAGATCCGGGAGATCCTGGCCGGTGTGCCGGTGGTCTATGACGAGGCGACGGAGCAGCAGGTGATGATCTCCGCGACGACCGGTCTGTTTGTCATCCCGCAGGGCTATGAGATGCACAGCCCGGGCGAGATCATGGAGAGGATCGTGACGGCGCTCCAGGAAGCGAGACGGAGCGGCGGTGAGACGATCGTTTTTTATGATGAGCAGCTCTATGATAAGCGGGAGAGAGCCATGCGGATCCAGAACCTCTTTCCCGAGGCAATGGCCAAAGGAGAATTCCGGGTGTTTTATCAGCCCAAGGTCAACGTGGAGACCGGGTGGGTCGTCGGCGCTGAGGCACTGTGCCGCTGGTTCCGTGACGGACAGATCATATCGCCGGGCGAGTTCATCCCGGTGCTGGAACAGAGCATGGAGATCTGCCAGCTGGATTTCCATATGCTGCGACTGGTCTGCCGGGACATCAACCGATGGCTCTCGGAGGGGAAGCGCGCGGTGCGCGTCTCCGTCAATCTCTCCCGAAAGCATATGGCGGATATGGACCTCCTGGAGCATCTGATGAAGATCATCAATGAGGAGCGGACGCCGCACGAATATGTGGAGATAGAACTGACAGAGACGACGACGGATGTGGGATTCCGGGATCTGAAGCGCGTTGTGAGCGGTTTGCAGCAGGAGGGGATCTGTACCTCGGTGGATGACTTCGGAATGGGGTATTCCTCCCTGAATCTCATCCGGGAGATCCCCTGGAACGTGCTGAAGATCGATCGCTGTTTCCTGCCCATGGATGAGGAGGAAGAGAACAGCACCACCAGCCGGATGTACAAACACGTGGTGGCCATGGCCGGGGATCTCGGTCTGGAATGCGTCACGGAGGGAGTCGAGACGAAAAATCAGGTGGAGATCCTTAAGAACAATCATTGTCAGGTAGCACAGGGCTTCTTCTTCGATCGGCCGCTGCCGGTGGAGGAGTTTGAGGAGCGGCTGGACCGACAGTACGATACGTCGGACGGGAAGGGATCGGAACGTGGCTGAGACATTGCGGCATCTGAAATTCCTGCGGGCTGTCTCGGACGGGAAGCCCTCGGTGGAGAAGCTGCGCGGAGCGATCAGGGAACTGGTCATCGTATATCATATCTATCGGGTGGAGGCAGAGCTGATCGGCGATATCCATCTGGAATCCGGGGAACAGGATATCACCGTCTACGAGAGCGGGAACAGTATCCCCGCTGGAGATCCCGCCAAGTACGCCTATACCCTCTCGCCCGGAAAGAGCATGGTGGTCTACATCTATCCGGCGGGTACCGCATTTGACGACATAGAGAGACGGGAACTGGAGATCATCGCAGCAGAGTGCATGATGATTCTTCGGATGCTCATCCGTGATAACAGCAGAAGAGTCACGCGGGATCACACCGAGCAGCAGGTGACCGGTCTTCCCAACGGCAACGGATATCTGGAAAAGGTCGCGGAGCGGATCGCGGAGGGGATGAAGATCGCCGAGCAGAGCGCTCTGTATTTTAACCTCAAGGGCTTCGGAGAGATCAACCGCCAGTACGGCAGAGAGGTCGGCAATACGCTGCTGCGCCAGTATGCCGGCGCGGTGAAGACTTTTGTGGGAAAGGACGGACTGGTCGGACATCTGGGGGAGGACAATTTCGTCGCGCTCATTCCGAAGAAGCGGCAGTCGGAGGTTGTCGCCTTTCTGCGGGATGTTCATCCCACGGAGGCGGATCCCGGGCTGAAGATCGGGGCTACCATCGGTGTCTGGGAGATCCCCGGGGAGGTGGATGATACGGAGGAAATCATCAAACGCCCCTATATCGCATATAATCAGGCTAAGAATTTCCTGCTGCGCCCGGTTGTCTATGTGTCGGATGCGCTGGTGAAGCAGGTCGACCAGCAGAGGACTGTCCTGGAACGGTTTGAGAATGCGCTGGCCGGGGAGGAATTTCAGGTATATTATCAGCCTAAGGTCGATTCTGTCACCCGGCTGTTGGTGGGAGCGGAGGGACTGGTCCGCTGGATCCACAAGGGCGCCGTGATCTCGCCCGGCGTCTTTATCCCCGCTCTGGAGCAGAGCGGCCAGACACTGCCGTTAGATCTGTATGTCCTGCGGCATACCTGCATGGACCTCAGACGCTGGAGCGTCGACGGTCTCAATCCGGTTCCGGTATCGGTCAATTTTTCCCGCAGGGATCTGAAGGAACCGGGGCTGGCCAAAAAGATCTGTGCGATCATCGAGGAGTGCGGTGTCCGCAAGGAACTGGTCGAGATCGAGCTCACCGAGAGCATCGATGATGAGGAGCACGGCGTGCTGGCAGCCTTCATCAACGATCTGAACAAACTCGGGATCCGCTCCGCGATCGATGATTTCGGATCCGGATATTCATCGTTGTCAACACTGCGGGAGTTTCAGGTGCATACCTTAAAGATCGACCGGTCCTTTGTCAATTCCGATGATTTCTCCTGGCGGGATGAGATCATCCTGCGCGATATCGTCCATATGGCACAGGAGCTCGGGATGAACGTGCTGACAGAGGGGGTGGAACGGGACGACCAGCTGGCCTTTGTCAACAGCGTCGGCTGCCACGTCATACAGGGGTTCTACTTTGACCGGCCGCTGCCGCGGGAGGAGTATGAGAAGAGGCTGGTCCACAGGCAGTATCCATAGGCGTTCCGGTTGCGAAAAGGACCGGGATGTGTTAAGATACATCAGTTCAAAGGGGGGATATATCATGAAGAAAAAGGGAGTGGTCCGTCGGTTCCTGCTTGGGATCCTGGCGGGCGGGATCTTGACGGGGGCATTGCTTGTGACGGGGGAGCCGGCGCAGGCGGCCAAGGCATCCAATTACGCCGCGGTGTTCAACGCATCCTGGTACGCAGCGCATCATGCCGATGTCACGGCAGTCTACGGGACGGATCCGTCCAGTCTGTTATCCCACTTTATCGCCTACGGAATGGATGAGGGGAGACAGGCCAGTGAGGAGTTCAATGTGGACGCTTACGGCGCCCGTTATGAGGATCTTCGCAATGCCTTCGGCACCAATAAGAAGCTCTATTACATGCACTATATCAACTACGGCAAGAAGGAAGGCCGCATCGCCACCCTGAGCGGTCAGCCCGTGAGCGGAGCCGCGCAGCAGGCGGCACCGGCTCAGCCTGTGGTTCAGCAGGCTCCGGCTGCGCAGGCAGCCCCGGCACAGACTCCGTCCAAAAAGCCGGAAAACTGGCGCGCGATCCCCGGAACGGGGGCGCCCGGTTACGAGCAGGCGGCAGCGATCCTGGACACGCTCGACTGGAGTGTCACCAAAGCCTTTAACTGGTGTGCGGCACTCCCGTACTACGGACACGGTAAGAAGGACATGCCGGAGACCGGTGATCCCGGTGTCAACTGGTTTGCGAATTACGGTTTCACCAATCGGAAGGGCAACTGCTTCGTCATGGCATCCTGCTTCTTCCAGTTTGCGAGACTCTGCGGGTATTCTCCCAGGCAGATGGTGGGGATGGTGCCCAGCCGCAAGGGCGGGCTTACGATCCATTCCTGGGTCGAGATCGATGTCGACGGACAGACCTATGTTTATGATCCGGATTTCCAGATGGGAACCGGCAAGAACGGTTTTAAGATCCAGTATGGGCAAAAGGGGACCTGGAGGTATCAGCAGTATACGCAGATGAGTGAATAAGGCACATCCCCATGCCGATCATATCGGAAAAAGACCGCCGTGCATTAAGCGGTGTTCATATCGGTGAGAGCTCTGTCAGACGGCGCCTGTCCCACAAGGAAAGGATGCGTCGGCTGCGGATCCTGCTCATCCTCACCCTGTTAGTGTTTTTTGGCGTCGTGCTGACCTCAGCTTTTGTGCTGCCGCTGTTAAAGGCACCGGCCGAATTTCCATCGGATTCGGAGCTCACGATCACGGCGGGCAAGCGCGGAAGTCTCGAGCTCTCGTGGGACCCGGGCAAACGGACCAGCGGATACCGCCTGGAGCTTTATGACCTGTCCGGGATCAGTGATCCCTCCACCCCGGTGCTCGAGCGATTCTGCCGCAGATCCCGGTGCTCCCTCCAATCCGTCGATATCCCGGCGGGGCAGTATGTGCGTGTCCACATCACGGCGCGGGATATACTGTATTTCCTGGAGAAGCAGGAGGGGGAGACGGCCGTTCAGGAGGCATACTGGGACTGCTATCTCAACGAACCGGAGATCGGTGAGACCCGGGAAAAGATCAGGAATGAACAGCAGCAGATCGATCTGCGCTGGAAGGGCTGGGAGGGCGACAGCTATACCCTTTATCTGAAGAACGCGGACGGGAACCGGGAGATGATCCGGGAGTTCACGCCCACGGCGGACAAGGCCGCCACCCCCGGGGAACGGGTGGTCTTTGAAGAGGCGGTGACCTACGGACCGAGGGGGGATTTCCGCCTTCCCAAGGACAATAAGGATTATGAGCTGGAAATGGAGGTTTCCCGGGATATGGACCGGGTGACCTTTCAGGGGAAGACCGTATCCCTCATGACCGTGAAACGCGCGGATCTCATGAGCAAGACGATCGTGATGAACTTTGACCGGCTGACGGACAACCGTTACCGGCTGTACTGGAATGAGACCGGCAGCATCGGATACCGGCTGGAGGTATGGGAGCCCGGCACCAGCGCCTATCGGGAACTGGCCAATATCGGCGGCGAGGAGGAGCTGGTCTATGAGACCGGGCATCTCGCTCCGGGCAGGGAGTATTCCTTCCGTGTGCTCGCGATGGAGAGCGGCGATATCTTCGGCGCAGAGGAGGACAAATTCAAGGATCCCTTTGCCGCGGATCAGGGAGAGCGCCAGATGAGCAGCTCCGGCGCGGGGAGTATCACCTTCACGACGGAGGTCAGCCCGCTCTATGCGACGATCTGGCCGGTACGGGAGCTGGATCTCTATCGCAGTACGGACCGCGGAGAAAAGATCGGTACCGTGGCGGCGCAGAAGGCGCTGTGCGTGCTCGCGGAGGACAGGGAGAACCGTCTCTTCCGCGTGCAGACGGATGACGGAGAGGGGTATATCGACAGCGATCTGTGCATGATCGATCTGCCGGAGTATGTCGGCGACCTGTGCGCCTATGACATCCCCAACAGTTACTCCTCGATCTACATGGTGAATGGATACTATATCCCCAATGTGACCGGGCGTGTGACACCGGGGTATGAGGATATCCTGCTGGACGACAATACTTTTGTGGTGCCGCTGTTGTACCCCAGCGCATTGAAGCTTGCGGATGCCGCGGCCGCAACGCTGGCAGACGGCTACCGGATCGAGATCAACGATAGCTTCCGTCCGCATTTGGCCACGCGGTCGATCTATGATGAGACCAACAAGGTCTTAAACTGGCGTCTGCCGGATATCAAGTATACCGGTATCACCTTTGAGCGGTTTCTGGAAAACGGCAGAATGATCAGTCCGCCGACGGAGGCAGCCCTGCCGGCAGGGATCCGGGAGCAGGCCTTCACGGATCAGGTGGAAAATGACGCTGCCGCGGATGCGGAGACACAGGGGGAAGGCGCGGAGCCGGTATCCGTGGATGCCGCACAGACCGCTCCGACTGAAAATGCCCGGTATACCTATTACTGGGAGATGACGAACGGGACGTACCGTCTGGGAAGCTTCCTGGCGGCGCAGGCCTCCCGCCACAACCTGGGCGTAGCAATGGATATGACGCTCACGGATGTGAATAACGACGGAAGACCGCTCTCGATGCAGTCCGATATGCACAACCTGTCCTGGTATTCCGCCCAGTCCAGGAATAATTACAACGCGGATCTGCTGAAGGGATATCTGACCGCGGCCGGCTTCGGCATGATCAGCAGTGAGTGGTGGCATTTTCAGGACAATGAGATCTACGATGCCGTCAATCTCACGGTCATGGAGAACGGCGTATCGATCGAGGGCTGGAAACGGGATGACCGGGGCTGGCGTTACCGGGATAAGAAGGGGAACTATCTCACCGCGCAGACAAAAGAGATCAACGGGGTGAGTTATACGTTTGATGATAGAGGTTACACAGAGAGGTAGGGAAAATGGCGGAGGAATTGAAGAAGGAGCAGACAACAGAGAGCGCTGCGGCGGAAACGACCGCCGCACAGGAGCAGACGGAGACGACGGGAAAGTCCAGACGACCCGTGATCCTGGGGTGTCTCGGGACGGGAGCACTGATCCTGCTGTTGGCGGTAGGGGCTGTTCACGCACGGGATGAGAAGCTGGCGCTCGCAAAGAAGGCGGCGGATATCCCGATTCCCGTGGAGGTTGCCGCGCCGGCGGCCACCGTGGAAACGGACGAGGCCGAGGAGGAAGACACCGGGATCGCGGAGATCGAGACGGAGGAGGAAGCGGACGATGTTACGGCGGACGCGTCGGCAGCGGTAAGCGCTGAGAGCGAGCCGGCGGAAGTCGAAGCGGAAGCGGAAGGCAAGGTGACGGAGGATACCGATGTCACAAATACCGCGGTCCTTGGCAGTGCAGAGCCGGAATCCGCGAGCGAACTGAATCTTGATGCGGCAGCAGAGGAGGCGCCCGGTGCCGATCCGCTTGCGGAAGAGAGCGGAGAGGAAGAGAAGGGCTGCATCGGGGATGACGGCCTTGTCTGGTGATCCGTCCGGAGTAAATAAGAAAAGCAGCTTCCGACTGTCCCTTCTGCGGGTCATCGCGGCGCTGGGGATCGTTCTGCTGCATACGGCCAATATCTCGGAGATCCTGTACCGGGAGGAGATCGGCAGGGCGGAGGACGGGTTTGCCATGGGCGTCGTGTATTGCATGATGTGGGCGGTTCCCTGTTTCCTCATGGTGTCCGGATCGCTCCTTCTGGATCCCGCCCGGGAGATCACCTGGGAAAAGGTGCTTAAGAAATATGTGAAGCGGATCGGCCTGGCCCTGCTGGCCTGCTGCGTGATCTTCCGCCTCTTCGATCTGCTGATGAACGGGGAGGGCTTTTCCGTGATGTTCCTGCCGGATGCCGTCTATGAACTGTTCACCGGGACCGGCTGGGCACATCTCTGGTATCTGTATCTGCTCATCGGACTATACCTTCTCCTGCCGTTCTACCGTATGATCACGGAGCATGCATCGGATCGGGATCTGAAGATCCTGCTGCTCCTGTATCTGATCTTTCAGTCTATTCTGCCGCTCACAGCGCTGGCCGAGGTGCCCTGCGCGTTTGAGATCCAGACGGCAAGCATCTATCCGTTCTACTTCTTTGCGGGTCACACTCTTTTTACCGGAAAGCTCAGGATCTCCCGCAGGACAGCCGTTTTAATGGCAGTGTCGGCCACGCTTGCGATCATCGCGCTGTCGGCGGCAGGCGTATGGCTCCTGCCGGATCAGGCGATCCTCGGTGAACTGGCCGGCAGCTATGCGTCGCCGCTGGTAGCCTTGCAGTCGGTCGCGATCTTCGCGCTGCTGTGTGTCCCCCGCACGGAGGAGGCGGCATCTGCCGCTGAGAGTGCGGCAGATACCCCGGAAGCCTCCGATGGGAAGAAGAGAGAATGCCCCGCCTGGCTGCGCGAGACGGTGAACCTGTTAGATGAGTGCGGGTTTGGGATCTACCTGCTCCACATGCTCTTTCTGCGGCTCTTTCTCAGGTATCTTCACTGGGATCCCTTTACCATGGGAGAATGGACGATCTTTGCCATCGCGGCAGGCGTGTTCCTGTTGTCGGCTGTCCTGGTGGCGGTCTTAAGAAAGATCCCCCGCGTGAACGAGGTTCTGTGAGAGCAGGATCCCATTCGCCCCGCAGAGATAGACATGATCGGCGAGCCGTTCCATCGGGTCGACCCAGGCCTCGTTGATCTCCCGGACGATCCCGGACCACTCTTCGGATGAATGCTCCGGACCGGCGGGGAGACAGAGGATCTCGTGGACCGAGGAGGGCAGGATCAGGAAGGGATCTCCCAGCAGGTCCGTGAGCTCCTGCCGCACGGATTCGCACAGGATCGCTGCCGCGCCGTTCACCCTCGCTTTGTTGGACACATAATAGACCGGGAGATCGGAGGAATCCGGGAGTTCCATCCCCGGAAAGGTCTCGGCGAGGGGAAGGGAGGACAGGATATCCCCGAAGGGCTCCACTACGGTCTCTGCGGACAGGTTCCGCAGGGCGCTCCGAAATACCTCGTCCTGCGTCAGGCCGTTCCGGTACAGCAGGCCTTCCGTGAGCAGGACGCTGGCGGACCGCTCCCTGTCCGACAGGAAGGGAAGCGGGAGATAGAATACCACATGGAGATCCAGATACGGGACACAGACGGTATTCCTGCCCTGAAGCTCCTCCCACCTCGCATCGGAGATGAATTTGGGCAGAAATTCCAGTGGATTTAAGCTTTCTTCGCGGACTACCGCGTGATCGGAAAATTGCATCATAAAAGACTCCTTTCCAGAGTTGTCGTCAATAGTGGAAAAGTAAATAGGAATAAAAGAATGGGAATTTTGATCAGAAATAGTTGTGAGTCTACCTATAGCATACGGCGTTTTCCTTGTCAAGTGCTTTTGCGGCTGCTCCTGTCGGCTGCCGCTCTGACCGCTGTCCTGTTCAACTATCGGGAGCCCGTGCACGCGGGGGAGCTTCCTGCAAACGTGGTGCAGACAGATCATCAGGCTTACAGCTATGATGAGATGCGGGAGGATATCCAGACCCTGTGTGCGAAGTATCCCGCCCTGCTGTCCTGGCAGAGCATCGGCACGACGGGACAGGGGCGGGAGATCCTGAAGGTCCGGCTGGGAAATCCGGCGGCGCCGCATCGCGTCATGATCCAGTCGGCGATCCACGCGCGGGAGTATATGACCTCCCAGCTCACCATGGAGATCATCGAATATATCTGTGACAATTACGGGAGTCTCGCCTGCAACGGCATCCCTTATGAGACGCTGTTCAATGATACCTGCTTTGTGATCCTGCCGATGGCCAATCCGGACGGCGTGATGATCTCGCTGCAGGGGGCTGCCGGGGCAACGATGCAGTACACGAAGGACTGGCTGGCTCTGGTGCAGTCCCTCGGCGGCAATCCGGTGCAGATCAAGAGCAACGGCAGCGGAGTCGATATCAACCGGAACTTTGCCCAGGGCTTCGGTCAGGGCACCCCCAGCAAACCGTTCCCCTGGCTGTACAACTACGCGGGTCCCAGCCCCTTAAGCGAATCGGAGACGCGTGCTCTGGTGGATACGGCCCGGTCCGAGGGCTTCTCCTGCCATATCAATTATCACTCCGCAGGAAATGCGATGTATTACGGGAGCATCCTGTCAAACGCAGCCACCCTGAGCCGCACGGTGACGCTGTGCCAGACGATAAAGGGCTACAACGGGTACAAGGTGATCCCGATCAAACCGACCGATAAGGCCACCGGGAGCTTTGCGGACTTTGTGACCGCGGAATTCCAGCGGCCGACGGTCACGGTGGAGATCGGGAAGAAGAACCCCGTCCCGATCGGAGAATTTGACGGGATCTTTAAGAAAAACCGGGATACCTGGGGAGCCGTGGCATTTATGCTGTATATGGGGATGCTGTGAGAATCCGGGGTTGTCGCTGGGGGCGGATAGGGATATAATCGGAGGATGGCAGAGCAATCAAACCATGTGGTGAAGATCGAGCCGGGATCCTCACCGTAGGAAGGAGAGAGTATGGGAGAAAACAGTAAAACGACTAACGAACCGATCTATGACGCGAGGTCACTGGGAGCGCCCAAGATCCTCGTCCTCGGGCTGCAGCACATGTTCGCCATGTTCGGCGCAACTGTCCTGGTGCCGCTCCTTACGGGCTTAAGCGTCTCTACCACTCTGCTCTTCGCGGGTCTGGGCACGCTGCTGTTTCACCTGATCTCCAAGCGGAAGGTTCCGGCATTCCTGGGATCCTCCTTCGCCTTCCTGGCAGGGTATGCGGCGATCGCGCCGAACGGGGAGGCGGATCTCCTGCCTTACGCCTGCTTCGGTGTCGCGATGGCGGGTGTCATGTATCTGATCCTGGCCGCGCTCTTTAAGGCCTACGGCGCCGCCCGCGTCATGAAGTTCTTCCCGCCCGTAGTCACGGGGCCGATCATCATCGCGATCGGCTTGAATCTCTCCCAGTCGGCGATCGAGAACTGCTCCTCCCACTGGCTGATCGCCCTGGTCGCGATCCTGATCGTCATAGTGTGCAATATCTGGGGAAAGGGCATGATCCGGATCATCCCGATCCTGCTGGGAGTCATCGGCTCTTATCTGGTGGCGGCCGTCGCCGGTGTGATCGATTTCAGCCCCGTCGCGGCGGCGCCCTGGTTCGGCCTGCCGATCGACTATCACAGGACCGTCTTCTCCGTATTCACGGACGGAAACACGAACACCGCCCTGCTGATCACGGCGGTGATCACCATTGTCCCGATCTCTCTGGCTACCATGATGGAGCATATCGGCGATATCTCCGCCATCTCCTCCACGGTCGGCAGAAATTACATCAAGGATCCCGGTCTCCACAGGACACTGACCGGAGACGGTCTGGCAACCGCCGTGGCGGCCCTGTTCGGAGCACCCGCCAACACGACCTACGGAGAGAACACCGGTGTCCTGACGCTGACGCGGGTATACGATCCGATGGTCATCCGCATCGCGGCCGGACTTGCGATCCTTTTCTCCTTCTGCCCGAAATTCGCAGCCATCATCGAGGTGATGCCCAGTGCCACGATCGGCGGGATCTCCCTGGTGCTCTACGGTATGATCTCCGCGGTCGGTATCCGCAACATCGCGGAGACCCATGTGGATTTCACCAGAAGCCGCAACGTCATCATCGCGGCCCTTATCCTGGTGCTCTCCATCGGTATCAATTATTCGTCTGCCGGCGCCCTCTCCTGGACCATCGGCAGTGCGACAATCTCCTTCTCCGGTCTGGCGACGGGATCCCTGGTGGGTATCCTCTTAAATGCCATTCTGCCCGGGAAGGATTATAATTTTGCGGAGGAGGAACCGAATAAGACCGGCGTGGATCTTGAGATCGCGCAGGGTAAGAGCCTGACAGAGGAACAGTCCGAAAGGAGATGAGCATGAGCGCAGATTTTACCGACAACAAACAGATCTTCATCAACCGCCATCCGCTCGTACAGCACAAGATCTCCATGCTGCGTGACAGCCGCACGGGGACCAACGAATTCCGTCAGCTGGTCGAGGAGATCGGCATGCTGATGGGGTACGAGGCCTTGAGCGATCTGCCGACCAAAGAGATCGAGATCGAGACACCCATCGAGAAGTGCATGACGCCGGTGATCGCCGGCAGAAAGCTCGCTGTGGTGCCGATCCTGCGCGCCGGACTCGGCATGGTGACCGGGATCCTGGCGCTCACACCGACCGCCAAGGTCGGTCACATCGGTCTGTACCGTGATCCGGACACCCATGAGCCGGTGGAGTATTACTGCAAGCTCCCGGATCCCATCTCGGAGCGGACGATCGTCGTCACCGACCCGATGCTGGCGACCGGCGGTTCCGCCTGCGACGCGATCCGCATGATCAAGGAGCACGGGGGCGTGCACATCAAGTTCATGTGCATCATCGCGGCTCCGGAGGGACTGGAGCGCCTGAATAAGGCACATCCCGATGTGCAGATCTATGTGGGACATCTGGACCGGTGCCTGAACGATCACGCGTATATCATGCCCGGTCTCGGCGATGCCGGCGACCGGATCTTCGGAACGAAATAACGGATCCCACCGGAACAAGATGGAAGAGCAGACTGTATTCCTGCATCAGATCCCGGAGGATTATCTAGGGCGGACCGGCGGACAGATGGTCAAACCCAGACTGTTTGTCTGCTGTGAGCATGAGATCATGGAGTTTGTGCTGGAGGGGCACCAGCTGTTGGGACGCCCCGCGGACAGCATTACGCCGGATATTCCCGTGACCAACCGGTACATTTCCCGTCGGCACGGGTACTTTGACACCGCCAACGGGAAGATCACCTATACCGCGGAGAAGACGACCAACGGGACGATCTTTCGCCGCAGGCGCCTGGAGGCGGGGGAGACCGTGGATCTGTGGGACGGCGATGAGCTGATCATCCCGGTCTCGGACAATGAGAACGGCGTCGATATCATGCTGGTCTGTGCCATCGCGGAGAATCGGATCAAGATCTGGCGCGACATGCGTCTGGCATCCCGGGATGCGCTGACCGGTCTCTCCGGTCGGAATACCTTCCGCACCTGGTACCATCAGAAGCACAGGAAACGGGAGGGACACCCCGGCTGTCTGTTCATCATGGATATCGATTTCTTTAAGCGCATCAATGATGTCTACGGCCATCCCGCCGGTGATGTGGCTTTGAAATACCTCACCGAGCAGCTGCTCCTCGCCGTGGGAAGCGACGGCTATGTGTGCCGGTGGGGCGGCGATGAATTCGTCGGCGTGATCCCGGCGCCGGCGGAAGAGGTGAAGCAGCTGCTGGAGGAGATGGGGAAGCGCGTCGCCGGAGAACGGGTGGATCATCAGTTTCACATGACGGTCAGCGCCGGGCTCACCGACATCAGCAAGGTGCCTGATCCCGATGACATCGACGCGATCGTGCTGCTCGCCGATCAGATGCTCTACCGGGCAAAGGAAAACGGAAAAAACCGGATCGAACTCTGAATGAGAACGATCCGGTTTTTGCTTCTATGCAGAGCGGGCAGTCAGTCTGTCTTACACCGTGTACTGCGACAGATCCGAATTGATCTGATCCGAATATCTGTTGAGGTTCTCGGAGATGTTTGTGATGTTGTCGGTCTCGGTGCTGAGACGGTTGCTCTCCGATACGATCATGTCACTTAAGCCAAGCACATCGTTGATATTCTCTGCCTGCTCTCTGGTGGACTGCTCATTATTCGTCGCCACATCATTGATCCGGCCGATGCCGTTCGCGATCTCCACGATGCCGTCCGTCGCCTTGGCGATATCCTCATAGATGAGGTCGAAGGACTCGTTGGCGCCTTCCACACCGCTGATGCAGGCTTCCATATCCTTCATGCAGATATCGGCCTTCTTGTTGATCTCATCGATATTGTGGGTGACCTCCTCGATCAGGCGGCGGATCGTGTCGGTGGCCTGTGAGGACTGGGTGGCCAGGGTGCCGACCTCGCTCGCGACCACGGCGAAGCCCTTTCCCATCTCGCCGGCGCGGGCCGCTTCGATGGAGGCATTGAGGGAGAGGAGGTTCGTCTGCGAGGAGATGGCGTTGATCGTATCGGTGATGCCGGTGATCTCGTCGATCGATTTCGCGGTGGCGTGGATCAGCTCCGTGAGGCTGCCGATGGTGTCATTGAGCGTCCGGACATTCTTCGTCATGCTCTCCATCTCGCCCTTGCCCTTGCCGGAAGCCTCCAGGGTCTCATTGCAGAGATTCCGGACATCCTCGGCATTCTGCGCCAGCTGTCCGGAGGTCTCCGCCAGATCGGCGGCAGCGTTGGCGATATCACCCAGAGAGGCGTTCATATCGCCGAGGGTCGAGTTGAGCTTCTCGATGGAACCGCCCTGATTGCGGTTGGTATCCGACAGGCTGTGGGAGATGTCAAAGCACTCGCTCGCCCGGCTGTTCATGGCGCCGGAGATATCGGAGAGGCTGTTCAGGGTCGCTCTCATCTTGTCAATATATTCATTGAGGCTCTCGGCTAACGTGGTGATCTCATTATTTCCCTCGGGCTCGATCCGGACCGTGAAGTCGCCCTTACTGATATCGGTGATGCGCTCCGTGATGGTGGAAACAGGATTCAGGGCCTTGCTGAACAGGAAGTACAGTACCACCGAGAGGATCGCGAGCAGGAGCAGCGCGCTTGCGAAGGTGAAGAGCATGACCTTCCAGATCGCGTTGCTTAAGATCGAAGTCGGTACCGCGCTCAACACCACCCAGGAGGTATCCTCGATGTCCGTGGAGGCGACCATGAAGGAGCCGGCGGGGCCCTTCACCGTCTGGATCTTGCTCTCATCCGCGATGGCGCTTGTGTTGAGGGAGGAGAAGGCCGAAGCGACCGCCTGCATGACCGCATTGGCGGAGGATCCCACCTTTTCTCCGACACAGG
This sequence comes from Lachnospiraceae bacterium, assembly GCA_017400305.1. Lineage (GTDB taxonomy): Bacteria > Bacillota > Clostridia > Lachnospirales > Lachnospiraceae > Butyrivibrio. Next base: position 1,386 of record JAFPTK010000250.1, on the reverse strand, counting down.
AGGCATCGGAGCTGATCAGGATGTCCTGCGTGTCCTTGTTGATGATGAAATACTGAGCGTCAGAGGAAAGAGATTTGAAACCATTGACCTTTTCCGCAACCTTATCGAAGTTGATATCACTGCTTAAGACCGTGTTGCCGGCAATCTGGATCGCACAGGCGAGGCAGGTCTTGCCGGTGGAGGCATCCAGATAGGGCTCGGAGGTATAGATCTTGCCGCCCTTGGAGATGGCGCCCTGATACCAGGCTCTGTCGGTGAAAACAAAGGTATCGTCCGGAACCCAGCCGGAACCGTCCAGGAATACATTGTCATCCCCGTAGGCCATATAGACGTCCTGCGAGTCGGGATCCAGCTGCGTGATCTGCAGGAGCATCGCAAGCATCTGATCATAGGAGAAATCCGGGGAGTTCCGGATCACATTTGCCGTCTGCTCGGTGCGCTCCTCGATGCGGCTCCACCAGCTGTACACCTCATTGGCATAGGCCACGGACTCCTCGGCGAGGATCTGGTTGGTGAGAGACTGGATGTTGTCCACCGCGAGCTTGACGGTGATCTGCGTGATGATCACGATCATGATCGCCACAAAGAGGATGTTCTTCGCTAACAGTGAGCTTTTGAGAGACTTCCTTTTCTTCATTGGTCACGACTCCTTTCGCCAGATCCGGTCGGTGATCATCAGAGTCTGACAGGACAGACTTCGATGTCGACCGGTTTCGCACCATAAAAAACATCCTTAAATATATCATATTCTTGCCGAATCGTCAAAATTTATGATTAAAAAAGTGAGAATCTTTTGCATCGGGACGATTTTGTGATATGATAATACAATATGGGATTATCGTTTGACATAATATACAGTCAAAAAGGAGAAAGTCATGGGTCTCGTACAGACAAATGAAAAATGTATCGGCTGTAACCGCTGTATCCGGGCCTGCAGCTGCACGGGTGCGAACGTCGCGGTCGAAAAGGACGGCAGGAATGTCATCGAGGTCAACCCGGATAAGTGCATCGCCTGCGGCGCATGTATAGATGCATGTGAGCATAGTGCCAGAGAATACGTGGATGATGTGGAAACCTTCTTCGCAGACCTGAAAAAGGGTCAGAAGATCTCCGTACTCATCGCTCCTGCGTTTCTGGCGAATTACCCCAATGAATACGGTAAATATCTGGGTATGCTGAAAAAACTGGGTGTAAACCGTTTTATCAGTGTCTCTTTCGGAGCCGATATCACCACCTGGGGATACATCAAATACATAACCGAACGGAATTACTATGGCAGCATCTCCCAGCCCTGTCCTGCAGTTGTGGGTTATATCGAAAGATATCTGCCGGAGCTCCTGCCGAAGCTCATGCCGGTACAGAGCCCTATGATGTGCGCAGCCATAT
>JAFPTK010000249.1 GCA_017400305.1 Lachnospiraceae bacterium | reverse complement strand
GTTTTGCCCGAACCGGTCGGACCGATCAGCAGGATGTTGGACTTGTCGATCTCGATCTCCTCCTTCTTGTCCTCCATCGCGATGCGCTTGTAGTGGTTGTAGACCGCGACGGAGATCACCTTTTTCGCGTGCTCCTGCCCGATCACATAATCATCGAGCTGCGCCTTGATACGGTGCGGCGCGGGAAGCTTGTGGATGTCAAAGACCGGCTTCTCTCCCTCCTTTTTCTCCTTGCGCTTCTTGATCCGCTGTGAGTTGGGAATGCCGCTCGCGATATCCCCCATGTTCACGAAGCCGATATTCGGCATCCCATGCTTGTTCAGTTCCTTCAGGAGATCCGGATTATTTAACAATCCGTTGTAATCAAACTGGGACGCCTGATCCATGAGCCGCTGCATGCAGTCCTCACAGATATTGATCTTGTTGGGCAGACGGAACATCTTGCCTGCCTTGGACTCCGGACGCCGGCAGACAAAACAGATCTCCTCGTATTCACTGTTGTCATGGCCCCCGTTATTGCCGCCGTCCGTTCCGTCGGAATCGCCCCCGATCGGATTGTTATTCTCATCCACTTCTCTGAAATCTTCCACGAAATATTCTCCTCATCCAACGCATGTTGCTGTCTGACTTCAACCGTTTCTTATTCTATCAAAAAGCATTCCGTCATGACAAGTTGCTGATCGGAGTGTCCGGCGAGTTCAACGCGTCGCGGTCTTTGAAGGATCCTTCAAAGACCGCGATACCGCCTGTCACGGATATTCAGGTATGTCTCTCCCGATCAATAACTGCCGCCGAAGAACGGGAAACCGAAGGGAAACCCGTAGCCGTAGCCGCCGTCATCGCCGCCGTAGTAATAGTAATTCCCGTTGTCTTCGCCGCCCTGACCGCCGTACGGGTTCTGTCCGCCATCCGGCTGGCCGCTCTGCGGATTCTGTCCCTGATCGCCGCTCTGTGAGCCGATGCCTGCCGCCTCGGCATCCGAAAGCTTCACATCGACATCGACCTCAACGTAACGGTCATTCTGTCTGCGGAGGATCGTCAGGGTGACCTTGTCACCGGCCCGGCAGTACTTGAGCTTAGTCTGCAGGCTCTCCATGGATTTGATATTCTCGCCGTTCAGCCGGATGATGATGTCATCCTCCTGCAGCCCCGCGTCCTCCGCGCCGCTGCCGGGTGTGACACCGCGGACACGCACACCCTCGATACCGGTATATTCATACGGGACGGTCGCACCGGTGATGCCCAGATATCCGCGGTCGCTGTCCGCGATGATCTCACGGTTCATCATCTCGTCAATGATCGGCTGTGCCGTGCTGATCGGAATGGCATAGCCCATGCCTTCCACATCCGTATCCGCAAACTTGTTGGAGTTGATCCCGATCACCTCTCCCGCGGAGTTAAGGAGTGCACCGCCGGAGTTCCCGGGATTGATGGCCGCGTCCGTCTGGATAAAGGTTCCGGTGGAGCCGTCCGAAAGCTGGATCTCACGGTTCAGTGCGCTCACGACACCGGTCGTGACCGACTGTCCCTGACCGAGTGCATTGCCGATGGCGATGACAGGCTCACCCAGCACCAGGGAATCCGAATCCCCCAGCGTGGCGATCACGATGTCCTCCATCGTCGACTTCTTGACACCCTGGAGCGGTACCGCGATCACAGCCAGATCCATGTCGGGATCGGCATCCTTGACCTGCGCATCCGCGCTCTCCCCGTCGATAAAATGGACACTCAGACTGTCGGCATCCTCGATCACGTGGTAATTGGTCGCGATCAGCAGGGCGTCGTCACTCTTGCCCACGATGATACCGGAGCCGGAGCCGGTCTGCTCCTGCGTATAGCGCTGACCAAAGTAATTGATGGTCTGCGTAAAGTTGTTGTCGATCGCGACCACAGAGGGCATGGAGCTTGCCACCACCTGTGTCACATCGGTGACCACCACCGGCGCAGGCGCCGTGATCGTTGCCACCCGCTGCGTCGTACCGTCCGTCGCATCTCTGTCGGCAGGGAGTTCCTCCGCCGTCGGCTGGTCCTGCACATCCTGTTTCGCCGATCCGGCCTCCTCAACCGGCTGCTGCTCCCCGGTCAGTGCCGGTGCTTCCGCGATCGCCTGCGGCTGGGCACCGCCCGAAAGCGGGATATTCTGTGCGACTTCATACAGTCCGAAGATCACCAGTGCGATCGCTGCGGCAATCCCGACCGCGATGGCGATCTTCTTGCCGACGCCGCCCTTCTTTTCCCGGTGAGCGGGCGTCTGATAACGGGGATCAAACTGCGTACTGGAATACTGGTAACCGGTGTTGCGGTACTGGCTGGACGCATGCGTCTGATTGTAGCGGTTCGTGTACGGATTCTCCCAGGCATTCGGCTGCGGATTGGGGTTCTGGTTCTGACCCTGACCATAGCTCGTTCCCGGATTCTCCGGCCGGATGTAATTGGACTGCGGAGAATACTGATCCTGCGGAGTCTCCGGCGCACGATAGGAAGGCTGTGTTCCATAGGATGCCTGTGTCCCCGCCGCACCGTAGGACGCCGGCTGCGTCTGCTGAGTCGGCTGCTGCATCGACGGCTGTACCGCCTGCTGTATCGCCTGCTGTGCCGGCTGCTGTGTCGGCTGCTGTGCCGCCTGCTGCACCGGCTGCGTTGCTGCCTGCTGTGCCGGCTGATCCGATACCATCCGGCTGCTCCGGTAATCCGCCAGCGGATCATAAGTATGCGGCTGTGTCGATGTGGCCGCTTCCTGCGAGGCCGCACCGATTAACGGGGATCCTGCCGGTCGATCGGCCGCCGTCTCCGTCTTCGTCTCCTCCGATACGGGACTGTTCATGTTTTCACT
>JAFPTK010000248.1 GCA_017400305.1 Lachnospiraceae bacterium | reverse complement strand
TCCACCCCAAATCCTCCCTTCCCGGCGATCCTGGCGACCCTGCCGCCTTCCTCATCCACGCCGAGAAAGACCGGGATCCCCTGCCGATCCATGGCACATCTCTGCAGACCGTCGAGCAGCTTTTCCGTCTGCTCCGGGTTGATCAGATTCGCTTCAAAAAGGATAAAACCGCCCACCGGATACCGGCGATACGCCTCGGAAAGCGCACTGTCCACCGTCGTCACGGCCCCACCGCCGGTCAGCGCCTCCGGCGCCGCAAAAAAGAGCTGGGCGACCTTTTCCTCCCGGGACAGAGAGGCCGCGAGGTCCTCCGCCCGCAGCTTCAGTGCCTCATCGACCGCCGCCTCCGGCGGTTCCTCTGCGAGGGCTTCCGCTTCTCCGTCAGATTGCGCCTGCTGCGGCGCCCAGGCCTCCGCCGGTTTCTGTTCCTCCTGCGCGCCGGCTGCCGTCTTTTCCGGGATCACCTCGCGGACGGGGGCAGCTGCCGGTTCTCCGGCCGACCTGCCGGAGAGTACCATGAACAGCGCGATCGTCGCGACTCCCAGCAGGATGACCGCCATGATCGGGATCAGGAGACGGATCTGTTTTCTTCTCCTGCGATGTCTCATACAAGACATCGTCTTACCGCTCTCCCCGGATGTCAAGTCCGCGGAGACATCTTTCTGCAGATTCCAGGCTGCGATTCACAGTCGTCAACAAGCAGATGGCGCACAGGTTACCTTGTTGGCATCCTGTGCGAATGCGGGCGGGGCTGTGAATCGTGACGCTTCCGAGTTTTCAGGACCACGTCGTCTCAAACCGGTCCTTTTCTGCCACCTCCGGCGGCTTCTCCGGATAATCCCCGTCGAAGCAGGCGGCGCAGTATGTATTCTCCCCCACCCCCGGGCAGAGGGACCGGGCGCGCTCCACGGAGAGAAATGCGAGGGAATCCGCCCCCGTCATGCGCGCCACATCCTCCACGGAATGACCGCAGGCGATCAGGCTCTTCGAGGAATCCACGTCCGTGCCGTAGTAACAGGGATGCAGGAACGGCGGGGACGAGATCCTCAAGTGCACTTCCCGCGCACCGGCCTCTCGGATCAGCGAGACGATGTAGGAGCTCGTGGTGCCGCGTACGATCGAGTCGTCGATCAGCACCACCCGGCGGTCCCTCACGGCGGAAGCCACCGCGTTCAGTTTCAGACGTACCATATGATCCCGGGCATCCTGCGTGGGCGCGATGAAGGTCCGGCCGATATATTTATTCTTGATGAGGCCGATCCCGTAGGGGATCCCGGATGCCTCCGCAAACCCCACCGCGGCATCCAGCCCGGAATCCGGCACACCGATGACCACGTCCGCCGAGACCGGGTGATCCATGGCCAGATACGCACCGGCCTGTTTTCTGGCCTCATGCACGCTCTGACCGCGGATGACCGAATCCGGACGGGCAAAGTAGATATACTCGAATACGCAGAGCGCTTCTCTCCCATGCGCCGGGAAGCAGCGTAGAGAGCGGATACCGGTTCCCTCCACGACCACCATCTCCCCGGGATCCAGTTCCCGGATCAGCTTCGCTCCGACCGCGTCCAGTGCGCAGCTCTCTGACGCGAGGACCGTGTCCCCCTCCGCGGTCTCTCCCAGGCAGAGCGGCCGGATGCCATAGCGGTCCCGGCAGGCGATCAGCTTGGCCGGCGACATGAGGATCAGGGAAAAGGCACCGCGGATCTCCTGCAGCGCCAGGCGCACAGCCTCCTCGATGGAATCGGTCTCCAATCGTTTCCGGGTGATCAGATAGGAGATCACCTCCGTATCACTGGTGGTGTGAAAGATGCAGCCGTTTAACTCCAGCTGTCTGCGAAGCTCATAGGAGTTCGTCAGGTTGCCGTTGTGGCAGACCGCCAGCTGTCCCTTGACATGCCTGACCACCATGGGCTGCGCGTTGGCCGCCGTGTTGGCGCCGCTGGTCGAATAGCGGACATGCCCCACCGCGATGGTCCCACCGCCGAGCGCGTCCAGCCGCTCGTCGGAGAAGACCTCATGCACCAGCCCCAGCCCCTTGTGGTACCGGATGTTGCGGTCTTCATTCACCGCGATCCCGGCGGCCTCCTGCCCACGGTGCTGCAGCGCCGTCAGGCCCGCCGCCGCAAGGTGTGCCAGGGGCTTTTTCTCCGCTGTTCTGATGCCAAAGATGCCACACTCCTCTCGGATCCCGCTCATATCATTCCTCCCCGGATATCACACTGCGCATACGCATCTGCCGTGCGCCTTCGATTCCGCTTCGCTTCCTCTCTGCCGCCTTACTCGTCGTACGCGCGCAAGCAGGGATCCCCCGGTTTTCCTTCCGGGGGATCCCTGCATCAAAACAATGATCATTCCACATCCTGCAGCGCGTCGTAATCCTCTTCTCCGGTACGGACCTTGACCACCTTACTCACCCGGTAGACAAAGATCTTGCCATCGCCGATGTGCCCGGTATACAGCACCCGCTTCGCCGTCTCGATGACTTTTTCCACCGGGATCTTGGAGACGATCACCTCCACCTTGATCTTCGGCAGGAGGGTCGCATCCACCTCTACCCCGCGGTAACGCTCGCCGGAGCCCTTCTGGATCCCGCAGCCCATCACCTGCGTCATGGTCATGCCGGTCACGCCCAGATCGTTCAGCGCCCGCTTCAGGACATCAAACCGCGCCAGCTTACAGATAATGGAGACCTTGTGCATCCCGGAATCAAATTCCGGTGCGAGCGGCGCTTCACTGACCACCTTAACTGCCGCGTTTTTCTGTGCATCGCTGGCTTCCGCATACTCCGCGGTCCCCAGATCCGTGTTCTCATTGGCATCCACGATCATCGTGTTGGAGACATCCATGATGGAGAATCCGGAATAGGCGCTGGCCAGACCGTGCTCCGTGGCATCCAGACCGGTGATCTCCTCTTCCTCCGTCACACGCAGACCAAAGAGCGCCTTGATGACCAGATAGGCCGCTGTGATCGTGACCGCCGTCCAGAGCGCGACCGAAGCAAATCCCAGCAGCTGGATCCCCAGTTGTTTCACGCCGCCGCCGTAGAAGAGACCGACCACACTGTCGTTCCCGGGTGCAGAGGTTGTCGCGAAGAGACCGACCGCCAGCGTTCCCCAGATCCCGTTTAACATATGCACCGCCACAGCGCCCACCGGGTCGTCCACCCGCAGCTTTTCATCCAGGAACCACACCCCGAAGACCACCAGCAGGCCGGAGACCGCGCCGATGACGATGGAGCCGAAGGCGTCCGTCACATCGCAGGGTGCGGTGATCGCCACAAGACCGGCCAGAGAGGCGTTCAGGCTCATGGAGACATCGGGCTTCCCATATCGGATCCAGGTAAAGATCATGGTCACGACGGTGGCAACCGCAGGGGCGATCGTGGTGGTGACAAACACACTGCCCAGCTGCTCCAGCGATGTGCAGGCCGCACCGTTAAAGCCGTACCAGCCGAGCCAGAGGATGAAGACGCCCAGAGCGCCGATCGCCAGGTTGTGTCCGGGAAACGCGTTGACCTTTGTGATCTTTCCGCTCTTGTCCTTCACGAATTTCCCGATGCGGGGTCCCAGGATCGCCGCGCCGATCAGCGCCGAGATGCCGCCCACCATATGGATCGCGCAGGAACCCGCAAAATCATGAAACCCGAGCCGGGCGAGCCAGCCGCCGCCCCAGATCCAGTGTGCCTCAATGGGATAGATCACCGCCGAGATCACCGCCGAGTAGATACAATAGGAGATGAACCGGGTCCGCTCCGCCATGGCACCGGAGACGATGGTCGCTGTAGTCGCGCAGAACACCAGGTTAAATACAAAATTGGACCAGTCAAACTCCTGATAGTTCGTAAAGATCGCCAGGGACGGCCTTCCGATGAAGCCGCCGAGGCTGTCCTCACCGAACAGCAGGCCGAAGCCCAGCGGTACGAACACACAGGTACCGATACAGAAATCCATCAGGTTCTTCATGATGATATTGCCGGTATTTTTCGCCCGGGTAAATCCCGCCTCCACCATGGCAAAGCCGGCCTGCATCCAGAACACCAGGGCAGCACCGATTAGGAACCACACGCCGAATACTTCACTGTTGATCAGGCTCATCATTTCTTCCATCTCTTCTTCCCTCCTTCCTTCGACAGCAAATACCATTGACAATAAAAAACGATGTAACGGGTACCGCGCGCGAAGCCCCATTGCATCGTCCAAAAGAAAAAGCGCCTTAACTTTCGTTAAGACGCCTTTGCCTTTCATGTGGGTGATTTTATCACCGGTCTTTTTTCATTGTCAAGAGAAATCTTTTAATTCATCTTCGTGATCCGGGATAATGGTGTGCACATTCGCGCGGATCAGGTAGTCCGCCACCCGCGACGCGTCCATATCTGCAGAGAACGCGATCCCGTATCGGGCGGCCTCCGAATTGAACATTGCCCTCTCCTCCTGTGTCTTCGCCAGAAAGTACAGATGGAAGTCCGGCACCTCTCTTCTGCGTCCGATCATGCGGGAGAGCTCCATAAACTGGATCACGGTCATCAGCCGGTCCGTGCCCATGAGGACCACATTGGAACGGAGAACCAGGATCCCCAGCTCCTGCGGATCATAGTGGCTCACATAGATCCGGAAATACGGTTCCAGGTAAAGACGCAGTCTCTCGATGAATTCCGTCTTGTCATCCAGGATCAGAAGGCCCGGCAGATCGACGGATTCATCCTGCTCCATGGCCGCCACGTCATCCAGCAAGAGGGAAAAGGGCTCCTTGATGGTGTAACCGGATTTGCGCACATAGAGGGCCGGGATCCTGGCGCGCAGGATGTCGACACTTCTGCGATTGCCGTAGATGTACAGGATCTTCTCATACTCGATGCAGAGATCCCGGAGATACAGTCCGATCCTCTTTAATTCATCCTCATCCTCGTCCTTGGCCACCAGAAACATCAGATTGGAGCGGTCGCGGACCTCCTGGATCCCCTCGATCGTCATCGGGCACCAGGTGACATGAAGGTCTCTCCCCGACAGCTGCCGCTCGATCCTTTCCCTGTCATTGGTCGCGATGATGATCTGCTTCATGGGATGTGACGCTCCTTTCCGCCGGTTGGATGCTCTGAACAGGATACTTTTCTATCATATCATACTTTGCCGATCCCGAACACTTTTCCCGGGCTCTCTCCGTTGTATGCCGGCCCCCAAACTGATATACTGACAGAAGGAATAATCGTCCAGCAAAGGAGGGCTCACGGATGAAAGAAAAACAGATCTACTATGTCAATGCCAACGCGTCCCGCGACGGTGACGGGAGCAAGTCCATGCCGTTTAAGCACATCAATGACGCCGCCAGGATTGCCATGCCCGGCGACGAGGTAATCGTGGCACCCGGCATCTACCGGGAATATGTGAATCCCATAAACGCCGGTCTCCCGGACGCTCCGATCGTCTATCGCTCGGAGAAGCCCCTGGGAGCGGTGATCACCGGCGCAGAGGAGCTCAAGACCTGGAAGAAATACAAGGGCTCTGTGTGGACCGCGCGCGTCAACAACAGCATCTTCGGTTCCTACCACCCTTACACCACATTTGTCTACGGCGACTGGTATTTCTCTCCCAAAATCCGCCATACCGGCTGCGTCTTTTTAAATAACCTCGCCATGTACGAGACCGTGAGCCTGGCGGACTGCCAGAAGGCCAAGCCGGACGAATACGCCTGGAACGCCGAGGAAGCGCGTTATCAGTGGTACACGGAACAGGACGGCGACGAGACGGTCTTCTACGCGAATTTCCACGGTCTGGACCCCAATAAGGAAAATGTGGAGATCACGGTCCGGCGCAACTGCTTCATGCCGGACAAGAACTACGTGAACTACATCACGGTGAGGGGCTTTAATATCAACAAGGCCGCCACGACCTGGGCGCCGCCGGCGGCGTATCAGGACGGAATGATCGGTCCGCACTGGAGCAAGGGCTGGGTGATCGAGGACTGCGAGATCTACGGCAGCCGCTGCTGCGGGATCTCTCTTGGGAAATATCTCGATCCGGAAAATGACATGTACTTTACGAAGAAGCACGTGAAGAGTCCCACCCAGATGGAGCGTGACGCCGTCTGCCGCGGTCAGTATCACGGCTGGACCAAGGAACGGATCGGCAGCCATATCATACGCCGCTGCCACATCCATCACTGTGAGCAGACCGGTATCGTGGGGCGCATGGGCGGTGTCTTCTCCACCATCGAGGACTGCCATATCCACCACATCTGCAATTCTTCCCAGCTGGGCGGTGCCGAGACGGCCGGCATCAAGCTGCATGCCGGCATCGATGTGACCATCCGCCGCAATCATATCCACCACTGCATCATGGGCGTGTGGCTGGACTGGGAGGCACAGGGTGCCCGCATCACCTCGAATCTCATGCACCACAACTTCCGCCCCGACGGTGTGAAGACGCGCAACGGCATCATGTTCAATACAGATGTCTTTATCGAGGTCGGACACGGTCCCACCCTGATCGACAACAACGTCCTGCTCTCCAAGGTCTCCTTCGCGATCCCGAGCGAGGGCATTGCCTGTGTGCACAACCTCTGTCTCGGTTCCTTCGTCCTGGTCAATTCCGGTGTGGACAGCGAGATCAACGGGCAGAGGGAACCCCGCTACACCCCTTACCATATCCGCCACAGGACGGAGGTTGCCGGCTTCATGACGATCCTCCACGGGGACGACCGGATCTACAACAACATCTTCATCCAGCACTACCCCATCGAGGACCGCAAGAAAAAGCCGACCGATTCGGATTATATGGGGGTCGGGACCGCTCCCTTCAACATCTTCCCGACCTACGAGGAGTGGTTCAAGCCGTTCAGATCCGGGGATATGCCCGATATGGGCGCGCTCGCGAAGGCACACTTCGGTCATCTCCCGGTGTGGGTGAAGGGCAACGCCTACTTTAACGGCGCCAGCGTCTGCAAGCATGAAAAGGACAAGCTCGTCGACAAGGAGCACAAGGTGACGATCCAGCTGACGGAGAAGGACGGCAAGTACACGCTCAAGACCAATGTGTATTCCTTCCTCAAGGCCTTCCGCTGCGGCATCATCACCAGCGACATCTTAGGCTGCGCCTTTGAACCGGAGCAGCGCTTCGAGTCACCGGACGGGAGCGAGATCATCTTTGACCGCGATTACAATGGGGATCACCGCGGAGTCTCCGCTCTCCCGGGCCCCTTCGCGGATGAGAAATCCGCCAGGAAGGTGCTGTTCATCGACTGATCCGTTACCGTACGGAAGAGGATTTATCGGAATGAGCCGGACAGATCGTTCGGCTCATTCCTTTTTCTGATACAGATAATAGATATGCTGCTCATCGGGCAAACGGGCCTCCTCCGTCAGGACCAGACGGTACCCGTCCGTATAAGGGTATTCCTCATCCCGTGAGAGGATGAAATCCGGGATCCCCTGGCGGATGCACTCCTTCTGCTCATGATGTACCTCCTCCATTCCCAGGGTCTGCGTCTGGAAATAGTAACAGACCGGGACGGAATCCGTCACGGTGTAGAGCCCCGCGTCAAAACAGCCGACATTGATGAGGTGCGGATCCTGCACCCCGGAGGCCGCGATATGATCCCGAAAACGGAACAGCCAGAAATCCTCCGCCCTCACCTGTCGGAAGGAGGGATTGCCCGACACCGACAGGGCATACAGGGCGGACGCCGCAAGCGCCGCTGCACCGAAGCCGGCGATCCCGACCCATTTCCGATCTTTCTTTCCCTTCTCCTCCGGTGCGGCAGGGGACTTGCTGCGGAACCGTTCCGTGATCCACTCGATCAGATTTCCGGCCGCGATCCCGCCCGCCACCGCAAAGGCTGTGATCGGAAAGGAATAATACGGCAGACTGACACCGCCGAAAAAGATGACGAGCGTCAGAAAGAGGACCTGCATGGCCGCATTGAGGAACTCCGGGATCGACAGGCCCAGCAGGCCGCCCTCCCCCTTGCCGCGCCGCAGAACGGTGATCACCGCGCACACGAATAAGTAGAAAAATCCGAATAATAAAAGCATCGCCGCCGGGCGATTGTTGAGCGCATGATCGATGAGCGTCCGGTAGATGAGATGGATCCGTTCGCCAAGAGCGAGCGTCTTGCCGTATTCGAAGACATTGCGGTAAATGTAGACATGAAACCAGTCCGCCACCGCGTGGTTCACGCCGAAGTAGATGAGCCACGGAAGGGTCGCGATCCCCATCCCCGCCAGGAAGACGAGACAGCTCGCAAAGGCGCGCCGCGGATCCCGCGCACCGATCAGAAGCGCAAAAAACATCACGGCCATCCACGCAAAGAACAGTCCCAGGGAACTGAATTTGATATGAAAGACGCAGCCGGCCAGGATCCCGCCCGTCAGAACCGTCCGGTACGACACCGCAGCCGGATAGGTCCTGCGGAAGTAGCGGAAAGAGAGAAACATCCCCCACAACAGGAAGGGAAACAGAAACTCCTCGGCGCTCCCGCCCCGGTAGAAGCAACGGGAGGAATAGATCACCGCGCCGATGAGAGGAGTCAGGACAACGGGCATCACACGGGTCTTAAGATACAGGGTCAGGATCCGGTGGACCGCACAGAGCGACGCGGCCGCGGCGATCACCTCCAGCACCCAGACCGCGTGAAAATCCGTGGCAGAGACCAGGGATGCCAGTCCGTAGAAAAAATACAAAAGGATCCCTTTCTGATCAAAGAGATCCCGGTAAGGGACGAGGCCCCGAAAGATCGATTTTCCGACGGTCATATAGGAATTGGCGTCGTCCCAGTTATTGAACACATACAAAAAGGAAGACCGGGAGCAGACCGTGAGCAGTATCGCCGCGGCCGCCAGGCAGTAACAGATCACCAACCGGTCTTCCTTTTTCTTCATTTTTCGGTCTGTTTATTTTGCCAGCAGGAGCATGATCTCATTGGAGCGTGCGACGAACTTCGTCATCGCCTCCGCCGAAAGCGGCGCGTTCTGGATGCGCGCCAGGTCATAGAGCTGCTCGCAGATGAGCTTCGTATTTTCGCCGTCCTCGTGCTCCGTCACGTATTTCACCAGCGGATGGCCGGCATTTAAGATGAGGGTCTGCCCCTCCGCGCCAAGATCGCCCATCATCGGCATCCCGTTCATGGCGTACATCTTCATCATGTCAGCCATGCGGCGGCTCTCCTCGCTCTGGGTGAGCATGGCGGAGACCTTCTTGTCCTTGAGCTTCTGCAGCTTCACGACGAGCTTGTCATTCTTGAGTGCCTTGCGGAGACGCTTCTCCAGCTTCTTCTCCTCCTCCTCCAGCTCCTCAGCCGCCTTCTTGGAGGTCTTGCCCTTGAATTCCTCCCCCAGCTCCGCATCGATGCGGGCGAAGTGGATCCCTTCATTGCGGGATTCCAGCTGCTGGACAAACGGCATATCGATATTGTGATTCAGGATGAAGGCCTGCATCTTCTGCGCGCGGAACATATTGATGTACTGGCTCTGCTGCTGCTCGTCCGTGACATAGTAGATCGTCTTTTCCTTCTTTTCCTCCGGCTTCTCCTCCGCAGCGGTCTCTCCGCCGTCTCCGTCGGGTTTCGCCTCCTCCGCGACCGGATTCCCGTCGGCATCGACCACCTCTGCCTCGACCTGGTCGCCGTTCTCATCGACGGCGTTCTCTTCCTCCGTATCCTCTCCCTTGCCCACATTGATCTCAAGCGCTTCGGGGAGGGTGAGATACTTGCCGTCGAGATCCTTGAACAGGATGTAGTCGTTCATCTTGTCGCAGAATTTGTCGTCCTTTAAGCAGCCGTACTTGATGAAGGGACTGATGTCATCCCAGTACTTGTCGTAATTCTCCTTATCCGTCTTGCACAGGCCTGCGAGCTTCTCCGCGACCTTCTTGCTGATGTAATCGGAGATCTTGGTCACGAAGCCGTCATTCTGCAGGGCGCTCCGGGAGACATTGAGGGGCAGATCCGGGCAGTCGATGACGCCCTTTAAGAGCATCAGGTATTCCGGAATGACCTCCTTGATGTTGTCCGCGATGAAGACCTGGTTGTTGTAGAGCTTGATCATGCCCTCCGCCGACTCAAACTCCAGATTGATCTTCGGGAAGTAGAGGATGCCCTTTAGATTGAACGGATAATCCATGTTTAAGTGGATCCAGAACAGGGGCTCCTTGTAATCGCGGAAGACCTTGCGATAGAACTCGCGATACTCCTCATCCGTGCAGTCGCCCGGGGTCTTGGCCCAGAGCGGATGGGTGTCGTTCAACAGCTGCGGGCGGCGGCGGATCTTGTACTTCTTT